>CAMDRP010000190.1 GCA_945906965.1 Opitutus sp. GAS368 | reverse complement strand
ACTTGGATGGGGCGGAAGGCGGGGTCGTCGCTGGAGAGGAAATCGGGTTGGCGGGCGGCGGCGGGAGAAGCGCCGCGCCAATCGAGGCGGTCGCGGTTGATGCGGCGGGTGACGGGGTTGCCGTTGAAGAGGTTATTTTGGAATTCGGGCGGGAAATTCTTGGCCGAGTAATGAGCGATGCCGGCGATGGCGCTGGAGCCGTGATCATCGGTGGTGATCGTAGGGGCGAAGCCGAGGCCGTCGTGCTCTTTACTGATGCCTTCGTAGAAGCCGCCGGGGACCAGAAGGTAGACCGGCTTTGAATGAGAGTCGGCGGTGTAGATCTCGCCGCGGGCGTCGAAGGCGAGGCCAAAGGGATTCGTCTGGCCGTGGGTGACCAGTTCGAAGCGGGAGCCGTCGGGGCGGAAACGGTAGGTGTTGCCGCTGGTGAGTTTCACGATGCGGCCGGAGCGGTCGGTGACCTCAGAAGGGTTGGCGAAGCCGTGGGTGCCGTAAACCCAACCGTCGAGCCAGAGCCAATAGCTGGAAGACATGCCGTGGGTGTCGCGGAAGCCAAAGCCATCGTAGAGTTTCTCTCGGAGATCGGCGCGGCCGTCGCCGTCGGTATCGGTGAGGCGCCAGATGGCGGGGATCGAATAAACGAGGACTGAGTCGCCTTTAGCGCCGGGGGCGCGGGGGAGCGGGAGGACGCCGACGGGGATGTTGAGGCCCTCGGCAAACGTGGTGACCTGGCGGGCGCGACCGGTGGCGGGATCGAAATCGGAGAGAATGCGGATCGAGTCGACGCCGTGTTCGGCCGGCTCGGGCGGGGCGGAGGCGGCGCGGAAGGCGATGCCGTTTTCGGTCCAGTGTTTATTGAAAGTCGGGATGACCTGATCGAGGGCATCGCGGCGCGCGGGCCACGGGTAAAGCGTGGAGCCGGTGACCCACACGCGACCGGCGGTGTCGAAGGCGATGTTGAGCGGTTTCTGGATAGCGGGCTCGGCGGTGACGAGTTGGATTTCGAAACCGGGCGGAAGGTGGAAGAGCGCTTGGGATTGCGCGGGCGAAAGCAGCGGAGCGTTGGGCGCATCCCCGCGGGGATCGGCGGCGCGGAGGTGCGCGAGGGCAGATAGACCGAGAGACAATAAAGTGACGCGGAGGAAGGAACGGCTCATGGGGTGGCGTCGAACTTCGCTGTAACGGGTGGCGCAGGCAAAATGAAAGTCATGAGAATTGATGGGGGGGGCGGGCGGCGGGAGTGAACTGGCACAAAAAATCCCGGCCGCCTGAGCGAGCCGGGATGAATCTAGAACCTAGAGGTAAGGTTGGAGCAGGAATCAAAACGACAGACGCGCGCCGAGCGTGAAGCTGCGGCCCGGAAGCGGCGCGATGTCCTTGAGGAAGGATGTGGCGAGACGGGCGTCAGCGTTGGTGAGGTTTTCAGCGCGGGCAAAAAGCTCGAGGCCCACGCGCGTACCCGCGAGCGCCGCGACGTGGTAACTCGCGTGGGCGCCGATCAAGGTGTGGCCGGCGGTTTCTGTTTCTTCGGGGCCAAAACGCGTTTGCCGGAACGTGTGGCGCGCCTCGGCCCCGAGCGACCAGCGCAACTGCGTGTAAGCGAAGCCGACGCCCACGCGCGCGGCGGGAATGCGTGGCAACGGCTCGTTATCGGTTGTCTGCTCGGCGTGCACGGTGTCGGCGAGGAGCGACACGTGGAGACGTTCGGCGGAGCGATCGATGAGATGGAATTGGACCTCGGCCTCGGCGCCGTAGAAGAGCGCGTCCTCGGCGATGAATTGATAAATCGGGAGCAGGTCTTCGTCGGCGTGGGCGGGGTAAGCTTCAAACGTGCCCGTGGCTTCGGCGTAGTAGCGCCGCGCATCGCGTTGCTCGAAGACGAAATCGGTAAACCGATTCACGAACGCACCGACGGAACCCGTGACGAAGCCGGCGCGCCGGCGCAAGGTGAGCTCGGCGCCGAAGGATGATTCGCGGTCGAGGCCCGCGGAGCCGATTTCATAGGCACCGGTGCCGCCGTGCGGACCATGGGAGAAGAGCTCTTGCGCGACGGGGAGACGTTGTGAAGCCGAGAGCGACAAGCCGATGGAAAAATCTTTCGCCGGATAATACACGGCTCCCGTGGAGAAACTCAGGCCATGATCGGTGCGTTTCTCGCCGGACTCCGCGGCGTAACCGGGGTAAGCGGCGAGATCGTCGTCGAACTCGCCGAGCTTGATACTTTGCCATTCGTAACGCGCGCCAAACTCGAGCGAGAGCGCGGGACTGAGCTTGTAGGACTCGAGGGCGAAGAGGGCGTGACTGGTGGTGAGGCTCGGAGGGGTGACGACCTCTTCGCCGACGGCGGCGAAATCGCTGCGGGTGGTTTGGTAGCCGACCGTGCCGCTGAGCGCGCCGAGATTTTTTTGGACGAGCTCGACGCGGCCCTCGTGGGCTTGGTTATCGAAGGTGGTGTTGGTGCGGCCCGTCGACGTGTCGATCTCGGCGTGCGTGTAATCGGCGAGGCCGAAGCGGAACTTGGCGTTTTTAAACCCGGCGAACGGCTGCGTGAGCTCGCCGCGGAGATCGACGCGGCGTTGTTTGAGGTCGATGGAGATAGGCTCGCCGACAGGCACGCCGTAGAACGAATCGTAGGCGTTGAAGGCGACGCCGAGGTGGCCAAGCGCGCCGAAACGCGTGACGCCGATGGAGGCGTTTTTGGTCGTGCGCGCGGAGTTGGTCAACGTGCCGTAATGGCTCGGGTCGGCGGGATCGGCGTAGCCGGGGATGGCAACGTCGTCGGTCTCGGTGCGGAGGCCATTGACTTGGATTGCCGTGGTGGCGTTGCCGGCGAGGGCAGAGACGATGCCCGTGCGCTCGCGGGCGGCAGATTCGTAGCGCAACTCGGCACGACCGGAGAACGGCGTAGTGGGTGCGGCGGACGGAATGCGGTTGTCGATGACATTGACCACGCCGCCGACGGCGGAGCTGCCGTAGAGCAACGTCGCCGGACCGCGCAGCACCTCGATGCG
>CAMDRP010000189.1 GCA_945906965.1 Opitutus sp. GAS368 | reverse complement strand
AGGGCATCGACGCTGCCACGGTGCGCGCGGGCGTCCACGGAGTTGCGCACCTCCCATCCGGCAACCTGCGAGGCGAGGGCAAAGGTGACGATTTGGTCCACCGCGATGTGTTCGCCCGCGGCGAGATCGGCGAGCTTGCGAGCGAGGCTATCGGGGATTTGAGCAGTGAGAGTGGTCATGGCTGCGAGCGGATGAGTTTGAGAAATTCGGAAGGTGAGATCACCTGAATGCCGAACCTTTCGGCACCGGCAAAGTCACGGGCATTACGGGTAACAATGTAGGGTACCCGGGCTTCAAAGGCGAGTTGTAAGATCGGTTCGTCGTCAGGGTCAGGCAACACCGGAATCCAGCCGGGGCAGAGATTCCGACGCTCGGCGAGGAAGCACAGGCCATCCAGGGCGCGATCAATCTCGTCAAACGTCAGCGGGATATCAGCAGTGTGGCGCTTGAGGATTTCCTCATACTCGGTGGAGAGGTGGTTCTCGATCACTGCGATCCAACGACCGGCCAAGAGTTCGCGCAGAATCTGGTGTGCGGCACCGCTCTGCGACCAGAAAGCGGAGAGCAGAATATTGGTGTCGAGGACGGCGCGAAGCATGACGGAGTGTCAGGGGTGCCGCAGGCAGGGCGGTACTGCAAATCGAATCTCCATCTAACAATTCGCATGAACCCCAGAATCCCCACGAAGTTTCCCGCCGACTGGTGCGATTTACCCGAATCCGCTTCCACCCGTGCGTTCGGCGATGCGTTGATTACCTCTGTACGCTCCGCGATTCTTTGCGTGCCGAGTGGGGTTGCGGTGGTTCCCCGAAATCCGGGCCTGTTGTAATGTTAGTCTGCGGCCTTAAAAGGAACCCAGATCATGAAAGGCAAAAGACCCACGACCGAATAGAAGATCCGCACATTGCGGGAGGGCGAGGGCGGCAAAAGCATTTTACACCAACCCAAGCCAAAACTAACATTCCACCTGGCCTAGTTTTCGGGACCCGCTCAGTATTCAGGCGACCATTGACAATGGCCGGACCTAAAGAATACTGATCAACCTACAGAAAAGCACAATCCTCCATGACAACCTCCACCCTCTCTCAAAACGGGCAAACCACCATCCCGGCGAAGGTCCGGGAGTTTCTCCACATCGGGCCAAGCGACAAGTTGGTCTATCAGTTCGAAGGGAATCGGATTTTCTTGGAACCAGCGGTCGCTTCTACGGAAGCGCTTTATGGGGTGTTCAAGTCAGGGCGCAAGCCCCCCACCAAGGAGGAACTCCTTGCCGCGCGGCAAAAACACTACGCGGCAAAATATTCGCGGTGAAAACGTTCATCCTCGATGCCAACGTCGTTTTGCGGTTCCTGCTGGCGGACGACCCTGCCCAATCTCCCAAGGCCAAAGAACTGTTCGTGCTCGCTGAATCGGGACGTGTCTGTTTGCGCCTTACTCATGTCGCAGTCGCCGAACTCGTTTGGGTGCTTGGGTCTTTCTTCAATTTTCCTCGGCACGAGGTTGGTCCGAAATTGCGCGGACTCATTTTACACAAGGGCGTCGAAATGGATGACCAAGACGTGATCTTGGGTGCCCTCGACCGCTTTGCCCGCCTCAACGCCGATTTTACGGACTGTTACGCGGCCGCCATCGCTGCCCACAGTGCGACGCCCGTCGCCAGTTACGACCGCGATTTTCGGAAATTTACCGATGTCACGAGTTTGAAGCCCGAGGAAATTCTAAAAGCCACCTGATCCGCTTGAATGAGGCTCCGCCTAACTTCGAGGAGGTGATGGAAGCCGTGCTAGCCATTTCGATTTATCATTCGTTGGATCGTCATTTTAGCTGACTGAGCTATGGCTCCCGCGCCTTCGCGCTCGACGAAAAAAAGGCGCGCCCTAGACACCGCCCGCGCGCACCAAGAAGGTTCGCCTGCAGCCCGAAACTTCTGAACTATCCTTCCGATGAACCCCCAGCCTCTACGGCTTTCGCTACTGCTTTCCCTTATCGCCTTAGTTTCGCCGTGCGTGTTGGCCGCGGAGCCGGCGGGCAAAGCCGAAGCAGCCGCCGATTTAGATTGGGCGGCGTTTCAACAGGCGATGCAGCCGGCGCCTTCCCCTAAAGACACGGATTATGCGGGGCGCATCCGCTGGGGCATGATGTTCGTCCAAGGCATTCTCACGACGGGCCAAAATTTTTACGACCGTCACCCCACCGATCCCCGTCGCTGGGACTGCGTGATGCAGATGGTGAAACAATTCGGCAGCTGGACCGGCGGCATCAACGGCCGCGAGGATGGTAAAAAAGCCGCCAACGCCGTGTTCAACGAGGCGGCGCGGGCGCAGTGGGCGATCAAGCTGCAGGCGCTGCGTAAGGCGGGAATCACGGCGCCGGATATTTCCGCAACCAACCGGCTTATTCTCGAACAGGAGACCTTGGTCGGTCTACGCAACGCCGCGGCCAAGGCCGCCCCGAGCGAGCGCGTCGCCGCGTTGGCCGCGGTCAAGGCCGAGGTGGACCGGCTCGCGGCCAAGTATCCCGACGAGCCGCTCATGGGCTCCCTCGCCAGCGGCTACATCAAGTCGATGGAACGCGCCGGCGCCACCCGCGAAGAGACTCAGGCGCAGTGGGCCGCGTTCGCCGCCTATCCGGGCACGGCGCTGGCCAACGCCGCGCCCGCGGGCGCTCGTGAAGCGGCGGCGCGACAGCAGCTCGGCGACCGGGCAAAGCGGCCCATCGAGCTCGCGTTCACCGCGGTCGACGGCCGCAAGGTCGACCTCCGGGACCTGCGGGGAAAGGTTGTTCTCGTGGAGTTTTGGGCCACTTGGTGTGCTCCCTGCAAAGAGGAGATTCCCAACATTAAAAAGCTGTACGCTGCCTACCACGGCAAGGGCTTTGAAGTCGTGGGCATAACGCTCGAAAATGCCCGGCTTGCCGACTCCGACACTGCGGTCGAGCGGGAGCAAAAGCTGGCGAAGGCGCGTCAGACGCTCGTCGACTTCACCGCGAAAAACGAGATGCCGTGGCCGCAGTATTTTGACGGCAAGTATCGGCAGAATACCATCGCGCTCGACTATCTCATCAACGCCATCCCCGCCATGTT
>CAMDRP010000188.1 GCA_945906965.1 Opitutus sp. GAS368 | reverse complement strand
CTGAACGTTTTTTCCACGGCCTGCGCGAACGACATGGTCTGCGAGTAGGTCGCGATCATGCGGCCCCAGCCGAAGGTCTGCACCAAATCCCAGTGGCTACCGGTGGCGAGAAGCCACGCGGCGAGCGTGAGAATGAGTGAGAATTTACGACGCATGGACGAAGCGCGAGAGAGTCCGACGGCAAAAATAAAATCAAGCGTGATTGTTCTTAGCGGACCGTGCGGAGCTGGATGGCATCCACGAGGCGGTCTTGGGAGACGATGTCGGTGACGACGATGATTTTGTCACCAACGCTGACGTGGCCGAGGCGGCGCAGAGTGATGATGGCGTTTTCAATGGTCACATCGGGCTCGGCGGAGAGCGGCATCAGGTAGGGCTCGACGGCGCGCAGGAGGCGGAGTTGACGCAGGAGTGGGAGGTGAGGCGTGAACGCAAGAATGGGAGCGTGAGTCGGGCGCAGCGCGGCGAGACCGTGGGCCATAAAGCCGTGACGGGTGAAGGTGAGGAGTTTTGAGTGCGGGAGTTCGTTGGCGAGGACCACCGCGGAGTGCATGATTTTCATGCGCTCGGAGGTGAAGACTGCGTTATCGCGGCGGTGGGTGGGTTCCTCGCGTTCGATCCGGCGGGAAATTTTGTCGAGCATTTGCACGCATTCCATCGGGTATTTTCCGATGGTGGTTTCGCCAGAGAGCATGACGCAGTCGGCTTGTTCGTAGACGGCGTTGGCGACGTCAGTGATCTCGGCGCGGGTGGGGACGGGCTGAGTGATCATCGACTCGAGCATGTGCGTCGCGATGATCACGGGTTTGCCTTGGGCGATGCAGGTTTGAACGGCGCGGCGTTGGATGACGGGAAGTTCCTCGAACGGGCACTCGATACCGAGATCGCCGCGGGCGACCATGACGGAATCCGTGGCGCGCACGATGGCGTCGAGGTTGTCGATGGCGGACTGGTCTTCTATCTTGGCGATGATGCGAACGAGGGATTTTTTCTCCGCGAGAAAGTCGCGCAGGAGCGCGATGTCGGCGGCGTCACGCACGAAGGATAGGGCGAGAAAATCAATGCCTTCCTCGAGGCCGACGAGGGAATCGGCGCGGTCTTTTTCGGTGAACGAAGGCAGGTTCACTTTCACACCGGGCAGGTTGATGTGGCGCTTGGATTTGAGCTCTCCGGGAATGAGAACGCGGCAGCGAATGTGAGCGTGATCTTTAGTGAGGACTTCGAGGCGGATGAGGCCGTTGTCGACGAGGACGGTGTCGCCCACGGCGATGTCGTTGACGAGGTCTTGATAATTGACGTCGACGGATCGGCTTTCCTCCGAGTTTTCGCGATCGGCGCCGGGCTTGACGGTGAAATCAAAGATCTCGCCGGGACGGAGCTCGATGGGTGCGTCGACGTCACCGGTGCGAATTTCGGGACCCTTGATATCCATCATGATGGCGACCTCGCGGCCGATACGGGCGCTCACGGCGCGGACGCGACGGATGACGGTGCGCGTCCACTCATGTTTGGCGTGGGCCATGTTCAGCCGGACGATGTCGGCACCGCCGAGGATGAGTTTCTCGAGCATCTCCTCGCTCTCCGTAGCGGGACCAAGAGTGAAGATGATTTTGGTACGGCGGAGAACAGGCTGCGTTTGAGTCATGGCAAAAGCCATACAAAGCAATCTTCGCGCCGAATGCTAGCCCTCACATTTCAGTTTAGGTGATAAAAATGTGACAAAGTGGTCGACCGTGGGACCTGCGCTCAGGCGAGTTCGTAAAACGGCGTGCTCTCGCCCGCACATACGACAGTAAACTCACATCCGGCCAGGTCGGCGCGAAGGGCGGCGAGGGCGTTTTCAACCGCGGGGCGGGAATTGCAATCGCTCGAGAGGTGCGTGAGGTAGATGCGACGCCATTGCGGACTGGCGACTGAGGCCAGGAGCTCGCGCACTGCTTCGTTCGAAAGATGTCCGTGGCGTCCGCTGATGCGCTGCTTGGTGGCCCAAGGGCGCTTGTTGTCGGCTTTGAGGAGTTCTGGGCAGTGGTTGGCCTCGACGACGACGACGTCGCAGGCGCGGAGGTGTTCGCGGATGTGCTGTGGGGCGTGGCCGAGATCAGTGAGGAAGACGAGGGAGCGCCGTGGTGAAAAAAGATCGTTTTCCTGGCCAGCGGTGAAACGAAAGCCGACGGGATCGTGGGCGTCGTGCGGCACAGCAAAACTCTCGATCTCCAAGTCGAGAAAACGAAAGCGCGCGCCCGTCTCGAAGAGTTGCCATTCGGGTTTGTGCGCGGGAGCCAGCTTGGCTTGGACGGCGCGCGCGGTCGCGGGATTAGCGAAGATACGCAGTTGCGGGTATTTTTTCAGCCCCTCAATGCCTGCGGCGTGGTCGCCGTGTTCGTGGGTGAGGAAGATGGCGTCGATGCGGGCGAGCGATTCGCCGACGGCTGCAAGGAGTTGCTCAAGTTTGCGCGCAGAAAAACCGGCGTCGATGAGGATGCGCGCGCCCTCGGTGACCAGCAGGGCGGCGTTGCCGGAGCTGCCGCTACCGAGAATGGAAAAACGCATGGCCATGGAGCTGCGGTTCAACGCCGCGCGCGGGACGACGGCAAGGGGTTTCGCGTAGCTTCGCGAAGTTTACCAAGCGCAGAGGGCGTCGATGCCGGCGGCAGAACCGTCGCGGGCCCAGCCGTCGAGTTGCGCTTGGTCTTTGAGTTGTTGGCCGCGGGCGCGAGGCACGGCGGCAAAGGCGTTGGCGCATTCAGCGAGGCCGGTCATGTCACCCCAGAGTTTTTCGAATTGAGCGACGGGATAAACGTCTTCTTGGCCATGGCCCCAGCGTTTTTTGACTTCTTTGAGCGTCACGTAGGTAGGTACGCGCGCCGCGATCGCGCGCACAGCGGCGGCGGTGCGCTCGGTGTCGACAAGTTCGGCGCGGGTGAGCCCGAAAAGCGTGAGTAGGCGGTCTATGTCGATCCAGCACGTGTTAGTGTTATAATAGGTCAGATTGAATTCGTCGGACTCTCGCGGGAGCGCGAGGCCCTCGACGAGGCGCACGCGGCCGTCGACGCGCGCGAGGCCGCCGCCGTGATCTTCGACGCGGCGCGGGATGACCTCCCAGCCGAGCGTGGCTTGGCTCGCTTGGAACCA
>CAMDRP010000187.1 GCA_945906965.1 Opitutus sp. GAS368 | reverse complement strand
GGCTTGAGCGCGGCGGAAAAAGAGGCTATTTTTTGCGTCAACGCGGCGCGCGGAATCGGCGTAAACGTTTAAGCCGGGCTTCGGGAGTTAAGCTCGCCGAAGGCCTAGCGAAGCGAGCAAAGTGGGCGAATGCGCGCGGGTGTCATTTTATGTGGGATCGTGGCTCTGGGCCTATTAGGGCCGGGTTGTACGCGTTCGCAGGATCCCAAGCCACGACTGGCGCTGCGACCCGTGACCTTACAGACGGATTGGTTTCCCCAGGCGGAACACGGCGGCTTTTATCAGGCCTTGGCCAAAGGTTTTTATCGCGAAGCCGGTTTAACGGTAGAGTTATTGCCCGGTGGACCTAGCGCAGGTATCAATTTGCGCGTCGCAAAAGGGCAGGCGGATTTCGGGATGAATCGAAGCGACGATCTAATTGTGGCGGCCAGCCAAGGATTGCCCGTGGTGATGGTCGCGGCGGTGTTGCAGCACGATTCACAGGTGTTGCTCGTGCATGCGGCTAGTCCGGTAAAAACGCTCGAGGACCTTGCTGGTCGCACCGTCACAGCGTCGATTGGGATGGCCTGGATTCCATGGCTGAAAAAAAGTCGAGGCATCGAGTTTGCGTTGCGCCCGCAGAATTACGGTCTGGCTGGATTTTTCAGCGATCCCGAGGCGATCCAACAAGGATTAGTGACCAATGAGCCGTATCTGGCTCGCGAAAAAGGGGTGGCAATCCGCACGTTGCCGCTGCGAGCGGCCGGGCTTGATGTGTACCACACGATTTTTTGTCGGCGTGAATTAGCGCGGGCTGAACCGGATGTGGTGCGGGCTTTTGTCGCCGCTTCGATCCGCGGTTGGCAGGATTATCTCGAGGGCGATCCAGCCCCGGCTCATGCGCTGATATTGGAGCGCAATGCGCAAATGACGCAGGCCTTTTTGGAATTTTCTCGAGACGAGATGCGCGTGCGCGGGTTGGTCCGCGGTGACACGACGCGCGGTGAAGACATCGGTCGCATCGATCTACAGCGCATCCGCGAGCAGATTGATAAATTGTCGCAGTTGAAAATTTTGCGCGAAGCGCCTTCGGCGGATAGTGTCGCGACGACGGAATTCTTGCCTCGAGCCCCCCACTAAAATGTTTGGCAATGCGGTCGGTCACCGTGATTTTCGTTGGATGAATCCCGAAGCCAAACTCGCCGAACTCGGTCTCACGCTCCCGTCTCCCCCCGCCGCCGCGGGCAGTTATGTGCCGACGGTCCGCACCGGCAATCTGCTGTACTGCGCCGGTACGATCAGCGCCCTCAACGGCCAGGTGACCCATCTCGGCCAAGTCGGTAAAGAACAGACCGTGCAGACGGCGAACAAATCGGCCGAGATTTGCGCCTTAAATACGCTAGCCAATATCAAGGCCGCCGTCGGCTCGCTCGATCAAGTCGCTCGGATTGTCTTCGTGAGCGGCTTCGTGAATGCCGTCGATGGTTTCAGCGAAAGCCCGGCGGTGATTAATGGCGCGAGTGATCTTTTCGTGAAAATTTTCGGCGAAGCGGGCAAACATGCGCGCGCCGCAGTCGCGGTGAATGGTCTGCCGCGCGGCTCCACGACCGAAATTCAGGTTGTGGTGGAATTAAAGGCTTAATCGCACCCGCGTGCATCTTTGGACTGGCAGCGCGCGCGGAAACGCGTGCAGTGGTGACTTATGTATCTTGTCCTAGTCGTTACGGCGTTGTTGATGGTGGTTCGTCTCGCGGGTGAACTCCTGCTCTCAGCTCTCAATCGAGCTGAGGTGCGACGTCATGCAGGTTCCGCTCCGCCGGCCGTAGCGGCGATCATGGATGCGCCGACTTATGCAAAATCGGTCGCGTATACGTTGGAAAAATCGAGGTTTGGTGCGCTTAGTGAAATTTTCGACACGCTCGTCCTTGCGCTCGTGCTGTTTGGCGGAGTGTTGCCGCTGCTTTTCGTCCACGTTGCGGCTTGGGGCGCACCGGGGGCCGTCTGGGACGATGCGCTCTTCATCTTGATGACGGGCGTGCTGCTTTCGATTCCTGCGCTCCCATTTGAGTGGTGGTCGCAGTTCCGCTTAGAGGCCAAATTTGGCTTTAATAAAAGCACGCCCGGTCTGTGGGTCTCCGATAAAATCAAAGGCTTTGTGCTGATGTTGATAATCGGTTTCCCCCTTTTGTGGGCTTTGTTGTCGCTGGTGGGCTGGGTGGGCCAAACGTGGTGGCTTTGGGGTTTCGGCCTGATTTTTGGTTTCCAGCTGCTGATGTTGATTCTTTATCCGAAACTCATTTTGCCACTGTTCAATAAATTGACGCCCTTGCCCGAAGGAGAATTGCGCACGCGGTTGATGGCTCTTGGGGATCGCACGGGTTTTCGCGCGGCTGCGATTCAAGTCATGGACGGCAGCAAACGTTCGGGGCACTCCAACGCTTTTTTTACTGGTTTTGGGCGGTTTCGCCGGATCGTGCTTTTTGATACGTTAATCGCGCAACTCAGCGCCGAGGAACTCGAGGCAGTCTTGGCGCATGAGATCGGGCATTATCGACGTGGGCATATTCCCAAAATGATCGCGTTGAGCGCGGTCTCGATGTTCGCCGCTTTCGCGGTGATTGCATGGCTAGCCCGTAACCCCTGGCTTAATCTCACGTTTGGCTTTCCAGCCGGCGAGTTGGCGCCGGCGTTTCTGTTGTTTGGGTTGTTGAGCGGCTTGGTCACATTTTGGTTTTCGCCGTTGATGAATTTGCTTTCGCGCAAACACGAATATGAGGCCGATGCCTTTGCTCGAGATGCGATGGGAAAGGTGGAGCCGATGATCGGTGCTTTGCGAAAGCTGGCGCAGAAAAACCTGACCAATCTCACGCCGCATCCGTGGTTCAGCGCCTTTTATTATTCGCATCCGACTCTAGTTGAGCGCGAGCGCGCACTGCAGCAGAGTTAAGTACAATCCCAGCTGCTCAGTCCGCCGAGTTAATGATCATGAAGCAGTGGCGTTTTGCGGTTTTTTTCGGTTGGGTTAAACGCGGGCAGCCACGTTTTATAGCCCGGGACGTTAGCGCTCGCGACTTACAACTTCGAAAATTATGGTCCGGCGGATCGACTTACTGAAGTGGGTTTCAGCAAAGACTATCTTAATGCCTGCCGTGAAAGGCGGCGCGGCGCAAATTTACGACGTACCGGGTTGGCGCGAGG
>CAMDRP010000186.1 GCA_945906965.1 Opitutus sp. GAS368 | reverse complement strand
CAACAACAGACCCGCCTCCAACAGCTCGATCAGACCCTCCTCGTTAATGTACGCATCTCCGTGCGGGCCGTTGAGACCAATATCGCCACCGTCGAAATCGCCGGCAAAGCCACCCAACTCAGCAACAAGCAATACGAGCTCCAAAAAGCCCGCTTCGACGCCGGGCTCTCCACCAGCCGCCTCGTCCTCCAAGCCCAGGACGACCTCGAGGCCGCCCGCGTCAACGAGCTCCAAGCCAAGGTCAGCTTGCGCGTCGCCCTCGCCGAATTACATCGCATCGACGGCAGCTCGCTCGAACGCTACAAAATCGGCCTCCCCGAATAAGCGACTCGCATTAGTCGTATCTTTTTTAGGCGGGCCCAAGGCCCGCCTTTTTCATGCAACTTTTCATCGCGCCACGCTCACCGCCAAGCTAAGTATATTTTCCTCATGCCGCGCCCCGCCCTCATTGTCCGTGTCGCTCTCTGGCTCTGGTTTTCCGCCGCTATCGTCGGAGGCTATTATCTCATCCTGCAACGCCTCACCCCGATCGCGCTCCCCGTCCTCATTCTCGGGCTGTCCGCCCTCGCGCTTTACGGTTATTTTCGCCTGCCCGGCCTACGCGATTGGCTCGATAACCTCGATCCACTCACGCTCGTCCCGTTGCATCTGACCCGATTTTTTGGCGCCTATTTCATATTTTTATTTTACCGCGGAGACCTCCCCTACGCCTTCGCCGTACCCGCGGGCATCGGTGAACTCATCGTCGCTTTGCTGGCGGTCGGCTTGATCGCCGTCCCCCTAGATCCTGCGCGCCAGCGCCAATACCTCACGCGCTGGAATTTGATCGGCTTGATTGATATCATGCTTGTGACGGTGTCGGCCGCCCGCATCTACGCTGCCCATCCGCCCCAACTTCGTGCGCTCACCCACTTACCCCTGAGCCTGCTCCCGCTTTTTGTCATTCCCCTGCTGATCGCGACGCACGTCATGATCTTCGCTCGGCTCCTGCGGCGTTAACTTGCAGGAGTAAAAAGCTCAACGTCGCCCGCCGTACCTGTGTCAAGGAGCACGACGCGATGCTTCGGCAACTGCGTGCGAAACCAGGTGCGCTGCTTGCGCACGAGTGCCCGCGTGTTCTGGGCTATCTCAGCAGTCAAAGCCGACGGCGCGAGTTTGCCATCAAGCATCGCCAACACCTCCCGGTAGCCAATCGCGCTCGCCGCACTGGGATTGCGCTCAAATCCCTCCGCTCGTAGGCGCCGCACTTCTTCGACCAAGCCCGCTCGCACCATGGTCTCCACGCGAGCGTCGATCCGGAGGTTCACCTCCTCAGGCGCGCGTTCCAACCGCACCAAGGTAACGGGCCACTGCGCAAACGCACCGGGTCGGGCCAAAAACTCCGCCTTCAACTCCGCCAAGGTCTTACCGGTGACGCGACAGCGCTCGAGCGCCCGCGTCACCCGCCGAGGATTATCCACATCCAGAGCGCCCAATCCTGCCGGATTTAAGGCCCGCAACTCCTCCACCAAAGCGCCGATCCCGGCTTGCTCGAGCTGCAACCCCACCGCCGCGCGTAACTCCGCTGGTACCGCGACTTCATCCGCGACCGGTGCAAAAAAACTTTTCAGATAAAAACCGCTGCCCCCCGTCACCAAGACCTTGCGCCCCCGCGCAGTGATGCTCTCGAGCGCGGCCCGCACAAGCGCAATATAACGGGTGATATCCATGGGCTCAGATGCGGCCGCGACATCAATCAAATGATGCGGCACCCGCCCCAGCTCCACCGGCGTGGGTTTAGCCGTACCAATATCCATGTGCCGGTAAAACAACAGCGAATCGCAGGAAATAATCTCAGCGTCATGCGCCTCCGCCCAACGCAAAGCCCACTCGGTTTTTCCAACCGCCGTGCAACCGCTCAAAACATGGATCATCGGTTTCATGCCATTCTGAGTTGATGGGCGATCCACCCCAGCGGGGCAAACCCGTGCTCCTCGCATTCGCCAGGTCGGGACCGCCGCCCCATCGCACTCAACGCCGCGTCCCTGCGACCAAATCAGCCGCCTTGGCCGCGAGCGCCGGCGCAATAGTTTCCCGGGCCGCGAGATTTTCTTTGATGATGTTCACTAATGCACTGCCGACGACGACTCCGTCCGCCTGCGCGGCCACTTCGGCCACTTGGGCCCGCGTACCGATACCGAAACCCACCGCGATCGGCAGCTGGGTGTGCACGCGAATCCGCGCCACTGCTTCCGGGATCCCCACCGCGACCTGATCCCGCACGCCCGTCACGCCCTCGCGTGAAACATAATAGATGAAACCAGTCGCCACAGCCGCGATTTTGGCAATGCGCGCGTCTGGGGTCGTCGGCGCTACGATGCACACTGAGTCGATCCCCTGCGCGCGGGCCGCGGCGGAAAATTCCGCGCCCTCCTCTGGTGGCAAATCCAAGACCAACATGCCATCGACGCCCGCGGCCTTCGCGGCCTTCACGTACGCCTCAATGCCATTGGAAAACACGAGATTGTAATACGTATAAAACACCACGGGCACGTCGCTAAACTCCCGAATCTTTTTCACAAATTCAAAAACGCGAGCTGCCGTCATGCCGCCCTCAAGAGCACGCTGCGCCGCGAGTTGATTCGTCAGGCCATCGGCCAACGGATCCGAGAAAGGCACGCCCAACTCCAACACATCGACCCCATTTTCCAACAAGGCCCGACACGCGGCCAACGAGGTGTTAAAATCCGGATCGCCCGCGCACAGATAAGCGACAAACGCCGCACGGTTTTGCTCACGGGCACAGGAAAAAGCTTGGGCGATACGAGACATGTGACACCCATCGCCGCAAAATCCCGCCTACGGCGCAAAGCGAAACTTCAGGATCCGCAAAAGATCACCCCGCACGTTCATTTCAACTCCACCTCGACCAAGACCGGCCGGTGATCCGAAAGCAACGACTTCACCACTTCGCAGTGAATTGGACGACACCCCGAGGGTAAAAAAACGAAATCGAGCGCTCGGCGCGGCAGCAGCGAGGGAAACGTGGGCGTCAAAACGGGCTGCAAAACATAGTCCCCGTAGTCCGCTAAATGACTCTGCAAGGAGGCCGTCGCGTCGTCCCCCGTGACCGGCGTATTGAAATCGCCACAGATGATCGGCTGCACCGCCCAATCATGTCGGCGCAAACGGTGTTGATCGCGCAACCATGCGAGCAACCGATCAATCTGCCGCAGGCGTTGCCTACGCGAACCATAATGCAGGTGCAGATTCACGATCGGCACGCGCCGACCATGAAATTCAATTTCGCCAAACAGAAACCCCTTCTCCCCGAGCGAACCACGACCGAAAACCACCGTCTGTTCATGCAAGATGACATGCTGGGAGAGCAGCGCATTGCCATAACTCAGGTT
>CAMDRP010000185.1 GCA_945906965.1 Opitutus sp. GAS368 | reverse complement strand
AACGGCATCACTTATAAGGCCTCGCGCTCCTCGCTGCTCGCCAGCGATTGGAAATTCACCCAAATCGCCGGCCCCGACATCGCCCTCGGTTCCAGTTACACCAACCCGACCTTGACCGCCAACGACGGCCGCTTCGGCCGCACCGTGCTTTTTAGCGGCGAAGTTATCGGCACCCTCAAAACCACCAAATGGCTCCCCGTCATTTGGAAGAGCGGTCTCAAAACCCGCCAGCAGATCCAAAAATTTGAAGACGACCAACTCGCCAAACGCTACGACTACGCTCCCGGCGGCGTGATCCCGGCCCGTGGCGCTTGGGATGCCTACCGTTCACCTTGGGAATACTCCCTCGCCATGAACGACGGCAGCGCCACCTCCCTTTCCGGCGCCAGCGTCTTCATGCCCAATCTTCGCGCCATCGGCGACCTCTACAAAAATAACCCCGCCGCCTTCCGCCAAAGCTGGGGCACCAACGACGACAACTACTACCAATCCTACGTCGCCCGCCGCCGTCGCTACTACGAACGCATCGACGCCGGCTTCTTCATGGGCACCGCCAAAATCAAAAACGTCACCGCCCGCGCCGGTCTCCGCTGGGAAGAAACCACCACCGAAGCCAACGAAGCCGACACCCGCTCGCCCGCCGAGGTCCGCGCCGCTGGCTTTACCGTCAACGCCGCCGGCGTCGCCACCACCATCCCCGGCATCAACTACCAATTCCTCTCCCAGCCCCGCGTCTCGCGCACGGGCATTTACCACAACTTTTTTCCCAGCGCCTCCCTCAAGTACAACCTCGCGCGCAACCTCGACCTGCACTTCGGCTACAGCTCGACCATCCGCCGTCCATCCTACGTCAACCTCGCCGGCGTCTGGACCATCAACGACACCGCCCTCACGGTCACCACGCCCAATCCACGGCTGAAACCCGAATTATCTGACAACTACGCCGCGCGCATCGCCTACTACTTCGAACCCATCGGCCAACTCGCCGCCACGTTCACCGAGCGCAGCGTGAAAAACCTCTTCATCACCGACCGCCTCAGCGCCCAAGAATTCGGTTACACCGGTGACGACGAGCTCCAAGGCTACGAATTCATCACCACCGAAAACGGCACCGATCGCATCAAGATCCGCAGCATGGAACTCGAATACAACCAGAGCCTCGGCTTCTTCGGCGCCCTCTTCAAACGCCTCTCCGTCCGCGGCAGCTACACGCGGCTCTACGCCGAAGTCCCCCGCGCCAACCTCACGCCTCACCTCGCCAGCGGCGGCCTCAATTACACGCTCAATAAACTCAATCTGTACGGCAATTGGAACTGGTCCGACGACGTTAACACGAACCTCGCCGGCACCACCTATCGTCGGCACCGCACCAACCTCGACGCCGGTGGCAGTTGGCGCCTGAACCCGACTTACAGCCTGTCGATCAGCGTGCGCAACCTGCTCGATACGCCCTACATCAACATGCAGAAATTTATCACCGGGCCCACCGCCATCACCCGCAACGAGACCGTCGGCCAATCTTGGACCTTCGCGATCAAAGGCGCCTATTAATAACCCCAAAAAATGGCGGGGCTGCACCCGCCTAAATCCCACCCCCACCCTCACCCTCACCCTCACCCCCACCCCGCCATGCTCCGCTCCCTCCTCGCCACCCTTACGCTCGCCCTCGCTTTCACGGGCGTTTCCCTCCGCGCCGCCGCAACCTACGATCTGGTGATCTATGGTGGCACCGCCGGCGCCGTCACCGCCGCCGTCCAAGCTAAGAAAATGGGCAAGTCGGTCATCATCGTTTCACCCGATAAACACCTCGGCGGTCTCTCCGCTGGCGGTCTCGGGTTTACCGATACCGGCGACAAATCCGTCATTGGCGGCCTCGCCCGCGATTTCTACCACCGCGTCTGGCAACACTACGACCAGCCCGCCGCTTGGCGCCAGCAGCAGAAATCCGAATACGGCAACAAAGGCCAAGGCACGCCCGCCATGGACGGCGTCAATCGCACCATGTGGATCTTCGAGCCCCACGTGGCCGAAAACGTCTTCGAAGCGCTCGTGCGTGAATTCCAACTCCCGGTCGTCCGCGACGAATGGCTCGATCGCGCCGCCGGCGTAAAAAAATCCGGCGCCCGCATCACCGCGATCACCACCCTCAGTGGCAAAACTTATGCGGGGAAAATGTTTCTCGATGCCACCTACGAAGGCGACCTCATGGCCGCCGCCGGCCTCGACTACCACGTCGGCCGCGAGGCCCGCGCCCAGTACAACGAAGAACTCAACGGCGTCCAAACCGGTGTCCTCCACCACCGCCACCACTTCGGCGTGCTCAAAGAAAAAATCAGCCCCTACGTCGTCCCCGGTGACCCCAAGAGCGGCGTCCTACCCCGCATCAGCACCGCTCACCCCGGCGAGTTCGGTGCCGCCGATAAAAAACTTCAGGCCTACTGCTTCCGCATGTGTCTCACCGACGACCCGTCGAACCGCGTGCCATTCGCCAAGCCCGCCGGTTACGACGCCGCCCAATACGAACTACTGCTGCGCATCTACGCCGCCGGTTGGACCGAGACGTTTGGTAAATTCGACCCGATCCCGAATCACAAAACCGACACCAACAACCACGGCCCTTTCAGCACCGACAACATCGGGATGAACTACGATTACCCCGACGCCTCCTACGCGCGCCGCCGCGAGATCATCCGCGAGCACGAGACCTACCAACAGGGCTGGCTCTACTTCATCGCCAACGAACCGCGCGTCCCCGCCGATGTCCGCGAGAAAATGTCCCGCTGGGGCCTCGCCAAAGATGAGTTCAAAGACAACGGCAACTGGCCCCACCAACTCTACGTCCGCGAGGCCCGCCGCATGATCGGCGCCTACGTCATGACGGAAAACGAGCTGCTCAAGCGCCGCCCCACCCCCGAATCCGTCGGCATGGGCAGCTACGCGATGGATTCGCACAACGTCCAACGCTACATCACCCCCGAGGGCTACGTGCAAAACGAGGGCGACATCGGCGTCTCGACCAAGGGCCCCTACGCCATCGCCTATGGCTCGCTCACGCCGAAAAAAGCCCAGTGCGAAAACCTCCTCGTGCCCGTTTGTGTTTCCAGCACGCACATCGCCTACGGTTCGATCCGCATGGAGCCCGTCTTCATGATCCTCGGTCAAAGCGCCGCCACCGCCGCCGTCATGGCGATCGATTCCAAAATCGCCGTCCAAGACGTCCCCTACGCCGCCCTCCGCACCCGCCTCCTCGCCGACGGCCAGATCCTCGAAACCCCGCCCAAGCCCGCCGCCAAAAAGAAGTAGGGCGGGGTCTCCGACCCGCCCTCCACGCCCGCGCCCGCGCCCGCGCCCGCGCCCGCGCCCGCGCACCCCCGCCCAAGCCCATGCCTACGCCCCTTC
>CAMDRP010000184.1 GCA_945906965.1 Opitutus sp. GAS368 | reverse complement strand
AGCAGCGCGGTCCAAGCCGTCGCCTGCTTTTATCCGCCCACCGATTTTCTCAACTACGGTCGCGCAGGCGAAGTCGCCGTCGGCAGCGGTATCTTGAAGGACTACATCCCCGCCTTCGGTCCTGAGGCCCTCACGCCCGAAGGTCGCCAGCAACTCGGCCAAACTTTTTCCCCGGCCCGCTACGTCACCGCCACCGCGGCCCCCACGCTCATCATCCACGGCGACGCCGACCCGCTCGTTCCGATTCAACAATCCCAACTCTACGTCGCCCGCGCCACCGCCACCGGCGCCACCGCACGACTCATCGTGAAACCCGGCGCCGAGCACGGTGGGAAAACGTGGCCCGACCTCGCTGGGGATCGCCGCCGCTTCGCCGACTGGTTTGACCACTACCTGCGGGGCCTTCCGGTCAACTCATCCGATCAGTAAAAAAATACCAGCACCGCCCCGCTCCCTTTTCGTTTACCGCAAGAACTCATCCAGCGTCTTTTATCGCGCCTTCCTCGCGCAAGCCGCCGGTACCGTCGCCACTGTCGCCACCACAAAACGTCCCCGTTCATGCCCAGACTGTGCACCGGCACCATGCGCCCAGACCGCCCGAGATTGCGATGATCCATAGAGAAGATGTTTTTGAAAAATGACTGCCGCCCCGCAATTGCGCCGCGCACAAACGCCACGTTGCACACCAGTCATCGTAAACCCAAATAGCTGAACATATCCCAGAAAAGCCAGGGACCCAATTATTGCATCGAAGACGACTTTTATTTATATTCTTACTTTTTTACTTTTTCTTACTTTAAAATATAGACTGACCTAAAACATTAGTCAGTCTTCAGGTCATGGCCACCAAATCAACATCCAACGCCGTTTGGTTTACCACGAAAGGCCAGGTCGTCATTCCCCTGGGTCTTCGAAAGTTATTTCATATCGAGGCGGGCACTAAGGCCGTCATCGAAGCGACCCCTGAGGGAATATTGCTGAAGCCCGTCACACGGCATTCTATCAATCGCCTACGCGGTATCCTGAAGCGCAAATCTGGCTCCAAACCCTTCGCCGAAGAATGGGCCGAACACCAACGCGCGGAACTTGAACTGGAGGAACGCAAAGATGGCAGCCGCACCGGTTCTTGATAGCTACGCACTCATTGCGTTTTTGCGCGGCGAGCCCGGCGAAGAACAGGTCGCGAAGCTGCTTGAAAAAGCAGGCGATCGCGATGCGCCCTTACACATGACCGAGGTTAACTATGCCGAAGTGAAGTATTCGGTCATCCGCAAGGACGGGGCCGCCAGATGGGAAGAGATCGAACCCGAGCTGCCTACCCTGCCCATCCAATTTCACCCGGCCGACCGGCGTCTCGCCGATCTCGCCGCAGCCTTCAAGGCTCGCTACAGGATCAGCCTAGCCGATGCATTCGCCGCTGCCCTTGCAAAAGACATGAAAACCGAACTGGTCACCGGTGACGCGGAATTCAAGCCACTCGAAAAAGAAATCAAAATGCTGTGGCTCAAGCAGGAATAGTCCCCGCGAGTACAATCAATTTCACCCCGCTGCGTTCCACGCACGTTGGGCTTCATCAAAAACAACAACGTGGTCCGCTGGGGGTACATCACTCTTCAGTGCTTCATCACGGAAGGGGTGAACATTTTGAATGAACTGCTTTACAGGGTCGCTGCCCTTCTTGGTCTTTAAGCCGCGCAACTTTAGACGTGCTTGCTCGTCCCGTGATATCACTTACGTCGAAACCCCCAGCAGTCCGCGCGAAAGTTGGAAATCGACGAAGCCCCCACTATTCGCAACCGGCGTGTAGGTACGCTCAAGGGTGGTCGTGACGAGACGTTGTAATGCGAGGCGGTTGGCCGCGCGCTCATCCGTGAAAACATGATCAACATCTACTAACGCCGCGGCCGGCAGCGCCCCCGTCTCTGCGATCTGCAACACAGGCAACATCGGGTGACCCTGCTGTGCGCTATCACCGACGAAGCCGACAAACACCTGAACACCACAGCCACCAAGGCCTGCGAGATTTTCCACCCAATGATCTGAATCAGTCTGCACCACGTGGAAACCAGGCGCCGTCAACGGCTGACCATATGCGAGTGTCGCGTGCGGCAGCGTGCGACCCAACACCGCGTCGACAAAACGTGCATCCGCCAAAAGCGGGTCACTCTCCGGCACGAGCACCGAGCCGCCACCGAGCAACACGTCTTCTACCAACGCTAGCAGCGGCGACAGACTCGCTTCGCTCAACGGACCAGCCGTGAGCACACCCAGATTTAGCCGAGCTAAAATTGCCGCCGCATTTTTATTTTTCTCTCCGACCGAAGCCGCTGGACCGGTCGCAAGCGCAGGCGCAGAGGGACGCGGCGCTTTTTCGGTGAACCACGTCTCGACCTTAGTTAGGGTCTTATCAATACCGCCGTCGAGCTGCACGCTCGCCCAACCAAAACGCTCCAGCGGTAAGCCGGCATTTTCAAATTGGCGGCGCATCGAATCGTTCGGGATTTTTTCGCAGCCATGTTCGAGCAACAGCGTCGCGGCGACATTCGGGTGCGTGGCATACCCGCGATACGTGCGCAGCAAAAGTTGGTACATCGACTCGCCGCCAAAGCCGCAGCCTTCGCTGTGCGTGAGGGCTAGAAACCGCGTAAACCCAAGCTTGGGCGCGAGGCCTTTAGCGTTCATGCGATCGGCGGCGAGGCGCGCGATCTGTGCCGAACACATACTGGTGGGCAACACGAGGCCGATACGTTCCCGATTTATCCCCAGGTTAAGCACAGCCCCCGCGGCAGTCGGCAACGAAGCCCGCAAGGGCAGACCATCAGGCGCGGGGCGCGCGCGGATCGCAGCGACATGAGTCGAATCTGTCTGACGCCAGTTGCGCCAAAGCGAGGCCTGCGAATGACCCGCGTGTTCGCCGCGAGTTTTTTGGCCGGAGGCGGTCGCGAGAAGAAGATCAAAAGATTCTGCGGTGAGCGTCTCCATCGACTCGCCGTCGAGGTAGCGACCAGCGTTGATGTCCATCTCGTGGATGAGCAACTGGTGGCGCCGCGTGGTCGTGGTGAGTTTCAGCGTGGGGACAAACGGGAAATTGGTGATCGAGCCGTTACCCGTAACAAAGAGGAACAGATTGCACCCCGCACCGACTTGGCCAGCGATGCCCTCGAGGTCGTTGCCCGGGCTGTTCATGAAATAAAAACCGGGTGCATCCAGCGGATCGGCGTAGTCGATAACGTGATCCACGCGCGAGCGCGGATCTTTTTTGTGCACGGCGCCGAGGGATTTAAGCGCGATGTTGTAGAGGCCGCGGAAACGGTTGCCAGCAGAGGGATTACTTTCAGGTGTGATCCCGTGCCAAGACAGGCGCGTGCGAAAGCGATCGATGCACGCGAGCAACGCCCGCGCCGT
>CAMDRP010000183.1 GCA_945906965.1 Opitutus sp. GAS368 | reverse complement strand
TCTCTGGGCCGTAAACGGCGATGTGCTCATCGCGGAATTTGTTAAAGGCCGCCATGAGTTTCTCGAAGTAGGCTTTGCCGCCCTTCTCGCGCATGAACTTGGTGGAGAAATTGGCGTGCATGCCGGAGCCGTTCCAATCGAGCGGTTGCTGGAAGTTGGCGAGGATAGGCTTGCAGCGCCACTCGATGTCGATGCCGTAGCCTTCAGCGAGGCGGGCGAGGATGTAACGAGCGACCCACATCTGGTCCGCAGCGCTCTTGGAGCCTTTGCCGAAAATCTGGAATTCCCATTGGCCTTTGGCGACCTCGGCGTTGATCCCTTCGAGGTTAATACCGGCATCAAGGCAGATATCGATGTGCTTTTCGGTGATCTCGCGGGCGATGTCGCCTACATTCTTGTAGCCGACGCCGGTGTAATAAGGGCCTTGGGGCGCTGGATAACCGCCTTCGGGGAAACCGAGGGGGCGGCCGTCTTGATAGAAGAAATATTCTTGTTCAAAGCCGTACCAAGTATCGGCGTCATCTGGAATGGTGGCTCGCGAATTAGAGACGTGCGGGGTGAGGCCATCTGGCATCATGACTTCGCACATGACGAGAACGCCGTTCTTGCGGGTGCTGTCTGGGTACACCGCGACGGGCTTCAACACGCAATCCGAGCTCTTGCCCTCGGCTTGCTGCGTGGAACTACCGTCGAAGCCCCAGTTGGGCAGCTCGGTGAGCTTGGGGAAGCTCTTGAATTCTTTGATCTGGGTCTTGCTGCGCATGCTGGCCAGCGGTTTGTAGCCATCGAGCCAGATGTATTCTAATTTATATTTAGCCATAATAATGCGGGTTTTGTGAGGGGGTTTGACGTGAATCCGGTGAATTTAAAGACCGGTTTCATACGCTGAGAACCTCATAGCTATTCAGCACCTCATATGCCATCAGCAACCAGATTTTTAAAGATTTAGGACGATTTTTGCATCCTGCTTAGCGTGAGCTAATTTCACCTGCATCGGTCTTGTCCCTTGCCTCTGTCGTAGCACCCCTAAACCTCACCCTCCAACGCCATGCACGAGGTCAAAGACACGCAACGCGCCGTCGTGCGCATCGGCTACGACGGCCGCGTGCACAAGACATTCCGCGGGCCCCACGCCCAAACCCGCTTCGACAACGAGGTCCGCGTCCTCCGCCACCTTGAAGCCCGCGGCTGTGATTTCGTCCCTCGCCTCCTCGAAGTCGAACCCGCTGCCCTCAAAATCGTCACCACCAACTGCGGCTCCATCGTCGACCAGCTGAACCCCGAGCGCATGCAAGAATTGTTTCATGAACTCGAAACTTATGGCGTCCGCCACGACGACGCTTTCCTACGCAACATCACCTACCGCGCCAGCGACGGTCGCTTCTGCCTGATCGACTTCGAATTCGCCACCCTCCTCGCCCCGCCGCCCACCCCGGCGAAACCACGATGAACACCCCCGCGCCCCTGCCTCTGCCGGCCCCCTTGACCGATCTCCGCTGGTCCGGCCTCACCGATCGCGGCAAAGTCCGCCCCAACAACGAAGACTCCTTCCTCGCCCTCGCCTTCGACGGCCGCGAAGTCCGCCGCCTCGGCAAAATCGGTAACGCCTCCTCAGCCACTAGCGACTTCGTCTTCGCCGTCAGCGACGGCATGGGCGGCGCCAAATCAGGCGAATTCGCCAGCCGCATCACCGTCGAGAAAATCACCCAGTTACTCCCCAAGAGCTTCAAACTCTCCGCCAGCGGCATGAGCAGTGGCTTCACCGACATCCTCCTCGAGGTCTTCCACGCCATCCACTACGAGCTGCTCAAATTCGGCTACAGCTACGAAGAATGCCTCGGTATGGGCACCACCCTCACCCTCGGTTGGCTCACGCCCGGCTGGCTCTACTTCGGCCACATCGGCGACAGCCGGTTGTACTATTTACCCCAGTCCGGCGGCATCACCCAACTCACCCACGATCACACCCACGTCGGCTACCTCCGCCGCCAAGGCCAGATCAACGAACGCGAAGCCCGCGCCCATCCGATGCGCAACGCCCTCCACCAAGCCCTCGGCGCCGGCCACCAATTCATCGAACCCCAATTCGGCGCCGTCGCGCTCACGCCCGGCGACCGCTTCGTCCTCTGCTCCGACGGCCTCGTCGACGGCCTTTGGGAACGCCACATCGAGGAACTCATCCGCACGCCCTCGCCGACCGAGAAAAAACGCTCTCCCGCCGAACGCCTCGTCGCCGCCTCCCTCGAAAATTCCGGCCAAGACAACACCACCGCCCTCGCCTTCGAACTCCTCGTCCCAACCGCGCCCGCCGCCGCCCGCGCCAAAAATTCTAAACGCACCCCAGCGCCGCGATGACCACGACGCTTTTCGTCTACGGCACCCTCAAACGCGGCGGCTCCAACCACCACCACCTCGCTGGCCAAACCCTCCTCGGCCTCGCCCGCACCGCGCCGGGCTTCACGCTCTTTTCTCTCGGCGCCTATCCCGGTCTCGTCGCCGCGCCCACCGACGCCCACGGCGTCACCGGCGAACTCTGGTCGGTTGACGCCGCCTGTCTCGCGCGCCTCGACGCGCTCGAAGGTCTAGCCGAAGGACTCTACCGCCGCGCACCGATCGCACTCATCCACCCCGTCGCCCGCACCCAACCCGCCACATCGCCCGCGATCGCTGCCGCCGAAACGTATTTTTACCTGCGCGACTTATCTGGCCACCCGCACCTCGGGGCCAGGTGGCCCGTTTAAACCCGCGCCATCATAGCCGCGAGCGCAGAAAACGAAGCCTCCAGGGTTATTATTTCAGAAACTTCGCCGACACCCGCCGCACGGCCGTGAATTTCGCGCGGTAAAGTTCCTCCAAGACATCGCGTACTTCGGCGGGGATGCGTTGCACCATCTCATCAAGCGCCGGCAAAGGTCCGGTTTCCGCCTCCGCTTCTTCGCGCGCCGCCGCCGGCTTCACCGCGACCGTGTCACCGCGATCGCGTGACTCAGCCAGAAACGCGCTTTCACCCGCTTCATCGGTCGGCCACGGCGCATCATCGCCAAACAAAGTCCCATGCGCCGAAGCACTCGCTGCGGCCACCGTCCCCGCACTCAAGGGCGCCACCCCGACCGCCTCGCTCGCCTCCGGCGGCAACGACTCCGCGCGGTTCGTCGCCTCGATCGAGCTGATCCGCGCCACAATGCTCGGCTGCGCCGACACGGCCAACGCAGCGCTCAGGCGCCGCTCCAACCGCTCAATCAGTCCTTTTTTTTTTCGCTCTCGTCGGCCGACGGCTCCGGGGCTTCATCGGCTAGCGCCGCGAGCTCTTTGATGAGGCTATCGATCGCGCGCGCGCGGCTTGCTTCGATCGCCTTCAACAACGTCACTTCAAAATTAATCTTCTCGGCCAACCCGAGTTTCACGCTGCCTTCGCCTTCACGCAGACCGTC
>CAMDRP010000182.1 GCA_945906965.1 Opitutus sp. GAS368 | reverse complement strand
CGCCCGCTCGATCGCGCGGGCTGCTTTTTTTCTAAAAATCAAATCCCCCCATGAAAACCTCTTTCCTCCACTCGCTGTTCGTCAGCGCCGGCCTCGTTGCCGCTAGCGTATTGACGCTCCCGGCCGCTCACGCCGCCGCCGCGCCCGCCGCCGCGCCCGCCACCCTCACCGCTGGAGTCGTCGCCCCCGACTTCACCATGAAAAACCTCGCAGGCGCCGATGTCCGCCTCGCCGATTATCAAGGCAAGGTCATCATCCTCGATTTCTGGGCCACGTGGTGCGGCCCCTGCATCGCCTCCTTCCCGCACACCCAAGCCCTCGCCGCCAAATACAAAGACCAAGGCGTCGTCGTCCTCGCCTCCGGGACCAGCGACACCATCGCCAAATTCAAAGCGTGGATTCCCGCCAACCAGCCGAAATATCCCGACCTCGTTTTCGCTTGGGACCCCAACGAGCGCGACTCCGCCTCCTTCGCCGAGCGCGCCGCCAGCAAGTTGTACGGGGTCACCGGCATTCCCACCCAATTCGTCATCGGCCGGGATGGTAAAATCGTCGGCGTGATCGTAGGCAACGGCGGCGCCACTGATCCCCGCACCGAAGCCGCTCTCGCCGTCGCCGGTATCAAAGTCGACCCTGCTATCGTCGCGGCCGCCGCCGAAAAAGCCAAAGTCGCCGCCGCGGCTGCTGCAGAAAAAGCGAAAAATCCTCCCGCGCCCTTCCGTGAAGCCTACGGCAAACTCAAAGCCGGCGACGTGTTGCCCGACTTTAAGGTCATCACCTCCACTGGCGCCGAAGGTAAATTCTCCGACTTCGCCAAAGGTAAAACCGTGGTCCTCGACTTCTGGGCCACCTGGTGCGGCCCCTGCCAACAAGCGATGCCACACTACGAGGAGATGTCGCGCCGCTACGCCGACCAAAACGTCGTGATCCTGGGCGTATGTGCATTCGACACGCGCGAGGCCTACGACCAGTGGGTCGTCGCCAACCACACGAAATACACGTTCCCCACCGTCTTCGACCCAATCGGCAAGCCCGCGAGCGGCGACAAAGAAGCCGTGGCCAAAACCATCATGATGCAACTCACGCGGGGCGCGATGACGCCGCTACCGACGACGCTCGTGATCAACGCCGAGGGTAAATTCGTCGGCTTTTACGCCGGCTACGGTCCCAACGCCCATGACGCGCTGGCCAACTTACTCATGATCGCCGGCGTGAAAGTCACACCCGCCGATCAGCCCAAGCGCTTCTACCCCGCCGGCTCGACGATCAAGCCCATCGTCGCCCCAAAAAGCTAAAACGCTTAACCTCTCGTTCTCACGCCCGCCCATTTTTTGGGCGGGCGTTTTTATTAACCTGCCTCATCGCCAAACGCGGGTTTCCGCACTAAGCTCTGTTTCACTTCCATGGCTATGCTCGCTCGTTCCCGTCCGCCGGTCCTTTCGTTGATCGGCAACACTGCGCTCATTCCACTACATTTTCCCGAGGCGGATCGAACCCTTTACGCCAAGGCCGAATTCCTTAACCCCTCCGGCTCCATCAAAGACCGTCTCGCGTTGTGCATCATCGAGGACGCCGTCCACCGCGGGGTGTTGCACGAGAAATCGACCATCCTCGAATGCACCAGCGGCAACACCGGCATCTCGCTGGCCATGGTCGGCGCGGCCTTGGGCTACCGTGTGCACATCCTCATGAGCGAATCGGCCAGCATCGAGCGCCGGCACTTGATCCGGCAATTTGGCGGCGAGGTGGAGTTATTTAAAGCGACCAACGGCTACGCCACCGGCATCGAACTTTCGCTGGAAATGGCCGCGCGTGATCCCAATATTTTTCTCCCGCGCCAATTCGAAAACCCCATCAACGCCCGCGACCACGAGGAATTCACCGGCCGCGAGATTCTCACTCAGATGCAAGGCCGCGTGGATGCGTTTGTCGCGGGCTACGGCACGGGCGGCACGCTCACCGGCTGCGGCCGCGCCCTCCGCGCCGCCAATCCCAAGGTCCGTATCCTCGCCATGGAACCGGCCGAGGCCGCCATGCTTTCCGGCGAGATGCCGTGCTGCCATTCCATCGAAGGCGTGGCCGGCGGCTACGTCCCGCCGCTCCTTCGCCACGCCCAACTCGACGGCGCGATCAAAGTCTCCAGCGCCGACGCGGTCGCCATGACCCGCCGCCTCAGCCGCGAATTCGGCCTGCTCGTCGGCACGTCCAGCGGCGCCAATATCATCGCCGCCCTCCGCACCGCCGTCGAGATGGGCCCAGAATCCCGCGTCGTGACCATACTCTGCGACCGCGCTGAGCGTTACTACTCGACGAAGCTTTTCGCGCACTGAACCAACCCAAGATCGGCCCTACGGCTTGGCCCTAAGTAACGGTTAGCGTTCACTTTACCTTCGAATGAGTCGGTTCGGAGGCGGTGATTTCGGTGAATTTTTTGATCAGCTCCTTGTCGAAGGTGTTTACTTCGCAGTCATGGTGAAGCGCGTAGGCGCAAAGCAGAGCATCGCCAAAATCGGCGTTCTTGGCGCGATACCACTGAATGCCGTCGAGCACCCAGCGAGCGTCGGGACAGGTCACTCCGGTCAGGCTCAGCAAAGACATCAGCTTCGGCGCGATGGTGCTGGGTGTGCCCCCATAGAAGGTCTCCAACACATAGACGCTCTCCTGCAGGACGGGCGTGGGAACGACCACGTTCACCCGGCCGGCACCGGCGGCGCGGAACAGCGCCGTCGCGGCCGGCGACTGTGCGGGATCATCACCGGTAAGATAGCGGACAATGACGTTGGCGTCGATGGCGATGGATTTCATCTTATCGTGCCGCGTTGAGTGCCTTGCGGCCCGCCTCGGCGATCGCCGCCTTGGCCCCTTGCTTCATCTTTTCTATGCCCACCGTCGCATGGCCCGTGCCGAGCGACCCTGCGAGGGTATCCACAGTGCCGAGGGGCTCGAGGATAAGACGGTTACCTTCCAAGGTTTGACTAAGAATCATGCCGGGGCGAAGGCCGAGTGCCCGCACCGCCTCGGCTGCGAGCGTGGTCTGAAAGGCGGGCGAAATCGTAGTCTGCGCCGAGATTCGCCGGGATACAGGCAATTTTCTTTGGATAGTAGGCATATCCAAAGAAAATTATAATTAATCTTTGGTTCAAGCTAGATTCTAGTTCGTGCGCTGTTTAGGTCCATCCCTTTGCGCTCGCACTACCTCGAGCCATTACCAACGAGTTTGCTGGAACTGAAAAAAATTCTTTGCGGTTACCCTTATTACCAAGCCCCGTCCATTAGGGGAACAATCTTGCGGGTTTACGCCTCGAACCTTCCTCTGTCATCTTCTGCCTTGTAAACCATCCCGGGCCTAAAGAGCCCGGGCTTTGACCAATGAAACCAAAAGCAAAATCTAGCACCGCAGGCGCAACGCAAGTTGCGACAGCGACGGATCGTGCCCAAGGATCACCGGCGAAGCCCACGTTTACCAGACTGAGTGCCGG
>CAMDRP010000181.1 GCA_945906965.1 Opitutus sp. GAS368 | reverse complement strand
CTGCCGTCGAGTACATCAATAACAAAAGGCCGCGGCCGTACGCAAATTTAACCCTACTGTCACAAAGCACCACGTGGGCTGCGCCGCGGTTACGTTAACTTCGCGTAGACGCGAAAATCTCTCGCTTGCCCGCATCGCCAGCCGCGCTCAGCTTGCAGCACAAAGTTCATGTCGTTTCCCTCCCTTCCTGCGCTCCTCAGCTCCCGTGAGCTCCGTCCCGCTGACCTCGCCCGCGATCCCGCCTCAGCCTTGCTCCGCATCTACGCATGGATGCACATCGCTCGCACCAGCGATAACCGCATCCTCGATCTGTTCCGCCAAGGCCTGATTAAAGGCACCGTCACCGGCGGCCAGGGCAACGAGGGCCTCGTCGTCCCGCTCGCATTGCTCGCGGATAAAGCCACCGACGTCATCTCGTTTTCACATCGCGGTTACGGCGGCCACCTCGTCTGGAGCGGTCACCTCTGCGATCATCTTAACCAGTATTTCGCCAACGCCGGCAGCCCTACCCTCGCGCGCGAGGGCAACATCCACCACGGCGACCCCGCCGCACGGTCGTTGCCGATGATCAGCCACCTCGGCGCCATGCTCAGTAACGTCGTGGGCGCGACCGATTCCCAACGTCGCCTCGGCCGCCCCGCCGTGGGCTTTGCTTTCTTTGGCGACGGCAGCTCCAGCACCGGTGATGTCCACGAAACGCTGAACCTCGCCTCGCTCCTCTCGCTGCCGATCCTCTTCGTCGTCGAAAACAACCGCTACGCGTACTCCACGCCCGTCGCCGAGCAATTCGCCGGCAACGCCGAGCTCTGGCAACGCGCCGCCGGCTACGGCATAGAGGGCTTCGCGCTCGATACCACTCTCGATGTCGCCACCACCGCGCGCACCTTTGCCGCCGCCATCGAAAAGGTCCGCGCTACCTCGCGCCCGCTGCTCATTGAGGCCCACACGCTCCGCCTCCGCGGCCACGCCGCCTACGACACGGGCGATTACCTGAAACCCGGCGAAGCCGAAGGGTTTTTCGCCCGCGATCCGCTCCCCAAGCTCCGCGCGCAACTCGTTGCCATGTACGGCACCGCTCAACTCGACGCCCACGACGCCGAGCTCAACGCTTTCATCGAATCATCCATCAACGTTTCCCTCGCCATTCCTCGCCCCACCGCCGACGCGACCGCGATGCTGGCGGATGTGTTCGCCCCCGCGAGCGCGCCCCTGCCGTGGCAACCCACGCCCGCCGTGCCGGAAAATCTCAACGCCGCGCAAGCCCTCAACCTCGGCCTGCGTAAAATTCTCACCGAGCGCCCGGAGTCTCTTGTACTCGGTCAAGACATCGGCACCTACGGCGGCGCCTTCAAAGTCACGGAAGGCCTGCTCGCCGATTTTGGCCGCCCCCGCGTGTTCAATACCCCGCTCGCCGAAAGCGCCTGCACCGGCTACGCCATCGGCCTCGCGCTTAATGGCCACCGCCCGATCGAGGAATTTCAATTTTCCGACTTCGTCACCGAGGCCGCCACGCAGATCACGCTCAACGCCGCCACCTACCGCTTCCGCTCCGGCGCCGCCGTGCCCATGGTGTTGCGCCTTCCGACCGGCGGCGGGCTAACGTTTGGCTCCTTCCACTCGCAAGAACTCGACTCGTTTCTCCTCGCGATGCCCGGCCTCAAAGCCCTTTACCCGAGCACGCCGCAAGACGCGTTCAACGCCCTCCTCGCCGCCTACGAGGACAACAACCCGGTGATCCTCTTCGAACACAAGGCCCTCTACCGCCGCGGCAAAGCCCCCGTCGCCTGGGACGCCAACTACCGTGACGTCTGGTCACCGAAAAAACTCCGCGCCGGCGACTACGCCACGCTCATCACCTACGGCGACATGGTCCACCTCGCCGAGGAGGCCGCCGCCTACCTCGCCGCCGAATACGAAATCACCCTCGACGTTTTCGACCTCCGCGCCCTCGCCCCGCTGCGCCTCGAAGCCATCGAAGCCTCCCTGCAACGCACCGGCCGCCTCATCGTCCTCCACGAAGGCCGCTGCACGCACGGCTTCGGCGCCGAACTCGTCGCCCGTCTCACCGAGAAACACTTCTCGGCGATGAAAGCCGCCCCGCTGCGCATCGCCTCGCTCGATTTACCCGTGCCCTTCGCTCCCGAGCTCGAACAAGCCTTCCGCCCCACCAAAGACAAAATCATCGAGCGCGTCACGGAGTGGATGGGGTGATTTTTTGCCCCGCAAAAATCTAGGGTTTCCCCCCATGTCCCAATCCAAAGCAGGCCCCCGAAAATCCTCCCGCCCAAGCGCCGCCCGCTGGGCCCGCATCCGCCTCTTCGCCATGGACGTCGACGGCATTCTCACCGACGGCACGGTTCTTATCTCTTCCGACGGCACCGAGGCCAAGCGTTTCTCCATCCTCGACGGCCTGGGCCTAGCCCGCCTCCGCGACGCCGGCCTCCCGCTCGCCTGGATTTCGGGCCGCACGTCCGGCGCTACCACCGCTCGCGCCACCGAGCTCAAAATCCCCTACGTCATCCAAGGCCGTTCCGATAAACTCGCCGCTCTCACCGAGCTCGCCGCCCAACTCAACCTGCCCCTTTCCGCCTGCGCCTACATGGGCGACGATGTGATCGACATCCCCGCTATCCGAGCCGCCGGCCTCGGTATCAGCGTCCCTGGCGCTATCGCCGAAGCCCGCGCTGCGGCCGACTACGTCACGAAACGCGAAGCCGGCCTCGGCGCCGTCCGCGAAATCTGCGAGCACCTGCTAGCCGCCCGCGGGAACAAATCTCGCCGCTAGCGTATCCTTGCGTTCCCCTTTCTCCGTGCCGCGACTCGCCCCCATTTTCTGGCTCCTCTTGCTCCTAACGAGCCTCACGCGCGCGGCTGAGCCCGCGCGGACCGTCCAACCCGTCGTCGCCAAAAACTGGAGCCTTCCCCTTTTCACCAAAGAAGGCCACCGCAGCATGACGCTCCGCGGCACCGAGGCGCGCACCTTTAGCGCCGAGCGCATCGACATCATCGATCTCAACATCACCACCTTCAACGGCGACGCCACCGCCAAAGTCGACTCGATCCTCCTCTGCCGCGAACTCGCCAGCTTCTTCCCCAACGAAAAAATCGTCCGTGGCGAATCCACCGTCCGCCTCATGCGCGACGACCTTGAAATCACCGGCGAACAATGGACCTACGACCACGCCGCCAAAAAAGTTTCCCTCGCCCGCCACGCTCGCATAACCTTCAAGGCGCAGTTGCCCGACATCCTTAAGTAAACCATCCCGGGCCTAAAGAGCCCGGGCTTTGACCAATGAAACCAAAAGCAAAATCTAGCACCGCAGGCGCAACGCAAGTTGCGACAGCGACGGATCGTGCCCAGGGATCACCGGCGAAGCCCACGTTTACCAGACTGAGTGCCGGCGTAAGCCGGCATACCGTTGCCAGTAAGTTCAAAAACACTAACCTTGGGATGCTTCATCAGTCCCAAGCTCTTAAAGCCTCCGCAGCAGACAAGGCGCGGGA
>CAMDRP010000180.1 GCA_945906965.1 Opitutus sp. GAS368 | reverse complement strand
CCCTCATGGATATGCACTCGGCGAGCGCACGCAAGCATCGCGCCTTGGAGAGAACGGAGTTTGTTTCCAAAGTTAACGTTATCGCGCACTGATCCGAATCCACCGCGCCCGATCGAAAATCCTTTTCACCGCGGCCCGCGCCGCGCTTCCTGCGCTGCATGGAAAAGCTTTCCCACCTCGGCCACACGCTGACGCGCTGGCGCGTCGGTTCGTCCACGTTTCTGGCTTATCCCGAAAAAGGCGCCCGCCTGATGAATTGGCACTTCACGCTCGGCGATGGCTCCGTGCGCGACATCGTCTACTGGCCCGAGCTCAACACGTTCGATGATTTTTTCAAAACACGCGGGGGTAACCCAATCCTGTTTCCCTTCAACGCCCGCACGTTTGACCGCGGCGACATCCATTTTTGGCGTGCGGCCGATGGGGTGCGTCGGCCCATGCCGATGCACGGCTTTGCCCGCCATTCGGATTTCAAGGTCACGCGCCTCGACCCCGCTGGTTTCACCGCGCAACTCACCCCCACCGCCGAGTCCCGCGCGATTTATCCTTACGAATTTGAGTTCGACGTCAGTTACCGCTTCGCCCCGCTCGGCCTCACCTGCGAATTCGCCCTGACCAACCACGGTCACGAGCCCATCCCGTGGAGCGCCGGCCATCATTTTTATTTCACCCTGCCTTGGGCCGAGGGTACGACGCGCGCCGATTACCGTATCCGCATACCTGCGACGCGCCGTTATAAACACGATTTCGCCACCGGCCAACTCACCCCCGGTCCCGCGCTGCAGCTCGAAGAACCACTCTCCAACCCCGCCCTCGTCGACACGCAGCACACCCATCTAAGCGGTAACGAAGTCCTATTTGGCGAACCTAGCCGCCCCGGTGCCATCAGCGTTCGGCTCGGCGATAACGCGGTTCCGCCGCCCGACGCAACGTTTGTCACGTGGACGCTCGACGAGGCGGCCCCGTATTACTGCGTCGAGCCTTGGATGGGCCCGCCCAACGCCCCCGAAAACAAACTCGGCCTCCACTTCGTCGCGCCCGGCAAAACCGAGAAATTCACCGTCGCCGTCGCCGTGAAATAAGCCCGCGCCGCCCCCGGTCGCCTGACTTCACGCTTGCGCGCCGCGCCACACTTTGCGGCATTGACCCTCTGCATATGGTCTCCACCGAAAACTTAAACCAAATCGAAACCATCAAGAAGCGCGCCGGGCATCTATGGAGGTTTCTTTGACTGCGATCAAAAGCAGCGTGAAATCGAGGCCATGGACGCGGAAATGGGTGCGCCCGATTTCTGGAACAGCAACGAGCGCGCCCAGAAGCACATCGTCAAACTAAACGCCCTCAAACGGGCCATTTTGCCCGTCGTCGCTTACCAAAAAAAGATCGATGACGTCGCCGTCATGATCGAGCTCATGGCCGGCGAAGACGCCGCAGCGCAGGAAGCCTACGACAAGGAGCTCACCGGCACTCTCACCGCGCTCACCACCGAGCTCGACGAGCTCGAGATCGCCTCCTTCCTCACCGGCCAGTTCGACCGCAACAACGCCATCTTCTCCATCCAAGCTGGTGCCGGCGGCACCGAGTCCAACGACTGGGCCGACATCATGTTCCGCATGTATTCACGCTGGGCCGAGCGGCGTAACTACACCGTCGAGCTCATGGACGTGCAACCCGGCGACACCGCCGGCATCAGCAAAGCCACCATCCTCATCAAAGGCGAAAACGCCTACGGCTACGCCAAGGCCGAGCGCGGCGTCCACCGCCTTGTCCGCATCAGCCCCTTCGATTCTAACAAGCGCCGCCACACGTCGTTCTGCGCCGTAGACGTCGTCGCCGAAATCACCGAGGACATCAACGTCGAGCTCAACGAAACCGATATCCGCGTCGACGTTTACCGCTCCTCCGGCAAGGGCGGCCAAGGCGTCAACACCACCGACTCCGCCGTCCGCCTCACCCACGCGCCCACCGGCATCGTTGTCGTCTGCCAAAACGAGCGCTCCCAGATCAAGAACAAGGCCACCGCCATGAACGTCCTCAAGGCCCGCATCTACGAGCGCCGCCAAGACGAACAACGCGCCGAGATGGACAAGTTCTACGGCGAAAAAGGCGAAATCGGTTTCGGCGCGCAGATCCGCAGCTACGTCCTCCAGCCTTACCAGATGGTGAAGGACTTGCGCACCGGCATCAGCACCAGCGACACCCAAGGTGTCCTCGACGGCGACCTCGACCGCTTCGTCAACGCATGGCTGCGCGCCGGCTGCCCGCGCCACCGCAACAAAGACATCCAGATGGACGAATAATACGCGCGCTCCGCCGGCCGGGAAAATGCTTCCCGTTTGGCACCGCGCAATTTTTCGGCCTTTGCTGTTTCGCTCCATGTCCGATCTGCCCTACGAACACCTCCGCTCGACGTTCGCCGCGCAGTCGCTATTCGAGGACAAGACGTGGCAACTCGCCCCCGAGGCCTGGGCCCTCACGCCCGACCAAATCACCCAACTCGAAGCCATCGGCGGCGCCTGCCTCGAGTTTCACCACGCCCTCGAGACGCTCTACCTGCGCTCCGTCGCCGGTAAAAACCTCCTCCGCAACAAACCCCTCCTCGCGCCTTGGGTCGCCGACTACCTCGACCGCGGCAAACCCGCCCACCTGATCGCCCACGCCCGCGACCCCCAGAACCGCGGCACTTTCCCCACCGTCCTCCGGCCCGACTTGCTCCTCACCGACGAAGGCTTCGTCATGACCGAGCTCGACTCGGTCCCCGGCGGCATCGGCCTCACCGCCTTCCTCAATCGCCTCTACGCCGCCGCCCCCGCCACCGGGGCCGTGGCCGGGGCCGGGGCCCCCGCCACGCGCATCCTCGGTGCCGACGATGCGATGATCCGCAACTTCTACGCGTCGCTCGCCGCCCTCCGCCCCGCCGAGCGCAACCCCCTCATCGCCCTGGTCGTCAGCGACGAAGCCGCCACCTACCGCCCCGAGATGCAGTGGCTCGCCCACCAGCTCCAGCTCCTCGGTCACCGCGTGTTTTGCATCCGCCCGGAGGACATTTTCCCCCTCGAAAACTCCCTGTTTTTCTCCTGCGAGGGCAACCCCGAGAAAATCGACATCATTTACCGCTTTTTCGAGCTCTTCGACCTCGCCAACCTCCGCACCCAAAACTTCATCTTCGAAGCCTGGGCTGCCGGTGAAGTCGCCCTCGCCCCGCCGATGCGACCATTTCAAGAGGAGAAACTCTCCCTCGCGCTCTTCCATCACCACCTGCTCGCCGAATTTTGGGCCGAAACCCTCAGCGCCCGTACCCTAAAAATCCTCCGCGACCTCATCCCACCCTCGTGGATCATGGACCCCGCGCCGCTCCCGCCCGGTGCCGTCCTCGACGCGCCCCGCGCCGCCGGCCGCGCCCTCAGCACCTGGCTCGACCTCGCCCACGCCACGCAAAAAGAGCGCGACCTCATCATTAAAATCTCCGGCTACCACGAGACCGCGTGGGGCGCCCGCAGCGTGATCCTCGGCAGCGATTGCTCGCGCGAAGAATGGCAACACGGCCTCGCCCGCGCCCTTGAGCTCGCGCCAACGCACCTGCACGTGCTCCAA
>CAMDRP010000179.1 GCA_945906965.1 Opitutus sp. GAS368 | reverse complement strand
GGGGGGCGGTTGGCCGGCGGTTAGGCCGCGAATATTCGGGAAAATCGCTGCGTATTTTTTGTGGCCAGCGGCCATCTATGCTATGGGATGGGTGCGTGCTTTCGTTTGGCCCCCTCGTTCGTCTCCTCGCGCTCAGCGCGTTATCCGCTGCGGCTGGCATCGCCGCGCCTGCGGCGTCGCTGCCGCCGGTCGATTTCAGCCGCGAGGTGCGCCCGATCCTTTCGGACAAGTGTTACCATTGCCACGGCCCCGATGAACAAGGCCGCAAGGCGAAGTTGCGCTTCGACACTAAGGAGGGCGCCTTTCGCATCAAAGATGGCTCCGCGGTGATCGTCCCAGGCCACAGCGCCGAGAGCGAATTGATGTTCCGCATCAAGAGCACCGACGACGAGGAAATCATGCCCCCGCCCGAGGCCAAGATCGGCCGCCTGACGCCCGACGAAATCGCCACGCTCCAACGCTGGATCGACGAAGGCGCGAAGTACCAGACGCATTGGTCGTTCGAGCCGCTCGCACCCGTGACGCCGCCCGCCCCGACGATTTTGGCCGCACGCGCGCCCGCGGTTTCGCCGATTGATCGTTTCACCTTCGCCGGTCTGGCCCGTCGCCAACTCACACCTCAACCCGAGGCCGATCGCGTTACGCTCATCCGTCGCCTCGCCTTTGATCTCACGGGCCTCCCGCCCGCGCTCGCCGACATTGATGCCTTCGTCGCTGATCGCGCGCCCGATGCGTTGCCGCGGCTCGTGGATCGCTTGCTCGCCTCGCCGCGCTACGGCGAACGCATGGCCGCGGATTGGCTCGATGTCGCCCGCTACGCCGACAGTTACGGTTTCCAAGTCGACCGCGAGCGCGACATGTGGCCATGGCGCGACTGGGTCATCAAGGCCTTCAACCAAAACCTCACGTGGGATAAATTCGTCACCTATCAACTCGCCGGCGACCTCCTGCCTCAGGCCACCGACGATCAGATCCTCGCCACCGCCTTCAACCGTCTCCACGCGCAAGAGGCCGAGGGTGGCTCGATCGAAGAGGAATACCGCATCAACCACGTCAACGACCGCGTCACCACTTTCGGCACGGCCTTCCTCGGCCTCACGCTCGAGTGCTGCCGTTGTCACGACCACAAGTTCGACCCGATCTCCCAAAAAGATTTCTACGCGCTCTCGGCGTTCTTCCAAAACATCGACGAAGCTGGCCTCTATTCGTATTTCACCCAATCGGTCCCGACGCCCGCGCTCCGTTTAAGCGACACCGCTCAACAGGAGAAATTCACCGCCGCCTCCGCCGCGATTACGCAAGCTGTCACCGATCTCGCCGCCCTCCGCGACACTCGCCGTGACGCCTTCCAAGCTTGGCTCGCCCAACCGGCCGCCGCTCGCACGGTCTTGCGCGACGAACTCGCGCGTTTCGATTTCGATCAACGCGACACCTCGCCGCTTCCACCCAAGCCCGCCGCGACCGACAAACCCAAAGCGCCCGCCGCCGAACCGCTGCCTTCGGAGGACAAGCCCGCCGAGCTCGCCCGCTTCACCAACGCACTCGCTCCTGCCGATTACGCGATGACAGCCCCGGCCAACATCTCTGTTCCCGGTCGTCCCGGCGCGGGCCAAGCGCTCAAACTCTCCGGCGACAACGCCGTCAAAACCAAGGTCGGCAACTTCCACCGCCACGAGCCGTTCACGCTTTCGCTCTGGCTGCAAACGCCCGAAGCATCCAACCGCGCCGTCATCCTCCACCGCTCCCGCGCATGGACTGATGCCGGTAGCCGCGGCTACGAACTCCTCCTCGAAGACGGTCGCCCGAAGTGGTCGTTGATTCACTTCTGGCCGGGCGATGCCATCTCCATCCGCGCCGTCGATCCACTTCCGCTTCATCAATGGGTCCACGTCACCGTCTCCAACGACGGCTCCAGTCGCGCCGCCGGCCTGCGCATCTTCATCAACGGCCAACCCGTCCGCACCGAAATCATCCGCGACCATCTCACCAAAGACATCACCGGCGGCGGCGGTGACACCATCGACCTCGGCGAACGTTTCCGCGATCGCGGCTTCAAGGGCGGACTGATCGACGATCTCCGCGTCTTCGGCCGCGAGCTCACCGCCGTTGAAGTCAGCACCCTTTACGCGCCCACCGCCAACGTCGAGTCAGCCTCCGACGCGTGGTTTGAAACCTATCTCGCCAACCACGACGCGACCTACCGCGCCCAAGTCGCCGCACTCACCGCCGCCCGCGCGACCGAGACTCAACTCGCCGACGCCGCCAAAGAAATCATGGTCATGCGCGAGCTGCCCAAGCCCAAGACCGCCTACATCTTGAAGCGCGGCGAGTACGACCACCGCGGCGCCGCCGTCTCGCCCGATACGCCCGCCGCGCTCCCGCCCTTCCCCGCCGATCAACCGCGCAACCGTCTCGGCCTCGCGCGTTGGCTCACCGATGCCCGTCATCCTTTGCTCGCCCGCGTGACGGTAAATCGTTTCTGGCAATCGCTCTTTGGCCAGGGCTTGGTCAAAACCGTCGACGACTTCGGCAACCAAGCCGACCGCGCCGAATACCCCGAGCTCCTCGACTGGCTCGCCGGTGAATTCATCCGCTCCGGCTGGGACGTAAAAGCTCTCCTCAAAACCATCGTCCTCTCCGAGACCTACCGCCAACGCAGTTTCGCCACGCAGGAGATCATGGCCGACGATCCGGAAAACCTCTGGCTCGCCCGTGGGCCGCGTCATCGTCTCGCCGCCGAGATGATCCGCGATCAAGCGCTCGCCAGCAGCGGCCTGCTCGTGGAAAAAATCGGTGGCCCGCCCGTCTTCACGTACGACATTCCCGAATCGTTCAAGCCCGCCCCCGCCGGCAAAGGGGAACAACTCTACCGCCGCAGCGTGTACACGTTCTGGCGTCGCACCGGCCCCGCGCCGATGCTAGAAGCCTTCGACGTGCCCAAGCGCGTCGTCTGCGTCGCCCGCCGCGACACCACCAACACCGCCCTCCAAGCCCTCGTGTTGCTCAACGGTCCGCAATTCGTCGAAGCCGCCCGCGTCCTCGCGGAAAATCTTTACCGCGCGCACGCGGGCCAACCCGACGCCCTGGTCGCCGCCGCCTTCCGCCGCCTGACGTTGCGCACGGCCGATGCCGCCGAGCAGAAAATCCTTGGCCGCCTCTTCGACGAACAACTCACCTGGTTCCGCGCGCATCCCGCCGACGCCGACAAACATCTCGCGCTCGGCGACACCCCGCGCGACCCCAAGCTGCCCGCGCCCGAGATCGCGGCCCTCGCCACCGTCGTCAACACGCTCATGAACCACGACGCCTTTGCCGTGAAACGCTGATCTGCCATGTCCCAACCTTCCACCCCGCCGCCACTCTGCACCGGCCACGCTCCGTGGCTCGCGATGAGTCGCCGCGAATGCCTCAACCGCATGGCGCTCGGTCTCGGCGGCATCGCCCTCGCCGATCTACTCAGCCGCAACGCCTCCGCTGCGCCGGCCGCAGTGGCCCCGCTTCCCGGTCGCCCCGCGTTGCCCGGACTCCCGCACTTCGCCGCTAAGGCCAAGCGCATCATTTATCTGTTTCAATCCGGCGGCCCCTCGCAGCTCGATCTGTACGATTACAAGCCGCTGCTCAACCAGCGCCACGGCGAGCAACTCCCCGACAGCGTGCGCGGCAGCCAACGCCTCACCGGCATGTCGAGCAACCAAAGCTCGATCCCGATCGCGGGCTCGCCGTTTAAGTTTTCTCGTT
>CAMDRP010000178.1 GCA_945906965.1 Opitutus sp. GAS368 | reverse complement strand
TCGTCCTACCCAATCAGACCCCAGCCCCGGTCGTCGAAAAAATCGATCCGACCACCCTCCGCGCAGCCCTCGCTTGGCAGAGCCGCCTCGCCGATTTCGCCGAAGCCCCGCTCGCCGACGTCATCGCGCGTTTCAACGCCCGCAGCCGTTTCCAACTTTTCCTGGCCGACCCCGAGCTCGGCGCCCGCCCCGTGGGCGGCACCTTCGCCCTCGACGAGTCCGAAGCCTTCGTGCGCCTGCTCGAACGCGACGGCGAAATCATCGGCGAGCGCCGCGGCGAAACCGAGATTCACCTCCGCCGCGCGCGGTAGGAGCCTGCTTGCGGGCGATGCCGACATTTCATTGTGGAACCGGTATTCAATCGCCCGCGAGCGGGCGCCTACCCCGGCCCCGAATGACAACCGGAACGACTTCCCCCCGCGCGTTTCGCGCCCTCGAAAAAATCTTTCCGTCGCGAACAGGTCTTTTCGTCCGCTACTGCGTTACAGGGGTAGTCCTGCTCCTCCGCATGTTGTCACCCCACGTCTCCGCGCCCCTCGCCGTCGCTGCCCTGTGCAGCGCCGTCGTCGCCAGCGCCGCGACCACGGTGACCGCCCCTGCCGAGAAGCGGACGTTTAACCTCCCCCGCGGCGACGCCGCCACCACGCTCAAGCAATTCGCAGCCGACGCCGGCACACCCATCGTCTACCTCGTCGATCGCGTTCGTGGCATCACCACCCACGCCGTCATCGGCGAGTTCACGCCGCGTGAAGCGCTCGACCGCATGCTCGCCGGCTCGGCCCTCGAAGCCGCACAGGACACCGCCTCCGGCGCCCTTGTGGTGAGCCGCAAGCGCACTGCCGAAGCCACGCCGCGCAAAGGAGAGGTCGGACCAGTTTCCGATCAGCAACCCAACAACAGAAAAAGCATGACACCCAAATCCCTCCCCGCCCGGCTCACCGCCGTATTCATCGCCATCACCTCAGCCGTTTCCTCGGCGCAGACCGCTCCCACCTCCAAGCCTGCGACTGAGGAGGCGATCGTCCTCACGCCCTTCGCGGTCTCCGCCGCACAGGACAAAGGCTACCGCGCCTCCAACTCGGTCTCCGGCTCGCGCATCGATACGCCGATTAAAGATCTGCCTTTTGCGCTGCAGGCCTTCACGTCCGAGTTCATCGCCGATATCAACCCGCACGAATTATATGATATCGTAAAATTTTCTCCGGGCGTCACTTTCGCCGGCTCCGATTTCGCCGGGGGCAACACTCAGTTCAGGATTCGGGGTTTTGACACCCTTTCAAATCCGCTCCGCAACGGGTTTTCAGGTCCGCCCGTCGTCGACTCGGCCAATATTGCCCGCGTCGAAGTGGTCAAAGGCCCGGCTTCGTTTCTCTATGGGCAACTGGCTCCCGGCGGCTTGGTAAACATCATCACCAAGCGTCCGCTCGCACGCCAAGAAACCACCCTGCGGCAGGAATTCGGCACCGACCACTTCCTGCGTACCCAAGCCGATACGACCGGCCCGATCCCAAACACTAACCTTTTCTACCGCCTGGCCGGTTCGTGGCAAAACGATTTCCAATATTACAAACCGTATGAGGCCAAACAGTGGACTCTCGCCCCATCGGCACTCTGGCAAGTGACGCGCAACGCCAGTATCTCGGTGGACTTCGAGCATTTCGTGAAAAACGAAAACTCTCCGCTCATGATGATCCCTAACATCGGTTTTCCAACTCCGGCGGGATATAAGTATCCCCCTTTCCTCGGGCCGGCCTATCCCGTACCACGCGATTGGAACTACGCCGATAACGCGGATTTTCGCGACACCGTCATCGATAATCTAGTAATCAACTCCGAGTTCAAACTCGATGAACACTGGAATGCGCGCGCGTCCTACGCTTTTCTTTTTCGCGACATCGAGCACTTTGCTCACGGCAATTTCAGCACAGGTAACACCGCTAGCACGAATGCCGGCAATATCCCCGCTACCGCGACGCTGCCTCTGATCCTACAAAAAGATGCGATGGGCCGCCGCCCTCGCCAATTGAAAGAAGATGGCTACCAACACACCTACCAAGCGGAGGCCGTCGGCAACTACAAGTTCGGTGGCATTTCCGCCCGCTTCCTTTTCGGCTATCAAAAAGACACGATTCGAAGCAATAGCGCCATCTGGCAGCAGCCCGTGGCCCTCTGGCCCCGGCCGTGGGATCTAAGCAATCCGGCGACGTGGGATCGCAACGCCCCCGCCGTCACCAAAGGCAGCGCCGATTTGCCGCTAACCGCAAAAAATCAAGCCGACATCGACATCGAGGCGTATTGGGCCGGAGTAACGTTGGGTTTCTTAAGGGATCGTCTCAATCTTCTAATCGGCACCCGCCACACGGAGACGGAGAACAGGTCGTTTAACAAAATTACCGGGGCGAAAAATCCGGATTTCAACCGCAAGCGGAACACCCCTCAGCTCGGAGTATTGTATAAGGTGACGGATGATATTTCTGCGTTTGCCTCGATGAGCGAATCGTTTGTCCCGAACAATTCATTGTTAAGGGTCGTCGACGTTCCGACCTCACCGGCGGAACCCACGGTGGGTAAAGGCTGGGATGTCGGGGTCAAGACGAGCCTCCTAAACGGGAGAATTTCCGGCACGCTTTCCTATTACGAAGTGCAAAACACCAACATCGTTCAAAGCATCGCCCTCTACCTGCCCAGTGGGGCGACGGGCTTCACTGATTTCCAAAGTGGAATACAAGAGAGCAAGGGCGTCGAGCTGGATGCGGTTTTCTCACCCAATGATTCCTGGCAAATCTATGCGGCGTTCAGCCACCTAAACCCGATCTACAAAAAGAATCCGGCGTTTCTCCTGATGGAAGGCCAGCCCCTGGGGGGCTCCACGCGCAATCTTGCCAGCTTGTGGACGAAATACCGGTTCACCCAAGAAGGCATCAAAGGCGCATTCATCGCCGGTGGCTTCACTTGGCAGGACCAGATGCAAGTGCGCGCGATAGACCCCGATCTGGTCTTCCCCGCCTACGCCTTGTTTGACCTTTTGGTCGGTTACGAATTCAAGTGGAATAATCGCCGGACGACAATCGATCTAGCCGGCAAGAACCTGGCGGATAAGTATTATCTGCCGTCCAATAACACCCGCGGCCAGCCGCGTCGCTTCATTCTGTCGGTTTCCACAAAATTCTAACGGGCCAAACGCTGGAGCACCCAAACGGGGTGTGCCTTCGGGGGTTGGGATCGTGCGATGAGCGCGTCCCAATTCCCACAACCGCTCGCTCGCAGCCAACCCGAAAGGGGTCGGGCGTGTTTTGTTAGTTAGGTAGGGCAAACGGGCCCTACCACCAGTTCGTCGGTGCGCTGCTCGTCCAAATCGGGTTCCTCGCTCATCATGGCGAGACCCGCTCTCACTGTGACTATCTCCCGCCGCCACCTCGCTTGGCGTTCTTTGGATCACCGTTTTGTTCACCCACCGGGGACTAGGCAGCCCAACGGGATCTGGCTTGGGGGTTTGGGGTCAAGCGGTGAACGCGTCCTTTGTTTCCTTCAGCAACTCGCTTGCTCATTTCCCGCGAGATCGCGCCCCGTCACCGGCGCACCGTGACGACGACGCTTCGACTCCGCTAACCCTCTTCGGCCGCCCGAAGAGTTCCTCCACGTTCAGGCCCCCTTCCACCGCGAGCTGCAGCAGAGCCGGCAGGCACCGCCGCGCGCGGCGTTTCGAACCGTTGCCGTTGGGAACTACGGTGCTGGCCGGCG
>CAMDRP010000177.1 GCA_945906965.1 Opitutus sp. GAS368 | reverse complement strand
AGCGCGATGATGCGACCGCTGCTGCCACACCCCACGTCGATGGCCGTGCCCGCTCGGCCTAAAAATTTGAGCGCGCGCTCGTGTTGGACGATGCCATTTTGGAGGTTGAACTCGGCGCTCGCCCAGCGCGGGGCGATCCGGTCGTAGTTACTGGCGGTTTGTCGGGTTTCCATCGATAGACTCCGAGGCTTTTAGGACTACACTGAGTTGACGGTGTAATGACGCTTCATCGCCGTCGTTCTCGATCACATGATGCGCAAAGTCGGGCGTTTCAAAATAGGGATTGGCGAACTCGGCGTAGGCGAGGTCGGCGACATGGCCGCTACGGTGGCTGAGGCGCTCCGCGATGATACGGGTATCGGCCTGCACCCAGACGAAGGCCAGATCCGGGAATCGGGCGCGAAGGAGGTGGCGCTCCCTATTTTTGAAGAGTGCTTGGGCGATGCAAAAATTCTGCGTGCCGCCGGCCAACGTGGCGATGCGCTGAGTGAGCAGATCGGTAAACTCCAAGCGCATCAGTGGAGTAAACGGTGAGTGCCCCGCGATGGCCGTGCGCATCGCCGGAGTGATCTCGCTGTCGCCCTCGTAAAACGTGAGGCCAAAATTTTGAGCGAGAAACCGCCCGCAGTGCGATTTGCCGGCGCCGATCTGGCCAAAGAGAAAGAGATTTGCCGAGGACACGTTGAGGGAAATGATAGGTCCCATCGGGGTCTCGCCCGTCTACCCCGCGTTACGCGGATGGGCGCGAGATTAGCGGGCGAGCTGGTGCGCCGACAACCAAGCGACGGAGCGATCTTGGCGCTCGGGGGATACTTCCAAAATCAACCGCGGTGTTTCGGGCAAGTGGGCAAGGGCCGCGAAAACGGCGCGCCACGCTATGCCGCCGTCGCCGATCGCCCAATGGCGGTCGCTGTCGAGGTCCGTGTCCTGCAGGTGCACGTGGGCGAGGGCCGCTCCCGCGGCGCCGATCCAGGTATCGACCGGTGGGCCGCCGCGGGCGGTCATGAGATGGGCGTGGCCGGTGTCGAGGCTGCGACGCACCCAGGGCGAGGCAAAAGTGGCCACAAGGGTGTCGAGCGGATCGGTGCGCAGATCGAAGATATTTTCCCAAACTAAGCAGCAGCCTTGCGCGGCGGCGGCGGCGGCGACGGGCGCGAGGTTGGCGATGGTGCGCTGGACACCATCCGTGAGTTCGTCGCCGCGGTGGCGGGTCTGGGCAGAGCCGAAATAAAGAAAGGGACTGTGCAGCACGAGATGGGTGCCGCCGATGGCTGCGGTGAACTCGAGCGATTCGAGCAGACGCTCGCGCATCGCCGCCACGAGGCGCTGGTCGGGCGAGGCCCAGGGCATGCCGTCGTAGGGTGCATGTACGCCCACCCGACCGGTGTGACCGTCGAGTACGGTGCGGGCTTCGCGGGCGGCGGCACGCCAATCGCCGTCGAGAAAGGCGGGGTTGCACGGGTCTTGGATTTCGAGATCACGGCCGTCATGTTTCAGCCATTCGACACGGCCGGGAAGATCGGCGAGTTTCAGGGCGGCGCCGAGCAGGGGCAGGGATTGGGCCATCGGTATAGGATGCATGGACGGCGTTAAGCGCGCATGAAGAAATGGCGACAAATCGGAATCATCCGAGCGCGAGGTTGGGGCGAGGTTGCGCGTGGCGCATGCGGATGAACGAAAACCCCAGCGTCGAAGCGATGACCGCGGCGCGTAACGGCCAGAGCGACGCGACGGTCCGCAACTCGGCGCCTCGGGCCTCGATCGCGGCCGGGAGGTCGTCGTTGGTCGTCTCGCGTACCGGCACCACGGGCGCGCGCGACACCTAATAGGCGGCGGTGGCATCAGCGAGGGTGAAGGTCGCGGTCGGAAACTCGTAAAGTTTGAGCACGGCATTGCGGACGCGCTCCGCCCAGGCCTCCTCGATCGCTACCACATGCCGAGGCGCACCGGCCGGGAAGAAGCGTGCGACGTCGTCCGCTGTCGTGGTGGCCGTGGCATGAAACGTCACGCGGGGGCAATCCCGGGGCAGCAGATAGTTGGCAAGCAGCCGAGCCTCGATGGCCCACACGACTTCGTCCGTTACGCCGGCGTCGAGGGCAGGAGGCGGGCGGGGTTCGAAGCGTGCGATGCCAGCTCGGTCGGAGACGTGAAACAGGCGCATGGCGGAACGCGCGGGAGCAGCGGTGGTCTTTGTCGATTAGGGGCGCGGGCGCAAAGCAGCCAGCGGCACGCGCTCGCGGAGCACTTCGGCCCCGTGGTCGAGGTGTAGCGCGAGCGTCAGCGCGGGGCCGCCAGCCGCCTCCCAGTCGATGGTGATCAGACCGAAATGATGGTAGGCGAGCGTGGAGCCGACGCGGTGGCGGTTGATCTCGTGTTTGAAGGTCACGGCCCGAGGACTCGTGGCGGCCAATTGGGAGGCAAAGTTCGTGGGCGCGGATTTGGTGAGGGCGGAACTCGTGAGTTCGTAGAGCGGGTAGCCGGGATCGAGTGCGGCGCCGTCGGACTCGCGGGCGGGATCGAGGCGGCTCAGTTCGCCGGTGTGACGATCACCCGAGAGCAGCACGACGCCCGTGGCGCCGGTGGCGCGGATGAGCGCGAGTAGGCGCCTACGTTCGGCGGGGAAGTTGCCCCATTTTTCGAAACGGTGGTCGTCGGGTAGCACTTGGATGGAACTCACGATCACGCGCACATCCGCGGGTTGGCGCAGCACCGACTCCAGCCAACGCCACTGGTCGGCGCCGAGCACGGTGGCAGCGGGATCGCTCGAGGGCAGGTAGTTTCCCGGTTTTCCGTCGATCCAGTCGGACTCGGGTGAATCGCCGGTGCGGAGGGCCGAGCGGAAGTAACGCGTGTCGAGCGTCACGATCTGCACGACGCGTCCCGGTGGACCATAGCGGTAGGAGGCATAGATGCCGGGGCGCGCGCGCCGCGGGCTGTCGGCCGGCTCACCGTAGAAATCGAGGAAGTGCCGCTGGGCTTCGGTGCGACCCACAAAGTCGGCCCCGGCGTCGTTTTGACCGTAGTCGTGGTCGTCCCACGTGCCGAGGATGCGAGCGCGCTGGCTGAGCAGGCGGTAGCTGGGGAGTTCTTTTTGACGGGCGTAGTGGTCGGCCAAGCGGTCGAGCGAAACACGCGCGCGGGCCTCAGGGGTCGGGCCGACGGGGCGGGGGGAGTCGGCGTAGACCGTATCGCCGAGCCAGATCCAGGCATCGGGGAAGCGGTTGAGCACGGCATCCCAAACGGGTGTGGCATCCAGCGGGGAGTTGCACGACCCGAAGGCGACGCGGCGAATGAGCGTGCCAGGCTCGGGCGGGGCGTCGTAGGCGCGAAGTGAGCCCGCGGTTAAAAACACCAGCAGGGCGAGGGAACGAGTGAGAGGTGAGTAACGCATAGAAGAGGTCATTGTGGAGGTAAAGTGGCGCTTGTTGAATGCGGGGCCGTGACGTTTGGGTGAAAAAGTGGGTTTTTGGCGTTCAGGTTTTGCGAACATGAGTTGTGTCCGTCAAGTTCTGCAAAAAGGGGATCGGTGGTATGTGGCTGGATGAGATAAAAAGATTTATGGGGAGGGTTAAGGGAGGGGGCGAAGCCACCTCCCTTTCCTGGGTGAGTGGTTTGAGTTAGGCGGCGCGGGTTTGAGGCGCGGGGTGTTTGTGCTGATCGCGGAGCAGGTCCATGTTCAGGTAGCGGTTTTCATCGACCCACTCTTCGTGGGTTTCGACGGCGAGGGCTTGGACCAGCCGCAGGCAGCTGGCTTCGTCGG
>CAMDRP010000176.1 GCA_945906965.1 Opitutus sp. GAS368 | reverse complement strand
AAAGGGAGTACGTCGCGCCCCGTTGATCAGTTGGTCGGCTGTGGGACCTTGGTGATCCGAGTCGGGTCGTAGCCTTGGGCGGCGGTGCGGCTGACGAGAGCGTTGTAGGTGGCGTCGGGGAGCTGGCGGTCGCGGGCGAGAACCCAGAGGAGGTTGCGCGAGGGGTGACCGATGACGGCCCAGCGGTAGTCGGGATCGAGATCGATCACGAGATACTCGGCACTAAACGGCCAGATAAACTGCACGGCCCAGTCGGCGTTGGTGGTGCTATTTTTGATTTTTGCCGTGCCGTGCCACGTGACCTCCGGCGCGTCAAAGGTGCCGCGGCGGAAAGTGAAGTCGTTGGTAAAGGTGCCGTCGGGGCGGCGGGCATAGGTGTCGTAGCTGGCAACTTTACCGCGCTCGAGAAAGTAGGGAATGTTGGCGATCACATACCAACGACCGGTGTAGCGCTCGAGGTCGACAAAGGGCACCGTGCGCAGCGGCGCAAGCTTGGGCGAACTCGCGCAGCCACCGAGCAAGGTGGTGAGCGCGAGTAGCGAGGCGCCGAGGAGGTGCGGGAATTGAGGGCTCATGGGTGTCAGGGATAGAACACCAAAAAACGATCTACCGCCAGCAGTGGATACCGAAATCTAGGCCAAGATATTCCGCAGAAATCGAAACTGGGACAGCCGCGGATGGAATAACGCGAGCGGCTCGGCTCAAGGCAGCGCGCGGATTTTTGCGGTGAGGATGGCGGCGCGGCTTTCGGCCTCGGCGAGCGGGAGGCCCGCCGCAACGCCGGGGCGTTGGTGACCCGTGGCGGTGAGCCAGGCGTTCATGCGGAGTTTGCGGCGCTCGCGGATGAGTTTGAGCAGTTCGCCGTCGGGGTTGGTGGCGAGGTGCCCGAGGAGCTCATCGTCGTCGGGGCGCAGGCCCCAGGCGTTGAGAATCGCGCGGGCGATCACGGCGTGTCCGAGGGCGTCCGGGTGCACGCCGTCCTTGGAAAAAGTAAACGCCGGCTCGCGCGTGCGGAGTTGGGCGAGCGTGTGGGTCATCGCCGTGTGCGCGTCGATCACATCCCAGCCGCGGGCGCGCTGCGCGACCAGCCACGCCGAATACTGCGTGAGCACTTCGTTGTAGCCGGCGAACGGTGTCGGGTAGGCGTCGAGTCCAGCCGGCAGAACTTTGGCCGCGATCGGCCGCGCGTCGAAGACCGGCGGGGTGATGTGAATCAAGGTCGCGTGCGCCGCGACGACGGCATCGTGCAAGCGATTCATGCCGTCGCGGAAGCGCTCAAAACGCTCTTCAGATAATGGAAAATAAATCCCGTCGTTCATGCCGTAGCAGGCGAGGACGACGTCGGGCTTGGTTTGCGCGAGGACGCGCGCGAGGCGTTCGTGGAGATCGGGGCGGGGGAATTTTCCGCCGGCGTGGCCAGTTTCGGAAAGACCGGAAACCGTTTCACTCGAAAGTCCGACGTCGATAATTTCGCCGCGCCACGTCGGCACACGGGTGTGGATGACCGCTTCAATAAAATCCACGTACGCGCCGCCGTAGGTGATGCTATCCCCGAGGATCACGACACGTTGTGCGGTCGCGAGCGCTGGCGGCAGGGCGACGGCTTCGTCGGCGCCAACCGAGGTGAGGCCAACGCAGCAGGCGAAAAACAGCGACGGAAAGCGCATAATAAATAAAATCACTCAGGCACAAGTTCAGGGACGATGGGACGACCAACGTTGCGGCGAATGGATTCGAGGTTTTCGCGGATGAGTGCGCCCATGGATTCACAGCGCAGGTAGGCGTCCCGGCCGTAGTGTTCGGCGAGACCGGCGCGGAGTTCGTGGATTTTTTCAAGTGGAGAGATCGAGTCGCCACTCATGGTGTGCAGGAGCAAGCTCAGTCGTTCCGAGGCGAGGCTGGCGCGTTGAAGTATCAGCGTCTGTTCCTCGCGCTGGTATTGGTTGGCCGTTTCGGCGCGAAGGTGTTTGGCGCAGAAAAGCGTGAGCTCACTATTTTCCTTAAAAAATTGCGGGAGGTAAAAATTTTTCCGGCTATTGTAACTTTGCTGGTCAAAATCCATGGCGCGGATGCGCACCTGCCAGTCGTCAAAGTCGGGCGTGAGCTGGACCACGAAATTGTAGCTGCGCATGTCACCGAGCAGCCGGACAAAGCAGCGCTCGTTGAATTTCACGAGTTCTTTGGCGACACGAATGGGCCGTAACTCGGGACGCTTTAACCATTGATCGATGAAGACATCGCCCGGCAGGCCAATGATGTGCTCCTCGATCAGGGTCGAGCCGTGAGTGATGAAATTCAGACGATTGGGCGAGAGCAGGTGTTCGAGCTCGAGGCCGTAGAGGCGGGAGGCGTCGGCTTTTTTGACGTAAAAGTAATCCTGATTGTCGTTGAAGGCATTGACGATGCGGATGCGAAACGGCGTGGAGTTGCCGAAGGTACAGTAGTCGATGCGGTCCACGTAAAGGTGGCTCATGACGGAGAGATCGCCGTCAACTTTGAGCAAAGCGTAAACGAGTTTCAGCGCCTCGTTGAGTTCGCGCATCTCGGCGCCCTCGTAGATGACGGTGTCCCAGAGCGTGGGTGCGCCTTTGTCGTCCGTGAGTGGGATCACCTCCTGAAAAGCGCGGAGGCGTTCGTAAGTGACCGAAAGATCGCGCTCACGTTTGTAGCGACGCAGGTAGCCGAGCAGATCCGGGCTGACGGGAAAGGTCGGCTTTTTCCGCGTCAGGGTGTTCGGCATGGCGGGAGGATGAGCGCGCAGGACAAAGACGTTTATTGAACAACTACAATCGCGTCCTCGACGATCGCAGCGTAGGTGTAGCCGCTGCCGAAATCGCGGTTCGTCGTGAGCTTGCCGGTGACGAGCACGAGGTCGCCGACTTTGACCTCGGCGCGGGTGGTGACGGTGAGGTCATTGGTGCCCTCGGTGCCGGAACCATCGCGCAGATGCAGCCAGTTTTTGCCGAGGATCTGCGCGTTGTATTTCACGACGCGGGCTCGGACGGCGATCGGTTGGCCAGAGAATTTAGTTTTGCCCTCAAGAATTTCTGCGACGGTCTGGCCATTAGGTGCGCGCGCGATGTTGGTAAGATTTGCGGGCTTGGGTGCGGCTGGAGTAGCGGCGGCGGCGGCCGGGGCGATTGCGGGCTTTCCGTTCACGCGGACGCTGCCGCTGAAGTAGACGATCTCGAAGGTGCGGTTGAGCGTTTTGCTGCGGTATTGGTTCATCGGCATGGCGTCGGCCACGGCGAGAGTGTCGCCGACTTTCACCATGAATTGAGGAGCGGCGACCCAAGCTTTCGCCGCGCCCGTGTCGATCAACGCGTACGTGTAGGTAGCGGCATCCATCGTCTCCACGACCTTGCCGGTGAGATTACCCGCGGTGGCAGGAGCGAGCGTTGTGTTGGTGGCTGTGGCTTGGACGGGCGTGAGGTTGATCGTCGTGAGCAAGGCGAGGGCGCTAAGGGTAAAAATAGATTTCATCTTTGGGAGACGTGGCGGAAACCTGGCCCTTTAGGACCGGGAAGAAGCCACGCATAATTGTTTGGAGTGTGGGAAGGAATCGGAACGAGATTAAGTTGGTGAGTAGGCGTAGCCGTCAGCGCGTTGGACTAGGGAGCAAAAGCGGTGGGCGATACCTTGCACGACCCCGAGACGAATCTGTACATTGAAGCTACCCGAGGCGCGGACGGCGACACGGCCGGCGTGTGTGCCTTGCTTCGCGCCAGCCGGAACGCAGGCGCGGACAAGATCGCCGGTACGAAAGC
>CAMDRP010000175.1 GCA_945906965.1 Opitutus sp. GAS368 | reverse complement strand
CCGGATGAACCTGCGCTATTATCCCCACACTCTCGAACTGCGACACGCGTTCACCATCGCCACCGCCTCGCGCACCACCACGCCGGCCATGATCGTCGAAGTCGAACACGAGGGCGTCATCGGCTACGGCGAAGCCTCGATGCCGCCCTACCTCGGCGAAAGCCAGGCCACCGCGGCTGCGTTTCTTGATCGGATCGACCTCACGCGCGTGGCCGATCCCTTTCATCTCGAGGAAATTCTCCCTGCCATCGACGCCCTCGCTCCCGGCAACACCGCCGCCAAAGCCGCCGTCGATATCGCGCTCCACGATTGGATCGGGAAAAAACTGGGTGCGCCCTGGCACCGTATCTGGGGCCTCGACCCCGCGCGCGCGCCCGTCACGTCATTCACCATCGGTATCGACACTCCGGAAATCGTCCGCGCCAAAACCCACGAGGCTGCACCCTACAAAATCATCAAAGTAAAACTCGGCCGCGATGCTGCGACCGACCGCAAACTCATCGAAACCATCCGCGAGGTCTCCGATCGACCCATCACCGTCGACGCCAACCAAGGCTGGCGCGACCGCACCGAAGCGCTCCGCATGATCGAGTGGCTCGCCCCGCGCGGCGTCGTTTTCATCGAGCAACCCATGCCCAAGGAGCAGCCGGATGACACCGCTTGGCTCCGCGAACACAGTCCGCTCCCGCTGATCGCCGACGAGAGCGTCCAACGTCTCGCTGACGTCCGTCGCGCCGACGGCGTATTCGACGGCATCAACATCAAGCTCATGAAGTGCACCGGCCTGCGCGAAGCGCACAAGATGATCACCCTCGCCCGCGCCCTCGACCTCAAGGTCATGCTCGGTTGCATGACGGAAACCTCCTGCGCCATCTCCGCCGCCGCGCAGCTTTCTCCGCTCGTCGATTGGGCCGATCTCGACGGCGCCTTGCTCATCAAAAACGACCTCTTCAGCGGCACCACGATCGTCGACGGCAAGATCACGCTCAACGATCGCCCCGGCCTTGGCCTCGTGAAACTCTGATCGTTTTTCGCCACCATGCCTGCCGTCCACCCGTCCGCCGCGCCCACGCTCCGCGAAAAAATCGGCCAGCTTTTCAACGTGGGTTTTCGCGGCCGTACGCCCGCCGAGTGCGAACTCATCGCGCGCGATCTGCGCGAACTTCATTTGGGCGGCGTGATTTTTTTCGATCAGGACATGGCCGGCGGCACCATCGATTCCGGCCCGCGGCTCCGCAACATCGAGTCACCGGCGCAGGTCAAAACCCTCATCGCCTACTTGCAGGCTCAAGCGCGCGTGCCGCTTCTGATCTCCGTCGACCAAGAGGGCGGTCGCGTCAATCGCCTCAAGCCTAGCTACGGTTTCCCGTCGAGCATTTCTCACCAAGAGCTCGGGCGGCTCGATCAACCTGCGGAAACCTACCGTCACGCCGCCGCCACCGCGCAGACGCTCGCCGCCGTCGGTTTTAATTTCAACCTCGCGCCCGTCGTCGACCTCGACGCCAACCCCAACAACCCGATCATCCAGGGCAAGGGTCGCAGTTTTTCCGCTGATCCCGCTACCGTCGCGCGCCACGCCGCCGAGTTCGTTCGCGCGCATCGCGCCCACGGCGTGCTCACGTGCGCGAAACATTTTCCCGGTCACGGCAGCGCGGCCGGCGACACGCATCTCGGACTTGTCGATGTCACCGCGACCTGGCACGAGCGCGAGTTGCTCCCATTTCAATCGCTCATCGCCGCTGGTCTATGCGATGCGATCATGACGGCACACGTTTTTCACGCCCAGCTCGACCCGGTGCATCCCGCGACGCTTTCACCTGCGATCATCACCGGAATACTTCGCGAGAAACTCGGTTTCGACGGCGTGATCACCAGCGACGACATGGAGATGAAAGCGATCTCGCACCACTACGGCCTCGAGAAGTCTGTGCCCGCCGCCATCGCCGCGGGCATCGATGTACTCTGCTTCGGGAACAACCTCACCTACGATCCCGACATCGCGCGCAAAGCCATCGCCATCCTCGTACGCGCCGTCGAACGCGGCGATCTCAGCGAAGCCCGTATCGATATTTCCTACCGCCGCGTCCTCGCCCTCAAACGCCGAGCCGGACTCATCACTTAGCCACCCAGCCTTCTATGCACCGCCGCCCGCTCTCACTCGCCACCACCGCTCTCGCGTGCGCCACGCTGCTGCTTTTCTCCAGTTGCCGCACCGTGCCCGGCACCGCCGCCCAACGCCGCGGCGATGAGATCATCGTCGCCGGCCAACTCTTTCACACGGGCACGCCCGTCGTCACGTGGATGGATGCGGGCGGCTACGACGCTTACCGCGTCGAACGCCGTTTCAGCCCCTACGCCGAGAGCAGCTACGAGCAGACGATCGCCGCCGTGAAAGACATCACCGCGCCCAACCGCTACAGCGCGCGGACCAACACGCTTTCGCCCGAGGAAATCGAAAAAATTCGCGGGGGTGGCTGGACGCTGCCTCAGCTCCAAAATGTCGTCGATCAATTCGTCCTGCACTACGACGTCTGCGGCCTGAGCAAGACCTGTTTCAACGTTCTGCATGATCACCGCGGCCTGAGCGTGCACTTCATGTTGGATCTGGACGGCACGATTTACCAAACGCTCGACCTCAAAGAGCGCGCCCGTCACGCCACGACTTCCAATAATCGCTCCATCGGCATCGAGATCGCCAACATGGGCGCCTATCCGCCCGGCGCGACCAAGACCCTTGAGGAATGGTACGGCCGCGACGCCACCGGCCGCACGATCATCACGATCCCCGCTCGCGTCGGCGACCCGATGCTGCGCGTGAAAAACTTCCTCGGCCGCCCCGCCCGCCCTGAACCCATCCGCGGCATCGTGCAAGGCACCGATCTCGTCCAATACGATTTCACGCCCGAACAATACGCCGCGCTCGCCAAACTCACGGCCGCGCTCACAAAAATTTTTCCCAAAATCACCTGCGACATCCCCCGCGGCCCCGACGGCCAAGTGTTCCCGCAAAAATTACCCGACGCCGAACTCGCGGCGTACCACGGCGTCCTCGGGCACTATCACATCCAGACTAACAAGACCGACCCCGGCCCGGCGCTCCAATGGGAAAAATTAATTTCCGAAGCCCGCGCTCTACGAAATTAAAACCACGCGCCGCGCTTTCATTACAGCCGCCACCCCGCCCCACCCGCCCCATGAAAATTCCGCTATCTCTCTTATTGTCCTTATCCGCGCTGATTTTTAGCAGCGCGCTTCGCGCCGCGTCCACCACCGCCTTTGTTGACGTCTCCGTCCTCCCGATGGATTCCGAGCGCATCCTCACCCACCAAACCGTTCTCGTCGCGGGTGAGCGCATTGTGCAAGTCGGCCCCACCGCCACAGTCAAAATCCCCGCCGACGCCCAGCGCATCGACGGCGCGGGCAAGTTTCTCATTCCTGGACTCGGCGAGATGCACGGGCACAACCCGCCGCTCGGCTCCTCGCAGGCCTACATCGAAAGCGTTTATTTTCTCTTCGTCGCCAATGGCGTCACCACCGTGCGCGGTATGCTTGGTTGGCCCGGCCAACTCGAACTCCGCGACCAAGTAAAAACCGGTGCCATCACCGGCCCTTCGCTCTACCTCGCCGGCCCGAGCTTCACCGGCAATGGCGCCAACGCCGTACTTTCTCCCGTCGCCGCTGAGGCCCGCGTCCGCCAACAAAAAACCGAAGGCTGGGATCTACTCAAAGTGCATCCGGGCGTGAAACGTGAGGTCTACGATGCCATGGCCAAAACCGCCGACGAAGTTGGGATCCGTTTCGCTGGCCACATTCCCGCCGACGTCGGCCTCG
>CAMDRP010000174.1 GCA_945906965.1 Opitutus sp. GAS368 | reverse complement strand
GTTTGAGCGGGAGTTCGTCGAGTTTACCGGCGGCGGACACAACCTCGTAGGCGGTGCGAAAGTGCAGTTTGGCGTAGTCGCCGAGGGCGCGGGTGCCGAATTTCTGCATGATCTGATCGGCCTGGATTTTGACGAGCGGCCCCGCGCCTGTTTGGAGTTTTTCGCCGAACTGCTTGGAAAGCGCGTGCATGGCGCGGATAAACTCGGCGCGGGCGACGACCGAGGCAGCCGCGACGACGGGGTCAGACTCGGCCTTGGTGCGCATCCGCAGTTCGAAGTTTTGCACGCCCTTTTTGGCGAGTTCGCGCTGCACGAGCGGCTGTTCAGTAAATTGGTCGAGCAGGCCCCACGGCACGGGGCGCTTAGCGAGCGCATCGCCGAGGGCGGTCGCGTGTTGCCAGGCGAGGAGGCGGTTGAGGTTGGCGCCGGGTCGGCCCATCAGCTCGTTGTAACGCGCCATCGTGCGACAGTAGCAGACTTCGACGACGACGCCCTTGGTCTCGCGGATGATGGCGTCCAGCCGGATGATCTGCGTATCGACGATTTTTTTGGAATCTTGCACGCCGGCTTCGCGCCACGCGTCGATCATGGCTTTATCGGCGATCACGGTCGCTGCGACGACGGGGCCGAAAAAATCGCCTTTACCGCTCTCGTCGAGACCCGCATGCGCTTCAAACCAATCGGGATGGAGCACCTCATCGTAGCCGAGTTTCGCCGCCATGGTGATTTCCGGCTCGAGCGTCATCGTGACGAACTCCTCGGTGCCCTTGCCGGCAATGACTACGACCTTGCGTTTGTCGTAAGCGGTCACGTTCACATCGGTGCCGCGAAAGGCGAACCGCGCGTAGGGTACCTCGAACGGCTCCCATTGGCGGGCCACGCAGAGCGCGCGCAGCTTGTCCATCTGCACCTCGTCGAGCTTGATGGTGTAAGTACTGAGCTTTTTGGGTTTTTCCTCGGCAGATTCTCCGCGCTTGGCCATGAGACCACCCAGTGTCACAAAAAACACGCCGATGACACGCAAAACTTCCGCGCCCAAAAATGCCGCCGCCCTTAAGGCTCGCCGCGCCGAATTTTCCGCCACCCTGCTCGAATGGTACCAGCGTCATGCGCGCGTGTTGCCGTGGCGCGAAAACCCGTCGCTCTACAAAACGGTTGTAAGCGAATTCATGCTGCAACAAACGCAGGTGAAAACCGTCCTCCCCTACTTCGCACGTTGGCAGGCCGAACTGCCGGATTTTACCGCACTCGCCGCCGCCTCCGAGGCGCGCGTCCTCAAGCTCTGGGAAGGGCTCGGGTATTATTCGCGCGCGCGCAACTTGCACCGTCTCGCGCAAGCGGTCGCCGCCCGGCCCGTACCGCCGCGCAAGCCTGAGGAGTGGCGTGAATTACCCGGCGTCGGTCCCTACACGGCCGCCGCGATCACCAGTATTACTTTCGGCGCCCCCGTGGCCTGCGTCGATGGCAACGTCGTGCGCATCCTCGCCCGCCTCACCGCCGACGCCACGGAGTTTCGCGATAGTGGCAGCGCCGCCAAAGCCCTCACCTCACTCGCGGACAACCTCGTATCTGCTGATCGCGCCGGGGACCACAATCAGGCCATGATGGAGCTCGGCGCGACGGTGTGCACGCGACAAAATCCAGCCTGCCTGATGTGTCCGGTCCGTCACTTTTGCGCCGCCGCCAAGCAGGGCGAACCGCACGCGTTTCCCCGTCTCGCGCCCAAGCAAATCGAGCATCGCTCTGTCACGCGACTGTGGTGCCAACGAGACGGGGCGCTGTTGCTGCATCGCGCCGCCGCCGAGGCACGCCGACTCGCCTTACAGCATGAACTCCCGAGCGCAGCGCACCTCGGGCTCACCGAGGTGGCCGCCGCCAAAGGCACGTTGTTGGCCACGAAAAAACGGGGCATCACGCGTTACCGTATTACAGAGTCGATTTACACCTGCGCCGCACCTCGAGGGAAGCTCGCTGACGAACTAGTCTGGGTCGCTCTTCCAGAATTATCCTCGATCACACTCTCTGGCCCGCACCGGCGCTGGATCACCGAGATCATTGAGCGCGCCTAAAGCATGGCTCTAGCCCACAAAAAAACCGCCATCCGGAATTAACCAGAAGGCGGTTTAGGAAAAGATGATGCGATTGTTAGTCGGCGTGGCGGCGGCGGAGCATCGCGGTGAAGGCCATGACCTTCTCGCGGCGACGGCGCTTTTCGCACGGCTTCTCAAAGTAACGCTTGGCGCGGGTGCCCTTGATGATGTTCTCGCGCTCGAGCTTCTTCTTCATGCGACGGATCGCACGGTCGATGGGCTCGTTTTTGCGGATTTTGATTTCGATAGACATGCTCGGGAGACGGTTGGTGAAAGGAAAAGGGTGTTAACAAGCCAAGCCGCCTCGCTCGCGTCAATGGCTTTTTTGCGGCCCTATTGCCCGTGATTTACCCGACATGATTTGCGGCCATTTAGGCTTTCGCCTTGCACGCGCCCCACCCGCCCCTTGCCTTGCCCTACCGTGTCGTCCGCTGATCAGAACTTCGTCCATCTTCACGTCCATTCGGACTACAGTCTGCTAGACGGAGCCTGCCGTATTGACCGACTGATGGACCGCGCAGTGGCCCTAGGCATGCCAGCCCTAGCCCTCACCGATCACGGCAATCTATTTGGCGCCATTGATTTCTACAACACGGCCAAGTCCAAAGGCATCAAACCACTCGTAGGCTGCGAACTTTACTTGGTCGAAACTTCCCGTCTGGAAAAACACGGCCGATCCGACGACGAGGGCAAAAGCATCTTTCATCTTGGCCTGCTCGCGAAAAACCTCACCGGGTATCAAAACCTCCTCAAACTGGTCTCCGACGCCCATTTGAAGGGGTTTTATTATAAACCGCGCACCGATCTAGAAACCCTCGCCAAGTACGCCAACGGCCTGATCGGCTTCACCGGCTGCCTCGCCTCGCTCGTCCCCCAGCACCTGCTGCACGACCGCGAGGAGGAAGCCCGCAAAGCGTGCGCTCGCTTCGTCGATATTTTCGGGCGCGAAAACTACTTCGTCGAGATCCAAGACCACGGTATCCCCGAGCAGCTCAAAATCATCCCGGGGCTCCTCAAGCTCGCGGAGGAGTTCAACCTCAAAGTCATCGCCACCAACGACGTTCACTACGTCAACGCCAGCGATGCCGGTCCCCACGACGCGATGCTCTGCATCCAAACCGGCGCTAAGATTGAGGAGGAGAAACGCATGAAGTTCTCCGGCCAGGAATTCTACCTGAAGTCCCGCGCCGAGATGGAAAAACTCTTCATCGAGGTCCCCGAATCCATCACCAACACCCAACTGGTCGCCGAGATGTGCGAGCTCACCATCCCTTTTCCAAAGGGCAGCGAGCGTTATCCCAAATACCCCCTGCCTGTCGAAGTCTCCGCTAAGACCGACCGTTCCGGCTACCTCAAAGATCTCTGCATCGCCGGCCTGCGGCGCCGTTACGGACTCGACTACGCTTCACCCGAAAAACACACCGATCCCGTTCTCGGCAAAACGCTCGTCGAACGTCTCGATTTCGAGCTCAGCATCATCAGCAAAACGGGCTTCATCGATTACTTTCTCGTCGTCTGGGACTTTATCGACTGGGCCCGTAAACACGATATCCCTGTCGGCCCAGGCCGCGGCTCCGGCGCCGGCTGTCTGGTCGCCTACCTGCTCGCCATCACCAACCTCGACCCGCTCCGCTTCAAGCTGCTTTTTGAGCGTTTCCTGAATCCTGAACGCGTATCCCCGCCTGACTTCGACATCGACTTTTGCATGCGCCGGCGCGGCCAAGTGATCGACTACGTCCGCGAAAAATACGGTAAAGA
>CAMDRP010000173.1 GCA_945906965.1 Opitutus sp. GAS368 | reverse complement strand
CAAGGGCAGCGGGAGTAACCTCTTCGCTTATCAAAGCTATCGCGGTCTAGACTTTGACCGCAAAGAGTTCGGGGTGCATGTGGCCCTCGGCGACTTTATTGACGGTACCAGTCATCATGATCGAAAACTCGTCGCCGATTTCGATGCCGATTTTACCACCAGGCATATGCACGGTGAGGTTGCGATCGACGAGACCGAGGCGATGAGCCACGGCGGCGCTGGCGCTACTGCTGCTGCCGGAGGCGAGGGTGTAACCGGCACCGCGTTCCCAGATTTCGATCTGGATATTGGCGCGGTCCAGAACTTTGAGAAATTGGACGTTGGTCTTGCGTGGGAAATTAGCGTGGGTCTCGAGGTGCGGGCCGTATTTGTGGGCCATCTCTGCGGAGATTTCCGATAGCGGGAGTACGCAATGCGGATTTCCAATCGTGGCGGCGCAATAGAAGAACTCTCGGTCGAGAATCTTGATTTTCTCGTTTAGTACCTCGCGCGGCGCTCCGAGGACTGGGATTTTTTCGGACGAAAAACTGACGTGCCCCATGGCGATGGAGATCAACTGAGCGTTATCCTTAAGCGCCACGGCGACTTGGCCGCCGGGAACTTCGATGGTGAAATTCGGCTCTTTGACGAGGCCTTGGTCATAAAGGAAGCGCGAGAAAATGCGCAGGCCATTGCCGGATTTTTCGGCTTCGGAGCCATCGGGGTTAAAAATGCGCAGACCGAATTGGCTTTTTTGCGAGGGCAACGGACCCCAAAGAATACCGTCGGAGCCGACGCCGAAATTGCGGTGGCACACGATGCGGATTTGCTCGATCGTTGGGGCTGGCTGCCACAAGGGGAAATCGCGGGGATCGAGGACAATGTAGTCGTTACCGAGGGCGTGGTATTTGTGAAATCTCATGTTGGGAATCGCCGAGCTAGGAGAAAAATGAGACGATAAACACGCGCAAAGTTTGCCTTCGCTGAACTTCTTTTGGCCGAGCTGAGGACGTTGCGATCGGGCGCAAGCGCGACCCTTAGGCTCGGACTTAGTTTTTCTTATTAGTGCAACCGAAGAGCTCGCGGCGTTTGATCGCTGCGACGACCGCCTCGGGCACCATCTTTTCCCAGGTGGCGTCGCCTTCCTTGATGCGGCGCAAGACATCACGTGAGAAAATATGCAGGATCGAGGGGTCGAATCCGACGATGCAGTCGATGTAGTGCGCTTCGAGCAAGTGGGCGTAGAGGTTGCGCAGGTGATCCGCGATTTGGACGTTTTTGGCGTTGATGAGTACGCTGGAGGCGAAGGCGTGACTCGGGGTGCGGTCTGAGTTGGTTGGAACGGGTTGACCGGAAGCGGTGTAAACATCGAAACCGTCCTGCCGCATGGGATAAATATAAAGCTTAACCGAATTACGGAAGAGGCGGCCAAAGGATTCCAAGATACCGCCCTCAAGATTTTCGTAATACTTTTCGTTGAAAATTTCTATGAGGTTGTTGATGCCCATCGTGACGCCGATCATCTCCTTGGTGTAGCGCCGGAAGTAAGACGTGAGGCGGTAGTATTCGGAGTAATTTGAGATTAGGACGTTGAAGCCGATGTCACCTAGAAGATCGACGCGCGCGAGGAAATCTTTGGGGTCGAGTTCTCCGGCGGCGAGCAGGTTGTGCATGGTGATTTCCATGAGCACGACGACTTGTTTACCCTTCACTAGTGGCTCCTGCACGAATTGGGCGGTCGCGCAGTTCAGCATGTCGACGTTGACGTGCGTGACCGGGCGGAAGGATCCGCGTTCGACGAGGATGGGTTTGTGATGAAGAACTTCGGAGGGTTGGAGCACGTCACCGCCCGGACCGAACATGACCGCGTTGGTGAGGCCGAATTCTACGAGCATGAGCGACATGAGGCGGTTATCCACGTTCTGAAACGCCGGCCCGTTTAATTTCAACATATCGACTTCGATGCGGTCGGCGGAGAGGTTATCGAGGAGTGATTCGACGAGTTTGCGTGGGTCGCTGTGATAATAAAATGCGCCGTAGATCAGGTTGACGCCGATGACGCCGAGAGCCTGTTGCTGGAGGATGTTTTCTTTGTCCCACATGCGCACGTGCAGGACGACTTCGCTGGGCGGACCGCCGGGCTCGGTCTGGAAGCGGATGCCCATCCAACCGTGGGCTTCGTTGGTGCCTTTGAAATTACGCGCGGACACGGTGTCAGCGAAGGCGAAGAACGTGGTGCGTTCGCCGCGTTGCGTGGCGAGGCGCTCGTTGAGGAGTTGATACTCGTGATCGAGCATGAGTCCTAAGCGCTCGCGTGAGACGTAGCGCGGGGCTTTGCCGTAGATGGCATCGCTAAACGTCATGTCGTAGGCGGAGATCGTTTTAGCGATGGTACCTGATGCGCCCCCAGCTTGAAAAAACACGCGTGCGACTTCTTGGCCGGCGCCGATTTCTGCGAAGGTGCCGTATTTTGGCTCATCCAAGTTGATCGTGAGAGCTTTGCGGTTGGTCGTGAGTAATTCTTTTTGCTCGCTCATGGCGTACTTCTGTAGAGCGCCGCGGCAGGATGCAACCTCGCTGTGCCCTCGTTTGTAACAGATGAGTTACGAATCTTGCTCCGCCGCGCAGGGGGGTGGGGAGTTTTTGAGTGGCGGCCGCGACGTTTCTACTGGCTGCGCCGCACGAGGCTGTTAAGTTCGAGTACTGCATGAAAAATTTCTTCACCTCTATGCTGGGCGCGCTGGTGGCGCTCGTGGTTTTTTCCGGTGGCGCGATCCTTTTGTTTATGGGCTTGCTGGGTGCGATTTTGTCCATGAGCGGCGATAAAAAAGCCCCAACGATTGATCGCGGCTCTTATCTCGTTTTCGATCTAGCCTGCAACATCACGGATGCGCCTGCGCAGGTGGATTTCAGTCAGTTCACCGGCAGTCATGCATCGACGCTTCAACTTCGCGCGGTGACTCGGGCCATCCGAGCCGCCAAGTCCGATGATCGCGTGGCGGGGATATTGCTAAAGGGCGCGCTCACACCCGCGGGTTACGGCTCGGGTTATGCGGCATTAAAAGAAGTGCGTAACGCACTCCTTGATTTCAAGGCCAGCGGAAAACCCGTCCGAGCTTATCTCGAATCCGTCACGACAAAGGACTACTATCTCGCTTCGGTCGCCAGCGATATCGCGCTGGATCCATATGGCATGATCATAATGCCCGGGCTAGCGAGTGAACCGATGTTTTACACGGGCGCTTTTGAGAAATTCGGTATCGGCGTGCAAGTCACCCGCGTCGGCAAATACAAATCTTTCGTCGAACCCTACACGCGCAAAGACATGAGTCCCGAAAGTCGGGATCAGACTTTGAAGCTGCTCAACGACCTATGGGGCTCCATGCTCGAGGACATGGCGCAAGGTCGCAGTCTTGACCGTGAACAAATACAATCCGTCGTCGACGCCGAAGGCATCATTCGACCCGAGAAAGCCAAGGCTGCGAAACTCGTGGATCGCATCGCCTATCGCGACGAAGTGATTGCCGAACTGCGCAACAAGACCGGCCCCTCGGCGAACGATAAAATCACCTTCAAACAAATCGAAATCGCGGCGTACGTTAAAATGACCAAAGATACCGCCGCTTTTACTAGGAAACCTGCGGCGGATGAGGCCAAGTCGGCCGGCACCGGCCGCGGTAAAGTCGCGATCATTTACGCCGAAGGTAGTATCGTAGACGGCAACGGTGAATACGGTGAGATCGGCGGCGTGAAATTTGCCCGTGAAATTCGCCGCCTTCGCCAAGATGATACCGTCAAGGCCATCGTGCTTCGGGTGAACAGCCCCGGCGGCAGCGCCTCAGCTTCGGAAAATATCGCCCGCGAAGTACGCCTCGC
>CAMDRP010000172.1 GCA_945906965.1 Opitutus sp. GAS368 | reverse complement strand
AAAAGAGCGCTGCGATGATCGATAATCTAGCGCGGTAGCACCGAATAAAAGGGTCTATATTCATAACGGTAGGTGGGGATCGGAAGTCTGTTTAAGGGGGTTAAACAAGAAGGCCGATATCGAAGCCGACTATGCGCCAAGGTCGTATTTCGCTGATTTTTTGCAAGTCGCATCTGGTGATCATATGCAATCCAGCGCAGAGCGCATAATTCGGAGATCTAATTAGCTGCCGGGCAAATCGCCAAGAGTGCGGCGAGAACGTGGACGCGAAAAAACTGATTTAATGTTGCTTATTGCGCCTAAATTTTCCCGCGCAACCGCAGCCAAACAAAACCGATGCGCTCACGCACCGCCGCGGTGCTGCGTTCCAGTGATTCGATGCTCCAAGTGTATTCATTCCAAGAGGCGTTGGGATTGGGTCGCGCGGTGTAGGCCGTGGGGCAGGGGAGTACATCAAAGCCCACATTCCGGAATAATGCGGTCGCGCGCGGCAAGTGCCAGGCGGTGGTCACTAGGGCGATCGGCGCGGGCTCGATAAGCTCACTTAGCGCCTTCGCCTCATCCTCGGTGTCCCGTACGTTCTCGATGCGCAGAATTCGCTCCGGTTCGACCCCAAGTTGGGCTGCGACGCGTCCGAGCACAACTGCGTGACTCGGATATCCCGGCTCCCCGCCGCCGGACAATACGAGTCGCGCCTCGGGTAAAACTTTTAACAAACGTACGCCCTCGACGATGCGAGCTAGTCCGGCGGAAGAGAGTTGATTGTTAGCTGAGAACCCAGGCGCGTCACTATGGCCGCTGCCCAGCACCACCACGTAGCGACAGCGCGCGAGATCGGCTGGCGCACTGTGGCCTACAATTAAATCCGGAATAGGGGGAAACGTGGCCTCGATCGGTCGCACGAGGGCTACGCTCACCATTTTATTGCCAAAAAACGCCAGCAAGATCACGCCGGCAACCAAAAGACCTCGAGCAAGTCGGGCGCGGCGCGTACCCATTAATAAAATCAATCCTGCGGTGAGTAGCGTCAGGCAAAAGGGCAGGGGCATCAGCCAGAACGAAATGAATTTCTTTAACTCGAACATGCATCGAGCAAAGTCTCCGGGCTTGTAACGGCGAGCTCGGAGCGTTGCGCCCGAGTTTTTTCAAACCAATCAGCTTAGGTCGCGATTTACGCCATCTCGGTCGAGAATATCCATTCGTACTTCTAGTTTTGACTGATTTTTTGGTTTTTCCGAAATTCGGCATCGCTCCGTCCAAATTTTTCCCCTGTTTTAGTCGCTCATTCTTCCCCATGAAAAAACCCCTATTCGTTAGTCTCGCCTTCCTCGCTGCCGCTGCTTTGGCCTCGGCGGCCGATACCTATCAGATCGCCGTCATCCCTAAGGGCACGACCCATGAATTCTGGAAATCAATCCATGCGGGCGCCGAAAAGGCAAAGGTCGAACTCGCCGCTCAAGGCATCGCCGTAAACATCATCTGGAAAGGCCCGTTGAAAGAAGATGACCGTGAGCAACAAATCCAGGTCGTAGAAAACTTCGTCGGCCGCCGCGTCGACGGCATCGTGCTCGCGCCCCTCGACAATAAAGCGCTCGTCGCCCCCGTGGAAACCGCGCGCCGCGGCAAAATCCCCGTCGTCATCATCGACTCCGCCCTCGCGAGCAAAGCGATTACCAGCTACGTCTCGACTGATAATCGCGAAGGCGGCCGCATCGCCGCGCGCAATCTCGGACGCCTCATAGGCGGCAAGGGCAATGTGATCATGCTCCGCCTCGCCGTCGGCTCCGCCAGCACCGAGGAGCGCGAGGAAGGTTTCCTTGAGGTTATGAAAAAAGATTTCCCCGCCGTGCGTCTCCTCTCGACGGATCAACACGCCGGCGTCACGCGCGATACCGCCAAACGAGTTTCGGAAAATTTGATCAGTCGCTACGGCCGCGAAGTCACCGGCGTTTACACGTGCAACGAATCCACCACCGCGGGCATGTTGCTCGCCCTCCGCGATGCCGGTCTGGCGGGGAAGGTTAAATTCGTCGGCTTTGACTCGGGTGAAACCCTCAATGCCGGCCTCAAGTCGGGCGACATCGACGGCCTCGTCGTCCAAAATCCCATGAACATGGGTTACCTCGGCGTGAAGACCGTCGTCGCGGCGATCCGCGGTGAAAAAGTTCCGGTGCAGATCGACACGGGCGTGGGCTTTGTCACCAAGGCCAATTTCAACGATCCCGCCATGGCCGAGATCGTGAACCCGCCGCTAAGCAAATATCTCAAGTAATCGTCTGCGTTACGGCTTGGGTACCGCCCCGAGGCCGCGCCTTCGTGGTACTCGCTGTAATTCAAAAATTCCCTTGGAATCCGCTCTGCCCTGATGTCTGCCGTACTCCTCCGCCTCGACGGCATCCAGAAATCTTTTGGCGCCACTCGCGCCTTAAAACGGGTGTCGCTGGAGATCGCGCCCGGTGAAGTCCATGCGTTGATCGGCGAAAACGGCGCGGGTAAAAGTACGCTGATGAAAGTGCTGAGCGGCGCCCACCGGGCCGACGCGGGTACGATGCAGTTGAGCGGGGTGGCCTACGAACCGGAAAATCCTCACGACGCCCGTCTCAAAGGCGTCGCGATGATTTACCAAGAGCTCAACCTCGCTCTGCACCTCAGCGCGCAGGAAAATATTCTCCTTGGGGCTGAATCCACGCGACTGGGTTGGGTGGATGGACGTTCCTCGCGGGCCCGCGCACAGGCTGCGCTCGCTCAGCTCGGCCACGCAGGACTCGATCTCGATCGTGCCGCGGGCGAGTTTTCAATCGCTGAGCAACAGATTATCGAAATCGCCCGCGCCCTGCTGATTCAACCCCAAGTGCTCATCATGGATGAGCCGACCAGCAGTCTTACGCAGGCGGATACAGAAAAACTTTTCGCCACGATTCATCGCCTCCGCCTACAAGGCGTGAGTGTGATCTACATCAGTCATTTTCTCGAGGAATGTCGCCAGATCGCGGATCGTTACACCGTGCTCAAAGACGGAGAAACCGTCGGCAGCGGCCTCATGTCTGAGGCCAGTCTTGATCACCTTGTGACGCTCATGACCGGGCGAGAGGTCAAAGATCTTTATCCACGCACCGCGCACGCGCCCGGTGCGGTGGTACTCGAGGTAAAATCAGCAGCCAGTGAACCCCGTTTGAAACGCGCCACGTTGCAAATTCGGGCCGGCGAAGTTTTCGGACTCGGGGGTTTGATTGGCGCGGGGCGCACCGATCTGTTGCGGGCGATTTTTGGTTTGGATGCATTAGCCGCCGGCGAAGTCTGTGTTGTGGGTGCGCCCGCAAGTATGAGCGGCCCGCGTGAGCGCTGGTTGCAGGGCATCGGCTTCCTAAGCGAGAACCGTAAGGAAGAGGGGCTCATGTTGAATCAATCCATCGCCGACAACCTCACGCTCACCAAGATGGATCGCTTGGGTCGCTGGGGCTGGATCAACGGCCCGCGTCAGCGCGCGCTCGCTCAACGCTGGGTCGAAGAACTGCGCGTGAAATGCCAGGACGCCGGTCAAACCATCGGTCAACTCTCGGGCGGCAACCAACAGAAAGTGGCATTGGCGCGCTTGCTGGAACACCCTGCCCGGATTTTTCTGCTCGATGAACCGACGCGCGGCATCGACGTCGGCAGCAAAGCGCAGATTTACCAACTCGTGAGTGAGCTCGCCGCCGCGGGTAAGGCGGTGGTCGTTGTGAGCTCGTATTTGCCTGAATTGCTCGGTCTGTGCGATACGATTGGGGTGATGTGCCGCGGGGAATTGCTGGCGGTGCGGCCGCGCGGTGATTGGACCGAGGCCGAGATCATGCGCGTGGCCACCGGCAGTGCTGGCTAATTTTCTGA
>CAMDRP010000171.1 GCA_945906965.1 Opitutus sp. GAS368 | reverse complement strand
CGCACGCTCAATTTTGGCGCATCGCCGCGCGCCTGTCTCGCCCTTTATCAAGCCAGTCGCGCGCTCGCGTGGTTGCGTGGACAAGATCACGTCTCGCCCGATCTCGTCCAGGACGTGTTCCCCGATGCTCTGCGGCACCGCGTGAATCTTACTTACGAAGCCGAGGCCGCCGATCTCAACGCTGAAAAAATCCTGCGCCGCATCATCGCCGAAGTCGCCGTGCCCACCGCCGGCTCCAAGGCCGCGTAATCAAACCTCGCGGTCGGCGCGGCTGCTCCTAGCTCCCCTGTGCGCTCGGTCGCTTTCGCGTCTCGCTCCCGTTACCCTTGAGTTCAACGAACTCCCATCCCGTTCTCGCCCCTCGGCCGCCGCTTCCGACGACCTCGGTTGCGTTGCTGCGTCAACTCCAGTGGCGCATGAAACAAGCCGTCGAGAATCCGCTCACCGGCGAATACCGTTCGGTGTTCCGCGGGCGCGGCATGGAGTTTGACCAAGTCGTAAAATATAATTTCGGCGACGACATCCGCGACATCGACTGGAATGTCACCGCGCGCCTCGGCGAACCGTTCCGCAAGAAATTCATCGAGGAACGCGAGCTCACCGTCCTCATCGTCTTCGAGGACACGCTCTCGCTGCAATTCGGCTCCGGCGCCCGCACCAAGCGCGCCGCGCTCCTCGAGCTCGCCGCGCTCGCGATGATGCTTTCTGCCGCCAACCGCGATCGCGTCGGCATCGTCCATGCTTATCCCGGCGGCCATCGTCTCACCGAACCCGTGCGCGGCCGCGGTCCGATTTTAAACGCCATCGCCGATCTCATCGGCCGCCCTACGCCGGCCATGGCCGATGCGCAACCGGTCGAGACGCCGTGGAAGTTCATCGCGCACGCCGCTTCCAATCACAGCATGTTGCTCTGGCTCGGCGATTTCCCGCCGCGCGTCACGCCGCCCGGTTGGCCCGTGATTCGGCGGCGTTATCAACCGATTGGTTTCCGCGTCGAAGATGCGTGGGAACGCGAACTGCCCGCGGGCGAGACCGTCACGGCCTTCGATCCGACGAGCAACCGTCTCGTTGTCCTTGATCCGCAATCCCGGGCTCATCGTGAGGCTCACGCCACGTGGAGCGCGGAGCGTGACGCGGCGTTTACGAAACTGTTTCCTGATCGCCAGAGTCGTCTCGTCGTCACGCCTGAGGAATCCATGATCGATGCGCTCGTGAAATTTTTCCACGGCCATATGCGCCTGCGCCGCTGACCATGAACGACGTTGCCCTCCAATATCCGTGGTGGTTACTTGCGCTGCTTATTGTGCCGCTGGTGAGCTGGCTACGTTGGCGGCGCGGGTTGCCGGCGTTGATCGTACCGTTTGCGGCGGCGTGGTGGCGGCCGGTGCTCGTACCGGCGACGCGTTTACCGGCGATCTTGATGGGCGCTGGTTTAGTGTTGCTCGTGGTCGCGCTCGCTCGGCCGCAGAAAATGGAGATCAGCACCGAGGTGCGACAGGAAGGTTATGATCTCATGCTCGCGATCGACCTCTCGGGCTCGATGCTCGCGGAGGATTTTGAACAAGACGGCGTGCGGCTCAATCGCCTCCAAGCCATCAAGCCCGTCATTCAAGCCTTCATCAACACGCGCCCCAATGACCGCATCGGTCTCGTCGTTTTTGCGGGACGCGCGTACACGCTCGCGCCGCTCACCGCCGATCACGCGTGGCTCGCCCGCCAGACGGAGCGGCTCAAGATCGGCCTCATGGAAGATGGCACCGCCATTGGGGACGGGCTCGGCGTTGCGCTCACTCGTCTCGAACAATCCAAGAACGACAAAACCACCAAGCGCCCGAGTGCGTTCATCGTGGTGCTCACCGATGGTTCTAACAACCGCGGCGTCCTCAAGCCCGCGCAAGCCGCTGAGATCGCGAAGACGCGCGGCATCACCGTCTACACGATCGGTGCGGGCAAAGCCGGCTCTGCGCCGTATCCGATCTTCGACGAAGCGGGTAAGATCACCGGTTATCGCCGCATCCTCGCCGATCTCGACGAAGACGCTTTGCGCGACATCGCCCAGACCACCGGCGGCGCCTACTTCCGCGCCGATAACACCGATACCATCGCCGCCGCCTTCAAGGCCATCGACGGCGCGAAAAAACTCCGCTTCGAAGCCAAGACTAAGCGCGCGCGCGAACTGTTTCCTTGGCTCGTCTCGGGCTCGCTGGGCTTGTTGCTGGCAGGTGGATTATTGGCGTACACGCCGTGGCGCCGGGAGGCTCTCACATGAGTCTCGGTCAACCGCACGCGCTCTGGTTGTTACTTCTCGTCGCGGCGCTCGCGCTCCTCGATGGCTTGCGCCAAGGCGTCGTCGCCGGGCGCTGGCCGGGCATCATGCGCCTCTGGGCCGGGCGCGAACGCGTCGATCTCGACGTCACGATCAAGCCGCCGCGCATGCGTTGGCGTTTCTGGCTCGGGCTCGCGTTGCTCGTCGTCGCGCTCGCGGGGCCGCGCTACGGCTTTGTGGATGTCCCGGTCGGTGAACAACCGAAGGAAGTCATGATCGCGCTCGATCTTTCGCGCAGCATGTTGGCGCGCGACGTGAAACCCTCGCGGCTCGATCACGCCAAGCTCCTCATCCAAGGCCTCCTCGATAAACTCTCCGGCGAACGCGTCGGTCTCGTCCTCTTCGCGGGCACGTCCTACCTGCAACTGCCGCTCAGCGTGGACTACGATATTCTCGCCGGTTTGTTGCCCAATCTCTCGCCCGATTATTTTCCGCAGGGCGGGACCAACTTCCGCGCGATGCTCGAGACGAGTCTCGCCGCGTACAGTCCGACTGATGGCGTGCAACGCGTGCTCGTCGTCTTGAGCGATGGTGAAGCGTTTGACGACGCATGGAAACCTCTCGCGGCGCAGTTGAAACAACGCGGCGTGCGTCTCGTCACCCTCGGCGTCGGTACGTCGGCCGGCGCGCTGATTCCCTTGGGCCGCGATGGCGTCGTGCGCGACGCGACCGGCGCGGAGGTCGTCAGCAAACTCAAAGCCGCCACGCTCGAAGAGATGGCGAAAGCCACGGGCGGACTTTACGCGCCTGCGCGCTCCTGGGTAAACGTTGTCGATCTGCTCAAACGCGTCGACACCGCCGAGTCGAAAGCCACCGCCTTCGTCAAAGACAAGACGCGCCTGGTTGAGCGTTACGCGTGGGCGCTCGTGCCAGCCTTGGTGCTGTTGGCGCTTAGTTTCTGGCGCGAATTGCCCGTGCGCCCGCGTGCGCGCGACGTGCGTTTGCCGGTCGCGAAACCTGTCGCTGCTCGCCCCCGCGCGGTGCTTGTCGTGGGCCTCGCCACGTTAAGTCTGCTCAGCCTCATCCTTGTCGGTTACGCGCAAGACGCCGCCGAAAACGAAGACCCCAACAGCCCTGCCGCGCGCACGCCTATGGCCACGCTCGGCGCGATGGTCGGCCGCCGCATCGAGCAAATCTTGGCGAAGCCCAAGCCCGAGAGCTTCGACTGCGTTGCCCTTGCAATCGACATGATCGCTTACATGGAAAACAACCTGAAGGCGCGCCAACGTTTCCCGGTCTCCGTGCCCGATGATGCGTTGCGCGCCGTCGCCCTCGGCGAAGCCCTCGAACGCGCTGGGGGCGATTGGCCGAAGCTGCGCGCCGAGATCGACGCGCTCGCCCGCGCCAACCGCGAGCCTTGGCAAACCGCCCGACCCGATGCGGCCGGTAAGTCCGCACTCTCGCCGAGCTTCGATCCTGCGCACGACATGATTGAATCCAACGGCCGCGGCGGGGTCGGCTTCAACCCCAGTGATTCCAACGCTATCTCCGGCGAGCCCGACGAAACCAAAGCTAAATTCGCCGCCAACTCCGCCTTCGGTTCGCTCGCC
>CAMDRP010000170.1 GCA_945906965.1 Opitutus sp. GAS368 | reverse complement strand
GATCACCATGCGCAAGAGGAGCCAGCCATGGCGCCAGCGTTGGATGTTGGTTTCGCCGTAGGTGCGTTCCCGGTACCTAATGGGGATGTCCGCGATTTTAAGGTTTTGCTTGGTGGCGCCAAAAAGCAGATCGAAATCCCCAAACGGGTTGAAGTCGCCAAAATAGGCCCGACTCGCTGCAATTTTTTCGTAGTGGGCGCGGCTTAGGACTTTGGTACCGCAGAGCGTGTCTTTTACCGGCTGGCCAAGAAACCACGTGAAAATAAGGCCGAAGGCTTTATTGGCGCAAAGATTGAGGAACTGCATGGCGCTTTCGTCCATCGGTTAGACGAGTTGTACACCGTTGGCGAACTCGGCGCGACCGGAAGCGATGACGTGATAAAATTTCGGGAGTTCTTCCGGAGGCATCGTGAGATCGGCGTCGAGGATCATCAAGATGTCGCCGGTGGCGACGGCGAAACCCGCGCGGACAGCGTCGCCTTTACCGCGACCGGTTTGGGTTAGAGTTTTGATGCGGAGTTCGGGATACTCGCCGGCGACGCGTTGAATTTGGGCCCAGGTGTCGTCGCGGGAATGGCCTTCGACAAAAATGAGCTCAGTCCAAGCGCCCATCCGTGGGGTACGAGCGACGGCTGCGGCGATATTGTCGGCTTCGTTGCGGGCAGGAATGATGACGGAAACGGATAAAAGAGGCGGGTTATCCGAAAGGCGCCGGCGCGGCCGAGCCACGATGAAGACGGTAAGGCAAAAGAAGGGGAGTAGCGGGGCGAGGATCCGATTGATCCAAGGGCCGAGGCCACCGAGGGTGAGCGGGACTAAGATGTGATGTTCAGTCCTGACGACCTCCCAGTCAGCGAGGTTGAGGAGATTTTTGACGTCAGCCGATGCGAGCCAATTGGATTGCGGGGCGGCGGCGCGGAGGCCGAGCCAACGTCCGACGGTGAAAAGCGGACTCCAGAGATTGGAGTGGAAGTTGAGGATGAGCCGGGTCTCGGGGGTGGAGACGTTGTGGACGCGTTCTAGGATTTGCTGGGCATCGATGGCGTGGTTCAGCGTTTTGGAGAGAACGACGGCGTCGAACTTGCCGGGAAGATCGAGTTTTTCGCCGGCCTGAACGTGAAAGGTGGCGTGAGGGAGGCGGTGCCGAGCCCGATTGATCTGCCGGGCGGAAAGATCGACGCCGGTCACGTCTCGGTTGGGTAGTTGAGTCAGGAGCTCTCCGTCGCCGCAGCCGATTTCGAGCACGCTAGCCTGAGCAGGAATCAGCAGTCGGTAATAATGCGCGAGTAGGCGCCGATAACCGCTAGCGAGGAGACCGGGTGATTCGGCTTGGTCAAAGTAAGCGCTTAGCCCGGCCCAGGGATCGGCGTTGGTATTTTTTAAATTTAGGGGAACTTCGGGCATCGGCTCGTTTCAGCAAAGGTCAGCTTTTTAAATTACGGCGGGCAAGACAGCAGCATAAGAATCGACAAATTCAAATTGACTCAAATTATTTGCACGAAAAATAAAGCTCTCTCGCTCTAGACAGAGTTTTCGTGGTTGCCACAGGGTTTTTTTTATAGGGATTCTTTCTCTTATCTTTAAGTTTATTTCTATGATTTTTTCGGCTAAGACGTTTTCTAAACGATTTTCAATTCTTCTAACTCTCTTTTTGGCAGGATTTTGTCGGGCGCAATCCGTTGGCCCCGTGGTGGAAGGGACGTTGCCGGAGGATTCTTTGCCTGATCTGAAGGTGATTCTGAGTTCGGCCCTACGGCAATCGCCGCAAATGGTGGCCAACGAAATATATATCGCGCAGGCGGAGTATGGCCGGGTGAGCACTGCGGCCCAACGTTTACCTAGTTTGAGTTCTAGTGCCTCCTATGCCTGGAGCCGGATCACGACTGAAATTCCTGAGCCCACCGGCGGTTTTCGCCCAGGCCAACCTACCACCAATCAAGATATGGCGCACGGTCCGTACTACGGAGTTTCGGCCTCACAGAATCTATTCACGTGGTATCAGGTCACCAATCAGATCAAAATCGCCGATATCGGCATCAAGATCGCGGAAAAAAATTACGCCGAGGCTTACGTGGGCCTCGTTGCAGTAATTCGGGGACAATACTTGGGGTTGATTTTCCAAAAAGTCAGTTTGCGCAACCAGCGCTTCAGTCTCAATCAGACCGCCCGATTGCTGGCGCTGGACGAGGAGCGTTTGCGGACGGGGAGCATGGCGCCGGCCGAGCTGATCGTGCCGCGGGCCGGTTATGCGACCGCGCGTTTGGCCATGGCCCGTTCCGAGACGCTGTATGCTTCGTCGTTGCGGCGGCTCGCGCGCCTTGCCGGTCTCGAATCGATCAACGAGTCGGCCATTCCGCTGGAAGTACCGAAGTGGTCCGCTGCACCCGATGCGCCGGCCTCGTTGGCGGCCCTTTTTAAACGCGATGGCGTGGAGATGACTTTCCAGGGACAGGTCAACGCCCTGCGCCTGAAGGAAGCCGATTTGAATTACAAAAACACGAGCACGCGGTTGCTCCCTCGCTTTGCTCTTTCGGTCAATGCCTCCAAGTACAACAGCCAAACGGTCACGGCTACGACGATCACGCAACAAGCGGCGTTTTCCACCTCGGCCTCGATCGGTGGCTCATGGACGATTTTCGATGGTTTCGCCACCCGCGCCGCCAAACGCAGCTTACTCGCGGGCAAACGGTTGCTTGAACAACAGCAAAAAAACCTCACCGCTCAGGTCGCCGACCAGCTCGAAACCACGGTTCAATTTATTAGTTTTACTGCGCAATCCTTGGAAATGACGGAAACGGCCCGCCTTGGTTATGTGGGGAATGTAGACCGCGTGCGGGACGAATTTAAGCGCGGGAGTGTGACGGAAGATGCCGTCACCACTAGCCTCATGCAACTTTACGCCCAAGATGCGGCGGTGGTTTCGGCTCGGATTGAGCTGATGAGCCGTTGGTGCGAACTCGTATCTCTTGTTGGCGTCGACCCAGTCTTAAATCAACTTCCCGCCCGTTATGTCCACTAAAACTGATCGTTCCCATTTAGGCCTGAAACTTGGGCTGCTCCTCCTCGTTGCGCTCGGCTTGGTCGGGTATTTTGTCTTGATGTCGCGGGCGACGGCCAAGGTCGCCGTTGTCGCCAAGGGTCGTGCCGTCAATGCCGTGCCCGGCACGGTCGTGATCCGCGCGGAATACGAACAACCGCTCGTGAGTGAAATCGCCGGTCGTATCATAGAGAAGGATTTCAACCTCGACCCCGGCAAGCAGGTGAAAAAGGGCGATGTATTGTGCCGCATCGAGATCACTGACACCCAGATTGACATCGAAAATATCGAAAGCGAACAGGACGCCCTGAAGCGCCGGATCGAAGTGGGTTCTTTGATTGAACTCGAACGTCAAACCGCGCGCGAGGCTCTCGACCAATACGAGCGCATGTACAAATTAGGGAGCGTCGCTGAAGCCGACATCGTCAAACAACGTCGCGCTTACAAGGCCATTGAGATCCGCGTCGAAAACGACAAAATCACCAGCCAAGCTTCGCTAAGCAGTTACATCAATGCCCTCAAAGTGAAGCGTCGCATCGTCGAGAAGATGACGATCAAGGCGCAGTTCGACGGCGTCGTTTCGGCGGTTTTTGTCCATCCCGGTGCCTTGATCAATGCCAACACCTCCTTGGCAACGTTGATCACGATCAACCGCGTCATCGAAGCCAAGATCAGTCAGGAAAATTTCGCCGGCATCGCACTCGGGCAAAAGGCCATCGTGCGTTTCCTCGGGCATGAAGATGATATTTACGACGCCAAGACCTCCAAGATCATGCCGACCGCCGAAGCCGAGACCCAACGCTACATCGTCCACCTCGATGTGAACGTCAAAGGCCGCAACGAACTGCTTGTCCCTGGTCTCACTGGTGAAGCCAG
>CAMDRP010000169.1 GCA_945906965.1 Opitutus sp. GAS368 | reverse complement strand
GCGGCGCGGGCTAAACGCGACGTGTCGTTTTCTCCACTCGCGATGCCGATGTTAAGCGGGCCAGGCGCGATCGCGGTGACCGTGGGTTTCACCTCGCTGGCGACCCAGTGGCTCGACTACGTCGCGATCATTTTGGGCATCATCACGGTCGCGATTATCACGTACGTGACGCTGAGTTTGTCGGAGCGCGTCGTGACGGTGATCGGCACCAACGGCATGAACGCACTCTCGAAAGTGATGGGGTTTTTGATCCTGTGTATCGGCATTCAGTTCGTCGTAAACGGGGTGCGCGGCATCGTGACTGATCCGGAGTTGCTCAACGCCATTCGCAGCGCGATCACGGCGCCTTGATTGGGCCGCACGTCGCGGCGGACAAAATTCACTGCCGCCGTGTGACCCGTACCTCTTTGCCGCCCTTAAACCCGAGGCTTGAGCCGCAAGCACGTGCCATCCGCCGCCGCAGACGCCGCATCCGCTTCTGTCGATTTATCAATTGGATGCGGATTAGAATTTGGCCCCTAAGTCCCTTCACTTATTTTTGCGGCAAAAAAATTCTTCCGCGGCATGAAAACAAAAAAGTTTCCCTCGCGGTCGCCCCGCGGAAGAACCAATATCAGCACCACATGAACACGCGTCTGACCTTCCTCGTTTTCGCTCTCACGGGACTTTGCCTCACCGCCGGCTGCCTGAGCTCACGTAAAAATGCGAAGCCCAAGGAAACCACCGCGATCGCCGCCGAGCTCGAAGAGAGCTTTCGCCAACGCTGGGTGGAAAAACGCGCCAGCGAACTCATCGCCCGCGGCTTGGCCGCAGACTTGGCGCGCACCCAAGCTTTCGAGGAATTCAAAACGAAATATAATTTCCCGTCTTCGCCCGCGCGTTAAAGCTCGATCGTGACAATTTCGCGCGCGCCTGTGAGCCAGGCGAGCGCATAACAACGCGAGCGTGACTTTCGCTAAACTCTCATCTGAGACCACGCGCGGAGCCGGCGCGGCGGGTCTGTGTTATCTCACGTGGGGTTTGGTGCCGCTTTATTGGCATCAGATGGCGGAGGTGGACGCCTTAGAATTAATCGCGCACCGGCTGGTGTGGTCGTTAGTCTTCGTTGCCGCCCTGTTGGTGTGGCGCGGCGGCCTGAAGGAGATGCGCACTGCTCTGAGTACGGGCCGTGGTTTCGCGTTGAACCTGCTCAGCAGCGCGCTGCTGACGACCAACTGGCTGGTCTACGTGTGGGGCGTGAATCATGGACACGTGATCGAGTGCAGTCTTGGGTATTTCCTCGTGCCCTTACTAAACGTGGCCCTCGGCCGCTGGGTGTTACACGAACAGCTGCGGCCCGCCCAAGTAATTGCCATCAGTTGCGCCGCCCTTGGCGTCGCGATTCAAATCTATCAAGTCGGGCATCTGCCTTGGATCGCCCTCGCGCTCGCGGGCACATTTGGCTGTTACGGATTACTCCGCAAACGCTCCGCCCTCGGCCCACTCACCGGCCTTGCCGTCGAGACGACCTTGCTCGCGCCATTTGCCGCAGCGTTCCTGCTTTGGCAAAACCTCGCCGGTGCGGGCGCACTTGGCCACGCGAGCGTCACGACACAAGCGCTCGTTCTGAGCACCGGCGTGGTCACCGCGATTCCCTTATTGCTCTTCGCTTATGGCGCACGCCGCATCCGTCTCACGACCCTCGGCCTGCTGCAATACATCGCACCCACCGTGCAATTCTCGCTCGGCGTCCTCGTCTTTCACGAGACCTTCACCCACGATCAAGGTCTCGCCTTCGGTTGCATCTGGGTCGGCCTAACGCTGTACACCGCCGATAACATCCGCGCCGCTCGCACCAACTCAGGCTCGACGTCGCCCCGCCCATAAACCCAACCTTCCATTTTCCCCATGAAACTCCCCCGCTCCACCTGCCTCACCCTGCTCTTTATCGCGCTGTTGCCTTTCGCCACCGCGCAAACCCCAGCTCCGGTCGCCCCCAAAGCTGACGCCTCCGCCGCCATCGAGAAAAAAGACACTAACGGCGCATTTCGCAAAGCCCACGACTCCTTCCTTGCTCGCGGTAAAGCCGGCCCCGTCGGCCTGCTCTTTCTCGGCGATTCCATCACCGCCGGTTGGGCCCGCGCCCCGCACATCTGGGAAAGTTACTACGCCCAATACCAGCCCGCCAACTTCGGTATCGGTGGTGACCGTACGCAGCACGTAATCTGGCGCATCGAAAACGGCGAACTCGAAGGCCTTACCCCCAAAGTCACCGTCTTGATGCTCGGCACCAACAACTCCGCCGACAACACCGCCACCGAGATCGCCGCGGCTAATAAAAAAATCGTGCAGCTCATCCGCACGAAAATCCCTGGCACCAAAGTCCTCCTGCTCGCCATTTTCCCCCGCGGCGCACGCAAAGATAAAGACGGCGTGATCACACCTGCCGCAATCGCCGACGCCACCCAACGCACCGCTGTCATCAACGCCGTCAACGCCGAGCTCGCCCAACTCGACGACGGAAAAACCGTGCGCTTCCTCGACATCGCCGCCGCCTTCTACGGCCAAGACGGCAAGATCCCCTTTGCTATCATGCCCGACCAACTTCACCCCAACGCCGCCGGCTACCAGCTCTGGGCTGACGCCATGAAGCCACTGCTCACGCAAATGCTGAAGTAAAAATTCTCGATTCTGGTGAACGAAAAGGCGGGCTTCAGAGCCCGCCTTTTTTGCGCCCTAAATTAGGCGACGCCAATTTGAGTATTAGCGACGACTTGTCGTCGTCGTCATCCTTGGCGTGTCCCTTTCTAAAAGGCGGCGCGCCGTGGCGCCGGCATCGGAGAATGTTCGCCGCGCACGCTGCGCCAGACGATTTCGTTGAGCTTGATATCATCGGCTTTGTCGGGAGCGCTAAAATCTATCTGGGGCAAAGCGCGCGCGACAGCAACATGGTCGCACCGAAATCCAGTCGCTCGATCCGCTGGAGATTGCAACGCGACCTAACGTAAAAAACCGCGCGTGGCGGCAACAGCCGCGGGGCAGCCTTACGGTTTGATTTCCAAAAGCTCGATGGTGAAGACGAGCGCCGCGTTGCGGGGGATCCTCGGCGCTTGGCCGCGGGTGCCGTACGCGAGCTCGGGCGGGATGATGACGAGACGTTTCTCGCCGAGTTGCATGAGGGGCAAAATCTGATCCCAACCTTTGATCACTTGCTCGCGACCCACCCGGAAGGTGAATGGTTTATCTTTGTCGGTCGTTTCGTCGAAGACTTCGCCGCTCAGTAGCCGTCCGGTGTAAAGCACGGCCACGGTTTCCCCTGCGTTGGGCCGAGCACCTGAGCCGGCGCGTTCGATAATGTAGCGCAGGCCAGTGTTAGTTTTTTTTGCCTCGGGCCAGGATTTTTCCACAAACTCGAGAACCTCGGGCGGAAATTTCTCGCGCTGCGCGTGCAGCCACGGTGTGACGCATAGGCAGCCAATGAGGAGAAAAATGGACCGGCGAAAAAATGAACAGCAGCGCATGGACAAAAGTTGTAAGGTTAGGCGGACTGTTGCCACGGAAATTTTCAGGCACCGGGGAACGACCCAAAAAAGGCGGGCCGTGAAGCCCGCCGTGATTTTGTCTACGGAAATCGCTGGGTTTAACGACCCCGACGACCGCCGCCGGTGCCGCCACCTCCGCCGCTAGCGCCGAAACGGTTCCAGCTGCCTTCGGCGGGGCGCTGTTGGCCTTCACCGCGGCCACCACCACCGCTGCTACTGCCGCGGCCGCCACCGGCTTGATGTTGCCGTGGGCCGCCACCGGTTTGGTGACGGGGACCGCCGCTGCCGTAGCCGCCACGCTGACCGCCGCCACGTTGGCCGCGGCGTTGTTGGGTGGGTTGATCGGGACGGGCGATGATAGGGGCGTAGTTAAAACCTTCGAGCCGGAGCTCGGGAATCTTGGCGCCGATGAAACGTTGGATGTCGCGGATGTCGGCGGCGTTTTCGGGCGAGACGAGCGTGATGGCGTCGCCGACG
>CAMDRP010000168.1 GCA_945906965.1 Opitutus sp. GAS368 | reverse complement strand
AGATGCGGGTGCGAGCCACCGTGGCCGGCACCTTGAGTGAAGCTCAAGTGTGTTTTTTTACCCAGATCGTAGACGCCCTTGGTCGTGAATTTCTGAATGCCTTTCGGCAGGCGCTTGGCGTAGTCGGGGGCTTGGACCTTTTGCGGGATTTTGTGCTCCGGCTTTTTGGCGGTGTGCAGGACGTGCGACTCGTGTTCGATGAGTGACCACTCGAAGGATTTTTTCGAGCCGTAGACATCGATACTCTCGCGGTACTGGCGGGCGGTATCAAAGAGCGAGCGGATGATGCGCGCGGTGAGGTCGGAGTTTTTAAATTTGATGTGGGCGGTCTCAACGGCGAAGGGCGAACCGTAGTTTTTGACGAGTTCTTTGCGGATCGTGCCGGAGCCGAAGCAGGAAACGTATTCGGCGGTGGCGTCGGTGAGGGCGAGCATGGGGCCGACGCAGTGCGTGGCGTACCACATTGGCGGTAGGCCGGGCCAGTAGTTCGGCCAACCGTCCATGTCTTGCTGGTGGCTCGCTTGCAGAAACTGGATTTTGCCGAGGTCACCGCGGTCGTAGAGTTCTTTGACGTAGAGGTATTCACGGGCGTATACGACCGTCTCCATCATCATGTATTTGAGACCGGTTTTCTTGGTGAGTTCGACGATGCGTTTGCAATCGGCGATGGAGGTGGCCATCGGCACGGTGCAGGCGACGTGTTTGCCGGCTTTGAGCGCTTTGATTGATTGCTCAGCGTGGTCGGGGATTGGCGTATTGATGTGAACGGCGTCGATGTCGGGGTCTTGGAGGAGTTCATCGTAATCGGTGTACCCGCGTGGAATACCGAACGCGTCCTGAATGGTTTTAAGTTTCTTCGGGTCGCGTTGGCAGACGGCGAGCAGGTGAGCGTTGGGGTGCGCTTGATAAATGGGAATGAACTCGGCGCCGAAACCGAGACCGATGATGGCGATGTTGAATTTTTTGCTCATGGGAAAGGGGAGTAATTGTGGATTATTTCAGCGTTTGGATGAACGCCTCGATGTCAGAGAGTTCTTGCGGGCTGAAGATGTCGCCCATCGGCGGCATAGGGGAAACGGTGTATTGTTCGTAGCCCTTCGCGATGACTTTGCTGGGCTCCATCAAACTTTCATGAATGTAGGCCGGGGTGGTGCGAGAGGCGATTTTGTCGAGGGCGGGGCCCACGTTGCTGCCTTCGCCATTGAGCGCGTGGCAGAGAATGCAGGCGGCGGGGTGCTTCAAGAAAAGTTGCTGCCCGCGTTGGGCGTCGGCAACGGTGACTTTGTTGGGATCTTCGAGTGGGATAAGTTCACTCAGGCGCACGTCATCGACTTGGGTTTCTCCTTTACCGGCGAAAGTGAAGCTGAGGCTAGCTTGGGTCCGGTTGCCGCTGTTAAAGTCGGTCTCAATTTCGAACCAGTCGGAGTCGCGGCGGCGGATAAGGTCGGTCTCGGTTTTGGTCAGGGTTTCGCTGAGGTTGATCCGGCCCGACATTCCTTTGGTTTTGATCCAACCCGCAAGGCGATACTGGGTGTTGGGTTTTACGGTGAGCTCAGTGTAAAGGCTTGTGTCGACATCGGAGACGGCGACGGCGCGGAGCGATTGCTTGCCGCCGTGAGCTTCTTTTTCACCGCTGGCGGCGCTCCAAACTAGGGTCTTGTTACCGTCGCGGTTACTGAGATCACGGCGTTTCCAACCGGCAGGCAAACCATCGGAGCCCATGGCCTCGAAGCCGCCGGCGGTGAGCATATTTTCGCCGTTGCGGTAGAGGGCTGCGCCATGGATGCGGCCCAAGATGCGGGTCGCTTCTTTCAGCCACTCGTCGGCTTGGTTGGCGGGGTTGCGAACGAGGCTGGCGACGATTGTTTGGATTTGTTTAGTCTCGGAGAATTGGGCGAGTTTTACGAAGGCAGCGAGTTTGGTGAGTGCATCGGGATCGCTCACGACAGAGCAACCAAAGTAGAGGGCAACGGCGCTAGCGTCGTTACCAAGAGCGCGGATGGCGTTGCGGCGGACGGCGGCGTCGGCGTGATTGAGCGCGAGGCGGTGCGTGGCCTCGTCGAGGAGCCCCAGGCCGTGGAGGGTCCAGAGCGCGTGGATGGCTGGAATCGCGGCTGGAGCGCGGACCAGGATCTTAAGGGCTTGGGCTGCGTCTTGGTGCTGACCCTCGACCAAGAGGCGCTGGGCGGTGAGACGCCAGAAAAGCGTGGATGAATTTAAGGCGGCGACGAGTTGGGCGGTGCTGGCCCCTTTTAGGGAGGTGATCGCGGCGGGTTTGGCTTTATCCCAGACGACGCGGTAGATGCGACCCCGCGCGTGATCGCGGAGTGGGTTTTCGTGCGCGCCACCGACGCCGGTTTTGGCATCGTAGCCGCCGCGGCCGACGTTAGGGGTGGGGTTGTGTTGAATGATGTAGTTTTGCCAATCGGAGAACCAGACGGCGCCGTCGGGGCCGACTTCGGCGAAGATGGGGGACATCCATTCATCGCTGCTGGCGACGAGCGGGAAACCGTCGTGGGCCGCGTAGCCGGCGCCGTCGCGGACGACGTCAAAGAGGGCGATATTTTTCATCGTGGGCTCGCAGACCATGGCTTTGCCTTGGAGGCGCGCGGGTAGATTATCGGAGTAGATGAAAGCGCTGCCGGCGGCGGCGGTGTACCCGCCCATGACGTCGACTTGGCGGAAGTTGGGCGTGATCGTGTGGTCTTTGTCCTCGGTGTTGATGCGCTTGGCGGTCATGGCGCGGACGCCTTTGGGGACGATCGTCGCCGGGATGCCGCCGAAGAAAATCGGGGCGTTGTTGGCGGTGCCGCCGAATTGGTCACCGTACTGATTTACGCTTTGGGCCCAGGTGTTGTTAGTGAATTGGTGGAGGAATTCGAGGGCTGAGCCGTCGGCTTTGAAGCGGTACGTGCCTTGAGCGAATTGTTTATCAACGCCGCCGATCGAGCCTTTGAAACCGGAGTAGCCGACGGCGCCGTAGAGCCAGTTGTCGAAGCCGTAGTGAAGATTGTTGGCTTGAGCGTGGGTGTCGTTGATGCCCCAGCCAGTCATGATCTCGGTGCGGACGTCGGCTTGGTCGTCGCCGTTCATGTCTTTTAAAAAGAGGAAGCGTGGGGATTGCGCGACGACGATGCCGCCGCTAGAGAAGGTGAAACCGGTGGGGATGTTGAGCTTGTCGGCGAAGACGGTGAACTTATCGGCGCGGCCGTCGCCGTCGGTGTCTTCGCAGATTTTGATGCTGTCGTTGCCGAGGCCATCGGGTTTGACCTCGTGCGGATAATCGCGGGTTTCGGCGACCCAGAGGCGGCCTTTTTCGTCCCAAGCCATGAAGATGGGTTTGGCGATATCGGGCTCGCCGGCAAAAAGGACGAGGCGGAGATCGGGGGCGACTTGGGTGCGCTCGACGCTGCCTTTGACGTTGAACGGAAATTGAAACGTGAGCGGCTCAGGGCGTTTTTCGTAGTTGGCGATATTAGCGCGAACTTCGCGTTGTTCGGGCTCGCGTTGGGCGAGGAATTTTTCCCAGTTGGCGAGGCGGGCGGGGCTGAGGGCGGCGACGAGTTTGGTTTTTGCGGCGAGGGCATAGCCTTCGGCGGTCGAATCACCCAGGGATGCCGCGGTGAGAACGTTTGCGGCGGGGATGGCGGCGAGGGCTTTGGTGTAGGTGTCGGCGGAAGCGTCGAGGATAAGGATGTCGAATTTGGCGACAAAGTCGGATGTGGCCGCGACGGGGTCGGAGACGTAGTCAAACCAGATAGCGTCACGGCCGAGGTCGCGCATGAGGACGTGGGCGTTCATGCGCGGCGTGCGCTCGGCGGTGCCGAGGTAGAGCACGCGTAGGGGTTGCGCGCCGCAGTTCAGAGCCAATGACAACAGTAGTAGGAAAATCGTCGGGGTTTTCATCTTTGGGAGACGTGGCGGAAACCTGGCCCTTTAGGACCGGGAAGAAGCCACGCATAATTGTTTGGAGTGTGGGAAGGAATCGGAACGAAATTAAGCTGGTGAGTAGGCGTAGCCGTCAGCGCGTTGGACCAGAGCGCAAAAG
>CAMDRP010000167.1 GCA_945906965.1 Opitutus sp. GAS368 | reverse complement strand
GTTTCGTCGGGTCGGGCTGGAAGGTCAGACCGGGGATGCCGGTCGTGTTGCTGGTCGCGACGGTGCCGATCGCTCCGGCGTTGGAGTAGGCGTTGGAGATCCAGACCGCTGGGTTCTTGCCCTGGAAAAGGCCGAGGCCGGCACGGAGCTGGGTCTTCCGCTCGGTCTTGAACTCGTACTTCAGGCCAACGCGGGGTGCGATCGTGTAGTTGCCGCTGTTGGTCGTATCGTTGCGCAGGCCGAATGCCTTTTCGAACGCGGCGTTGTAGGGCGGCTTTTCCGGGATATAGGGATAGTCGAGTCTCAGACCGGCCACCATTGTGAGCTGGGTGTTGGGTTTCCACGTGTCCTGAATGAATGCGCCGAAGGCGACGTATTTCCAGATGGCATAAGCCTCGGAGATCGACCGACCGGCAAAGGGTGCGGCGGAGGTATAGTTCGTAATCGGGGTGCCCGTCTGCCATGCGGCCAAGCCCGTGGGGCCGCCGGTGATGGTGTTGAACGTGTAGCTGCCGTTGAGGGCTTGAACGAAAAAGTTGGTGTATTTCGTTTGGTCGGCCTCGCCGCCGAAGGTGAGCGTATGGTCCCCGAGCGAGTATTCGCCGACCAGACTGCCCTGGGTTTGTTTCGTGGTCAGGTAATTGAACTGGCGGGAGAATTCGGTGCCCAAGCGGACACTGCCGCTTGTGATCGTTGCGCCGGTGTCGCGACGGACGCCGGTGATGCCGTTGATGGTAACTTCCGGGAATGGGGTGCCGTTATTCTTAGGGCTGCCGTCATACTCGTTGTGGGCGACGGTGGCCTCCGTGCGGAAGTCGGGCGTCCAGGTGCTGAAGAGTTGCGCGGTGTAGCTCTCCGTGACGCGCGGTTGCTGATACCAGTAATTGCTCAGAGAGGTTTGCGTGGAGCCCGTGTAGCTAGGGAAGATGGGCTCGGTGCCGTCGTTCTTACGGTAGGTGAACGAAGCGCGCTGGCTCTCGGAGATATTCCAGTCGAGCTTGCCGATGGTGGTCTTTTGCTTGGCCGTATTGACCGCATCGATGCTGCCGGCGTCGTAGCCGAGCACTTTGGCCCGGGCGACGATGGCCGCGAGTTGGGTGGAGTCGGGCACGAAATTTGCGGTAGGCGGAGCGGCGTCGCGCTTGAAATCGTCGTAGTTGAGATAAAAGAAAAGCTTGTTGCGGATGATGGGCCCGCCGATGCCGAGATTGAACGAACGCTCTTCGAAGACATCGCGCACATTGGTGATGGGGTTTTTCGCCCGATAATTCTGGTCCGTGTATTCGTAGCCCGCAGAACCGTGGAATTCATTGGATCCACTCTTGGTCACTACGTTGATGAGGGCGCCCGTGAAACCGGCGCGGCGAACGTCGTAGGGCGAGAGGTCGATGCTCAGAGATTGCACGGCGTCGAGCGGGATGGGGCTACGGAGCGAGGAGAAACCGTTACCGTTAAGGCCGAAGGTGTCGTTGGCTTGGACGCCATCGATCAGCAATGAGTTGAAGCGGAAATTCTGGCCTTGGGCGCTAAGTTGGCCGCCTTGATCGAGCGAGTTAAGAGTCAGACGGGAGTCGAGGCGGGCGATGTCTTGGACATTGCGCCGAACGGAGGCGCTGTTGGCTATGGCAGCTTCGTTGAAATTGCTGCCCGAGCTGATCTTGTCCGAACCGAACGTGGTGTCGCTCGAAGAAGTGACCTTGAAGGCTTCGAGTTGGACGATCTCGTCGCCCAAAATGAAGCTGATTTCTTCCGCGCGATCGAGCGAAAGATAAATATCCTTGCGGGAGCTGGTGCCCAAGGTCTGCGACTTCGTGGAAACCGTGTAGGGGCCGCCGACGCGGAGACCCGAGAGGTTGAATTGGCCGTTGAGGCGGGAGACGGTGGAAGAACGTGTGCCCGATTGCTCGTGAAGCACCGTGATAGTGGCTCCGGCGACAGGTTTGCCCAGCTTGTCTGTGACGAAGCCGTTGATCGCGGAAGTCGTGATGCCTTGCGCGAACATGCTCGGGAGCACGGCCAGCGCTAAGGCGAGGGCGGCGAAACGCACAAGGTGCGCGCCGGTATTTCGCAGGAAGGAACGGATATTCATGGTTCTGTGTTTGGTTGGTCTAAAAATGACTTGTACGAGTGTTTAATATTTGAGTTTTGCGCCGGTTAGGTCGAGTCCCGATTTGGCGCCAAATGTTACCTTTTGGTCACGTTGAACAGATCGGCTGGAAACCCGCTTTGCTGACCCTCGCGTGGGTGCGGCCTAGATTCCCCCTAAACTCTAGGCTGAAACAATTTATGCAGGCGAATACGTGATTAACCACGCCGCCGATAGTCGCCGCGACTGAAGTATTTTTCAAGCCACACGTAGGCGCAGATGAAAAAATAGCGGCTGCCCATTTCTTTGATCTTCAACTTGGCTTCGCCGTACTTCCGGTTGTGCCAGGAAATCGGCGTGATCGTAAACGTGTATCCGCGGGCAATCGCTTTTAGTGGAATCTCGACGGTGAGATTAAAATGCGGCGCAAGAAACGGCCGGCAACCGTCGATCACCGTGCGGCGATAAGCTTTAAACGCGTTGGTGGTGTCGTTGAGCGGGATATTGAAGCCGATGCGGACGAGATAATTGGCCAACCGGTTTACGAAGAGTTTCACGCGCGGGTAATCCACGACCTTGCCGCCCGAAACGAAGCGACTGCCAAAGACGCAGTCGTAGCCTTGACCTAAAAGTTTCCAGTATTTGACGGCGTCCAACGGAGCATCGGAGGCGTCGGCCATCATTATTACGACGGCGTCGCCTTTTGACTGATCGAGCCCCCAAACGACGGCGCGCCCGAATCCGTGTTGGCCGAGATTTTGCGTTGGGCGCAAGGTTGGGATCGTGGCGCAGAGTTCTTGGAGTACAGGCCACGTCCGGTCTTTCGAACCATCGTCGACCACGACGATTTCGTGGGGAATTTTTTCCACTGTAAACGTCGCGTAGATCGCAGCTAAAGTAGACGGTAGCGATTCCTCTTCGTCCCGCGCGGGGATGACGACCGAAAAGAGCGTGAGTGGGGCGGAGGACGAAGCGGCGGCGGACATGAAAATTAAATGAAAAAACGATCAGCGTAAAACGAAGATCAAAGCGGGGCTGAGAGTTCGAGCCATTCCGGATGTTCGACGGCGTGAGCGGCGATTTCCTCAAGGATGGCGACGGTCGACGTCTGCGGTTGCCAGGACCAAAGGCGGGTGGCTTTCGCGCTGTCGAGTACCACCCACGGCAGATCGAACGGGCGCGGCGTAGGATCGGAGCTGACCGCGTGCGCGCCGAATTTGGCGTCGCACCACGTGGTGAGTTGACGCAACGACATCGCGGAGCGGGCGCCGCCGGCGATGTTGGCGAGACGATCCGCCGCGGTGAGTTTGGGCGCGGCGAATTGCTTGACGAGCAGCGGCACGAGATCGCGCGGGTGGAGGCAATCGCGGACTTGGTGGCCGTGGCCGCCGAAACCGATGTACTTGAGCGCGCGGCGGCGCAGGTGCGCGTTGAGCCAGTAGGCGAAAATGCCTTGGTCGGCGCGGCCGAATTGGCCGGCGCCCGCGAGGACGCCGCAGCGATTCACAAAAACCGGTAAGTCAAAGGTCTCGCCGTATTCGAGCGCGAGCGCTTCGCTCGCGAGTTTGGTGGAGCCGTAAAGTGAGACGGGCGCAGCGGTGGAAAATTCTTCGGCGATGCCGGCGGGGCCGACGCCTTTGGGCCGCGGGCCGGCCGCGGAAAGCCGGAACGCATCGGCGTGGGCTTCGACCGGCAGACTCGCGAGCGGCGGGATCGAATACACGCGGCTCGTGCTTAACAAAATGAAGCCGGCGCGATGCGTTTTACAGTATTCGAGCAGATTGATTGTCCCGCTGAGGTTGTGCTCCACGAGTTGGCGGGAGCTGGTTTTACCGTCGACCCCGGCGAGGACGCTGGGATTGGCTGCGGCGTCGATGACCCAATCGACGGCGGGCAACGACTCGAGATCGCTGGCGGAGCGGAGATCGGCGTGGAAAATTTTGATACCGAGTTTTTTGAGCTCAGCGCGGTTGGTCTCGCTGCCGGGGCGGATGAAATTGTCGAAGCCGTACAATTCATGCCCGGCGCCGGAGGCCGCGAACGTGCGCGCAAGGGTGCCGCCCACGAAGCCGCAGATGCCGGTGATCAGAATACGCATGAGGGTAAGTTA
>CAMDRP010000166.1 GCA_945906965.1 Opitutus sp. GAS368 | reverse complement strand
CGTAAATTCTCACTCATTCTCACGCTCGCCGCGTGGCTTCTCGCCACCGGTAGCCACTGGGATTTGGTGCAGACCTTCGGCTGGGGCCGCATGATCGCGACCTACTCGCAGACCATGTCGTTCGCGCAGGCCGTGGAAAAAACGTTCAGCGCCGGCGCAACCTGCGGCGTGTGCGTCGCCGTCGCTACCGCCAAACAACAGGACGCCGCCGATTCCTCCGCGCCCACCGCGCCCGGCAAATCCTTCGGCAAGATCCCCCTCGTCTTCGCCCCCGAGACGTTCTCTCCCCTTTTCATTCTTCCCGTGGTGGTCCCGTGGTCGCCTAGCGACCAATCCGCCCCGTCCCTCTGCCGCGCCGCGCCGCCCCTGCCGCCGCCGCGAGCTCTCGTCTGATTTCCCCGCGTAGCGCCGGCATCTTGCCGGCCTTCGATCAATTCGCGGCCGCGGCTGCTTCCGTGGTCCCGACTCGCCCAGTTGCCCGGCCTCACGCCGTCGCGAACTGACCCGCTCCCTCCCGTGACGTGCGCTTCCACGCCGTCTGCAGTGCCAGCAAAACGGTCTTCAATTCGGTGCCGACTGCCCGCGCTCATTCCCGCCCAAACTCAATCACTTTTCCACGACTTGGGACCGCTCCCGGTTTGACGACCATCAACGAAGAGGTGGTCGCCATCAATGGCCCGGGGGCGGTCCCTCCCTCTTCCTCCTTCAAGCCCTGACTTCATGTCCACCGTGCTTTTCAGTCTACCGGCTCTGGCCACCGCGATCCTCGTGCTCGCCACAGGCCGCACGTGGCGGGCGCGCCGCGCTTGGGTCGAGGCCGTTGCGCTCGTCTCCCTCATTCTCCTCGCCGCCCTCGCGCTCGCCCGTTTTCCCGCGCCCGCCTTAAACGCCACCCTCCCGGTCGCCGCCATTCTCTCCGCGTGGCTCGCCTTCGCCTATGCCGAATGGCGTTTCGCTCCCGACCTCGGCCAACGCGGGCTCGCTTGGACCTTCTACGCCGCTGCCGGCTCCACGTTGCCGACCGTCCTCGGCGCCATCCTCGCCCTGCCGCCCTACGCCTTTCTCAATCGCACCGCTCCCGAACCCGTGGCCAGCGCCGCCCTGATCGGTGCACCCATGCTCCTCGCTCACGCCTTCCACCGCGCTCTCGCCCCTCGCGGCCACCGCGCCCACTCCACCTCGTCGCCCGAAGATGATGGCGACGGCGGTTCCGCCCTACGTCCACCCGACCTCCTTCTCACATGAAAACCACCCGCCTGCTCCTCCTCGCCTCCGCCCTCCTGCTCGCCGGCTGCGCCAAACCCTCCGCCCCGGCCGCCGCGCCCGCTCCGGCAGCCACCGCCCCGAGCCATCCGGTGCGCGGCATCATCGTCGACATCATGCCCGCCCAATCCGCGCTCATGGTGAAGCATGAGGACATCCCCGGCTTCATGCCCGCGATGACGATGCTCTTCAAAGTCGACGCGCCCACCCTCAAAGCGGCCACCAAAGATCAGACCATCACCGCCACCCTTTACCAACAGGGCGACGACTTCTGGCTCCGCGACGTGAAGCCCGCCGCCACGAAATAATCCCGCCATGACCGCCGTGCGCTCCACCGCCCTTCGCTTCGCCGCCATGCTACTGCTGCTCGGCGCGGGCGCGGGCGCGCACGCGGCCTCGGCCGACACCCCGCCGCCACCCGCCTCGGCTTCGTCTCCAACGAACCCCTCGCATCCTCTCCGCGGCGAGATCGTCCGCCTCAACCCCACCCGCCGCACCCTCCTCGTCCGCCACGAGGAAATCCCCGGCTACATGCCCGCGATGACGATGGAGTTCACCGCCCCCGGCACCGACTTCGCCGCCCTCGCCGAAGGCCAGCGCATTTCCGCGACGATGGTCGAGCACGCCCCCGGCCAGTTCCGCCTCGAACAGCTCGTCGTTCAATCGGCCACCGATCCCGCCATTATCGCCGCCGCCCGCGATCTTCGCACCCAGACGCTCGCCCGCGGCAATCGCCCCACGCTTCGCGACGGCGAGACCGCTCCGGCGTTCACGCTCTACGACCAGGAAGGCTCCGTCGTTTCCTTCACCCGCTTTCGCGGCCGGCGCGTGATCCTCAACTTCATCTACACGCGCTGCCCCATCCCCACCATGTGCAGCGCCGCCACCGCCCGCATCGCGGCGCTGCAAAAACTCGTCCGCGAAAAAGGCCTGCCCGACGTCACCTTCGTCTCGCTGTCGCTCGACCCCGTCCACGACACGCCCCCCGTCCTGAAGGCCTACGCAAACATCCATGGCGCCGATTTCGCCAACTGGTCTTTCCTCACCGGTCCCGAATCGGCCGTGCGCGATCTCCTCACCCAGTTCGGCGTCATCGCGATTCCCTCCGGCAATTTCTACGCCCACTCGCTCGCCACGATCCTGATCGGTCGCGACGGCAAACTCGCGCTTCGCCTCGACGACAATTCCCCCGACTGGACGCCCGCCGATTTCATTTCTCACCTCACCCCTCCATGATCACCCGCCCGCTCACCCTTCACCTCGCTCTCCTCGCCGCGACTCTCGCTCTGACCGGCTGCGGCCGCGACTCCGCCTCCGCACCGACCGCGTCCTCCGTCGCCACTAACCCGGCCCAGAAATCCTATCCCATCCGCGGCGAGATCGTGGAACTCGATCGGCCCCGCCAGGTGCTCATCATCCACCACGAGGAAATTCCCGGCTACATGCCCGCGATGACGATGGAGTTCAACGCCCCGGGCCTCGACTTCGCCCAATTCCGCGTCGGCCAAAAAATCGCCGCGCAAATGGGCCCCGCCGTCGACGCGATCTTTCCCCTCACTGGTATTCGTTTCCTCGACTCCAAAGAAGACGCCGCCGTCGCGGACGCCGCCCGCAAACTGCGCGAGGACACCTTCACGCGGGGCAAGAACGCCTTCCGCGAGGTCGGCGAAGCCGCGCCCGTCTTCACCCTCTACAATCAGAACGGCGCCGCCGTCCGCTTCGAACAGTTCCGCGGTCAACGCGTCGTGCTCAACTTCATCTTCACCCGCTGTCCCGTGGCCACGATGTGCCCCGCCTCCACCGCCAAAATGATGGCCCTCCAGGCCGCCGCCAAAGCCCGCAATATCCCCAACCTCCAACTCGTCTCCATCTCCTTCGATTCCGCCTACGATACCCCACCCGTCCTCAAGGCCTACGCCGACGCCCGCGGCATCGATACCTCCAACTTCTCCTTTCTCACTGGCCCGGAAAACGCGATCCGCGATCTGCTCGCGCAATTTGGCGTCATCGCCGAGCCCGGCGAAAACGTCTTCAAGCACACCCTCTCGACCATCCTCATCGGCGCCGACGGCAAAATCCTCCACCGCGCCGACGGCTCCGCTTGGGAACCCCGCGACTTTCTCACCCGCCTATGAACCTGAAAAAATCCATCCCTTCCTCCGTCATCGCGGCGCTGGCCCTCGGCCTGACCGCCTGCTCGCGCAAGAGCGAAACGCCCCCCGCCGCGGCGTCCCCCGCGCCCGCGGCTACCACCGCCCCGGCTCCCGCCGCCGCGCCCGCTCCCGCCGCCGCCAAAGCCGCCCCCGGCACGCTGGGCGACTACGATGCCGGCAAAAAGCTCTACATGACCACTTGCTTCGCATGCCACCAGGCCACCGGCCTCGGTCTGCCCGGCGCCTTCCCTCCGCTCGCCGGCGCCGAACTCGTCAACGCCAACGATCCGGGCAAGATGATCCGCATCGTGCTCCACGGCCTGCAGGGTCCGATCACGGTCAAGGGCACGGCCTACAACAGCGTCATGCCCGGCCTCGGCAACACCCTCAAAGATCAACAAATCGCCGACGTCATCACCTACGCCCGCGGTGCCTGGAACAACACGGGCGCACCCGTCAGCGTCGAAGCCGTCGCCGCAGTCCGTGCCGCCTATCCCGGCCGCGTCAACATGTGGACCTACGCCGAACTCACCGAAGCCAAACCCTAAGCCGCCGCTCAACCGCCGCGGAGAGGAATCAGCCCGTCGCAGCTTCCTCTCCGCGCTTGCCGCTTCTGTCTCAATCGTTCTTCGTTTAAATCTATTTGTGCGCATCCGCGCGATCCGTAGCCAACGTAGCTTCCAATGTAAACCATCCCGGGCCTAAAGAGCCCGGGCTTTGACGAATGAAACCAAAAGCAAAATCCAGCACCGCAGGCGCAACGCAAGTTGCGACAGCGACGGATCGTGCCCAGGGATCACCGGCGAAGCCCACGTTTACCAGACTGAGTGCCGG
>CAMDRP010000165.1 GCA_945906965.1 Opitutus sp. GAS368 | reverse complement strand
ATAAAGGGCGGAAATAAAGCGACGCAGGTTCACAAGAGAAACGTCCTAGATCAAACCCGCCGCCCCGCGGTTGAGTAAAGGAGATTTCCCTTAAAACCGTACATCAGTGAGCCCGTAATGCGCGGTTGTTTTTTGCTGAATCGGCTGGTTTGCAGATCGTATGTATGAGTGATTATAAGTATTTGAAGAGATACCGCGCAACATCACCCTAACCTCGGTTTCTTTGGCCAAGGCCCACACACGGAGAAGGCGCAGTGATGAGCTCAAGTAAGTCCCCAACCTTGCTCAAACCGCTCCCTCTACTTAACGCTCTTGCTCGAAGCTGTTGCGATTCTGGTGGCGGAACGCCCACGCAACCGTAAATTCCGCGCCATGTCAGGTCCCGCCCATTCCGCCCAAACATCGTCTGCTGCGCCCGATCCCGAGCTCGAGCCCAACTCGCTACCCGAGCCGCCAGCCCCGCGCGCCCCAATCGACCGCTCCACTTGGGCGCGGCCTTGGGCACAGCTCAAATACTTCACCTTTCAGCCCGCGATTTTCCCGCGCCTGCTCGGCCACGTCTCGCCTGACGCCCGCCCCGGCGATTTCGTCAACGTCTACGACAAAAACGGCAACCTCACTGGTGGCGGCCTGTTCAACCCGCGCGCCAAAATCCCTTTACGTGTCGTATGCCACTCGACCACACCGATCGACGAATCGTATTTCGAGACGGCCATACGCCGCGCCATCGCGCTGCGCCGCGATCTGTTCAAACTCGACGAAAACACCGACGCCTACCGGCTCATCGGCTCCGACGGCGACGGCCTCAGCGGCCTCATGATCGACCGCTACGGCGACACACTCCTCTGCGAAATTTATTCGCTCGGGATCGCCCAACGCCTCCTCCACTGGTTGCCGCTCATCCACGAACTCGCCGGAACCAAATTCGCACGCGTCCACGTGGACCACGACCTCGGCAGCCTCGAGGGCATCAAGCCCTCGATGTTCAACGAAACCAACGCCGCCGCTCCGACCAAAGTCAAAATCCGTGAGCACGGCATCCGCTACGAAGTTGATTTCGCCGAGGGCCACAAAACCGGTTTCTTCTGCGACCAACGCGACAACCGCCTCCGCGTCGCCCGCTTCACCAAAGACGCCCGCGTGCTCGATCTGTGCTGCTACACCGGCGGCTTTTCGCTCAACGCCAAAATCACCGGCGGTGCTGCCGATGTGACGTGCGTCGACCTTGACGAAACCGCCCTCGCACAGGCCAAACGCAACGCCAACCTCAACCAAGCGCGTCTCAAATTTGTCCACGCCGACGCCTTCGCCTACGCGCGCCAGATGCAGCAAAACGGAGAGAAATGGGACGTCGTCGTGCTCGACCCGCCGAAGTTCATTTTCACCCGCGACGCCGCCGGCAACTGGGAGGGTCGCCAAAAATACGAGGACCTCAACCTGCTCGCCATTTCCCTCGTGAAAACGGGCGGCATCTTCGTCACGTGTTCCTGCTCCGGCCTGCTTTCATTGGAAGATTTCGAAGCTCACGTGATCAAAGCCGCCCACCGCCAACAACGTCGCTTGCAATTTTTCGACCGTACCGGCGCCGGCCCTGACCATCCCGTTTATTCGAACTGCCTCGACAGCCGCTATCTTAAATTATTCTGGGCGCGTGTCCTTTAAAACTCCATCCTAATTGCCATGGCCGAACTCACGCACCTCTTCGCCCAAAACAAAAACTGGGCCGCTAACATTACCAAGCGCGACCCGGAATTTTTTCAAAAACTCTCCCGCCAGCAAAATCCTGAACACCTCTGGATCGGCTGCTCCGATAGCCGCGTACCCGCCAACGAAATTATCGGCCTGTTGCCCGGCGAAGTTTTCGTCCACCGCAACATCGCCAACGTCGTGGTTCACACCGATCTGAACTGTCTTTCCGTGATCCAATTTGCCGTCGATGTGCTGAAAGTGAAACACATCATGGTCGTGGGTCACTACGGCTGCGGCGGCGTGCGCACGGTGCTGCGCTGCGAACGCGTGGGCCTCGCCGATAACTGGCTACGCCACGTCCAAGATGTCCGCGAAAAACACCAGCGCCGCATCGATGCGGTGCCCGGAGAAACAGGTCAACATGACCGTCTCTGCGAACTCAACGTCATCGAGCAAGTCGCCAACGTTTGCCAAACCACGATCGTCCAAGACGCTTGGGCGCGCGGCCAAAACGTCACGATACACGGCTGGATCTACGGCCTGAAAGACGGCCTCTTGCGCAATCTCAACACCAGCGTGGCCAACCCCGCCGAACTACCCGCCGCGCAAGCCGCCGCCCTCGCGGCACTCTAAGGTTTGTGGCTGTGCGCAGCCTCGGTTTTTTGAGGGGGGATCTACTTTCAACGGACTCAAAAAAGGCGCGCTGAATTTCAACACGCCTTTTTTAAAAGAAACAAAATCGGCTCAGGAGCGGCCGAGGTAAGAACCATCTTCAGTGCTGATCTTGATCAACTCACCTTCCTTGATGAAGAGCGGGACTTGAACGACCAGACCCGTCTCTAGCTTGGCAGGTTTCTGGACGTTACTGGCGGTGTCTCCCTTAATGCCTTCAGAACTTTCAATGACCTTGAGGGAAACGGTAGAGGGCAATTCGATCGACAAGGCCTTTTCATCGACGAACAGCACGTCGACCTTGCCGCCGGTGGTGAGATAATTTTTGGCTTCGCCCAAAATGGCGGCGCTCAACTCGATCTGCTCGTAGGTGTCGGGATCGATGAAGGCAAAAGCTTCGCGGTCCGCGTAGCTGAACTCGAGGGTCTTCTTTTCCGTCGGCAGCACTTCGATGGTATCGGTCGAGGCGAAGCGTTGGTCGAGCGCCTTACCATAGCGCAAATTGCGCATCTTGATCTGCACGAAAGCGCGCAGGTTGCCCGGCGTACGATGCTGCGTCTCCATGACGAGGTGGGGTTCACCGTTGAACTTGATGACTTGGCCTCGGCGGATGTCGTTGGCTGCGGGCATGGCTAGGGTCTTAGGATTGAAGGTTTCGACTTGAGAAAGGTTAAGGGTGTAAGGCGCGGGCTTTCGCACTGTCAAGGCCGGCCATCTCCACGCTTGCGCTCAGCGACCGGCGTTGGCGACATTGCAACGATCAAATCCATGAAGCAAAGAACCCTGGCGCGCGATGTTTCCATTCAAGGCAGCGCCCTACATAGTGGCGAGGCCGTCACCCTCACGCTCAAACCCGCCCCAGCCGATCACGGCTACGTCTTCAAACGCGTAGACTTAAGCGGCGCACCCGAGATTCGTCCTCGCGCCGACTTGATCACCGATCTGGTCCGCGCGACCACGATCCAATCCGGCCACGCCAAGGTCCAGACCATCGAACACGTCCTCAGTGCCCTGAGCGGCTGCGGCATCGACAACGTCATCGTGGAGATGAATGCCTCCGAGCCGCCGATCCTCGACGGTTCCGCCAAACCTTTCGTCGATCTCATCATGAGCGGCGAACCCATCGAGCAAGATAAAGACCGTGAGTATTTCACTCTCGATGCCCCCGTCTCCGTCACCAAGGGCCAATCCTCCATGATCGCCCTGCCCTGCGATGAATTGCGCATCTCCTGCACCTCGGCCGACGATCGCGGCATTCACACCCAACATCTCTCACTCACGATCGATCCCGACATTTACATGACGCAGATCGCCGCGGCGCGTACGTTTACAATCTACGAAGACATCGAAGAACTTCTCAAACTCGGCAAAATCAAAGGCGGCTCGCTCGACTGCGCCGTCGTCATCCGGGGCGATAAAATCATTTCCAAAGAGGGCCTCCGCTTTAAGGACGAATTTGTCCGCCATAAAATCCTCGATATCATCGGCGACATCACGCTGCTCGGGTTGCCCTTAAAAGCCCACATCATCGCCACCCGCCCCGGCCACGCCATCAACGCCGACCTCACCAAGGCCCTCACCGAAAAACTAGCCGAACGGCAAAAAGGCCCGAAGAAAAAACCCCGTCCGGCGATGGTCATGCCCGATGAGACCGCGCTCGATATCCGCCGCATCCTCGACACCCTCCCTCACCGTTACCCGTTCGTCATGATCGACCGGGTCGTGGAATTCATCGGCGAAGATGCCCTGGTCGCCATCAAGAACGTCAGCATCAACGAGCCTTATTTTCAGGGCCATTTCCCCAACAACCCCGTCATGCCTGGCGTCCTCCAGCTCGAAGCCATGGCGCAAGCCGCGGGCATTCTCATGCTCCGCCGCGGATCCAGTGAGGGCAAAACCTCGCTATTTATGAGCGC
>CAMDRP010000164.1 GCA_945906965.1 Opitutus sp. GAS368 | reverse complement strand
ATCTGGCCGGTCACGACGGTGTTGGCGCTTAAGCCGAAGCCGTTGGTGAAGGTGTAGGAGATGAGGCCGTTGAAGAGGTTCTCCGGGAGGCCGGAGACCTTGACGTCGGAGCCGATGTTGGCGGTCGGCTTGGCGCGGTTGGCGGGAGGCAATTCGGAGAAGCCGCCGAAGAGGCCGTATTGGTAGGGAGCCGACTGCTGCGCGTCGATGTAGGAGTAGGAGATCGTCGCGTAGAGGTGCTTGTTGGGTTGGTAGTTCAACTCCGATTCGAAGCCCTTGTATTTGTACTGGGAGATGACCGTGGAGCTGGTGCTCTTGGCGGTGCGCTCTTGGTCGTAGACGGCGAAGTTGAGGAATACCTTACTTTGCATGAGGGAGAACTTGGCGCCGAGTTCGTAGAGCGTGCTGGGCTGCGTGAAGCTTTCCTTGTCGAGGGCGGTGCCGGCGGCGTTCCAGCCGGTGATGCCACCGCCGTTGCCGACGGCGCCGGAGGTGTTTTCACTGTAGTTATACGTGAAGTAGAGGCTCGAGTTGGGCGTGGCCTTGTAGATCACACTGCCGTTGTAGCTGGGGATATCGACGCTGATCTCGGCGGTCTTGTAGGGCGGGAGCAGGGGCTCGCGGACGGTGGCCTTCATGTGGTCGAGGCGGAAGCCGGCGACCGCGCTAAATTCGTCGCTGAACTTGTAGGTGCCTTGGGCGAAGGGGCCGAAGGTGGTCGCGCTACTGTCGTTGGTGTCGCCGTTGAATAGACCGGGTTGGGCGTAGCGGCCGGGCCAGCCGGGGACGGCGAAGCCTCTGCCGCCGTTGTTGAAGGCGTCGGAGCGATAGACGTCGATGGCGGAACGGTCTTTGGTGATGTCCCAGACGTTGGCGGGCTCGAAGAAGTAGTCGTCGTAGGCTTTGGTCTTTTGGTAGCGCAGGTCGAGGCCGGCGTTGATGGTGTAGTTCTTCTGGGTGAGGATGAGCTCGGTCCGGTTTTCAGCGAACCAGGATGGGTCGATGATTTCCGTGTAGTAGTAGGTGGAAAGCGTGTTGCGCTTGGTGTAGTTCCAGTAGGAGGTGTTTTTGAGGTTCAGCTCGGAACTTAGTTTAGCGGTCTGGATGGCTTGGAAGTTGTATTCGTCGCCGTTGGACTCGTTGCCGGGTTTCAGGAGGCGGGTGTGGCGGTTGATTTTAACCGTGGGGCCCCAGGCGATGGTGTTGCCGCCGCCGAGCACGTATTTGGCGTTCTGCGCGTCGGAAGGCGTGGCGTTGGCCCCGTTGTTGATGTTGATGCCGGTGACGTAATTGCCGTTGTCGATGAGGTCTTGGGTGACGCGGTTGATGCCCCAGTTCTCGGTGTAGTTGGCGGAGAACCACTGGCTGTTCACGAAGAGTTCGTAAACTTGGTTCGGGCGCCAGGTGATCGCGCCGTAGAAGGAGTCGGTCTTCTTGTGGCCGTCGACGTAGTAGCCGGTGGAGTTTTCACCGGAATAGCTGAAGCGGTAGGCGAGTTGTTTGGAGAGCGGGCCGCCGATGTCGAGGGTCCAGCGGTTGGTGTCGTAGGAGCCCATGGTGAGGCTGACCGAACCCTTGGTGCCGTCGAAGTAGGGACGCTTGGTGACCAGGTCGATGAAACCGCCGACATACATCGAGGTGCCTTGAACCGCGGTGGCGGGGCCTTTGACGATGTTAACGGATTCGACGGAGTTGAAGTCAACAGGAAGGCCGTTGCCGTTCGAGGTGATGCGGGCGCGGACGCCGTTCACGAAGGTGTCGGCCGACTGACCGCGGATGCTCACGTTGGAGGGAGCGCCGAAGTTGGTCGTGGTGAAGGCGCTGGAGGTGAGCTTCGAGAAGTCCAAGACGTCAGTGATGGAGATGTCAGTGAGCTGTTGGCGCGAGATGATGGTGACGTTGCGTGGCACATCGATGATGTTGTCATCGGTGCCGAACACGGAATTGAACGGACGCGACGTCGGCAGGATCTGCTGCTCGATCGGCACGGAATTGACCTCGAATTTCTCCATTTTGACGGTCTCGCCGGAGGTCGCGGTTTGCGCGGACAGGAGGCTGGATAGGCCGACGATCGCGAGGGTGGCGACGAGGGCGTGAAGTGGTGTTTTAGTGATGGTTTGGTTCATGCGTAGGCAGGCACCAATGAGCACGGTATGTGCCATGCGACGAGTTTTGTTTTTATGATTTTTTCGGGCCTCCGAGCCCGAGTTGTCGGCAAACGAAAAAGGCCCGACTGAATCGTCGGGCCTTGGATCGAGATGAACTGATGAATAAGGGTTTAAGCTTTTTCGAACAACGGGAGTTGTTGCATGCCGGGGACGGTGACCAAGCCGCGGTCGGTGATGCGAATCTCGGGAATCACGGAAAGCGGGATAAGGTTGAAACCCATGTAGGGGAGGGTGCAGCCGGCGGCAACCCAGGCTTTTTTGAGCTTAGTGGTTTCTTTGGCGACGGCGGTGGCGCGCAGATCGGAGATGAGGCCAGCGACGGGCAGGGCGACTTGGGCGAGGACCTTGCCGTCACGCACGACGCAGACGCCGCCGCGGAGTTTTTTGATGGTGGCGAGAGCGAGTTGGAGGTCGGCCTCGTTGGTGCCGGCGAGGATGATGTTGTGGGCATCATGGCCAACGGAACTGGCGACGGCTCCGGCGCGAAGATTGAAATCTTGGAGCAGGCCGTGGGCGACCGCGCCGGATTTGCCGTGACGCTCGACGATGGTGACGAAGCACAGGCGGTGTTCGGTAAAAAGATCGGACCACGTCTGGCCGGGCTTGGGCGCGAGGGCGATTTTCTCGTGGAAAAGAATGATGCCGGGCAGGGCGGTGCGAATCGCGTTGGCCGTGACGGATTGCGTCGGCAGCGCCGGGGTGAGGGTGAGCCTCTTAGTGGGGAGTTTGACCGTCTGATAGGCTGCGCGGGGGTAGCGGTAACGCTGAGAAAGGGCGCGGTCGAGGATGGGCGTGATTTTGCGGTTTTTAACGACGAGCTCGCCGCCATACCACGTGCATTGGGGCTCGAGGGCGTCGTTGAGCAGCACGATGTCGGCGCGGCGGGCGGGCGCGAGGCCACCGATCTCGCCGTCCATGCCGTAGCGGGTGGCGGGATGCAGCGAGCCCATGCTCCAGGCCGTGGTGGGTTTGAGGCCGGCGACGACAGCTTGGCGCGTGACCCAGTCCAGGCCGAATAGGAAAAGATCATCGGCGTCGCGGTCGTCGGTGCAGACGCAAACGCGCTTGGGGTTGGCGCCGAGTTCGGTGACGGCTTTGATGGCGTGCGGTAGGGAATGCCAGGGCGTGGTGGGCGGGCCGCCACGGAGGAAAACCCAGACGCCCGCTTCAAGAAAATCGTCGCCGATTTCACGGTCGATGGCTTCGTGGGTATCGGTAATGCCGCTGGCGGCGCCGGCGGTGACGAATTCGCGGCCGTAAATGTGGCCGCAAATGGGGCGGCCGCGTTTGAGGGCGGCGGCCATAATGGCGTGGCTGCGCGGGTCGCCCATGGCGACTTGGACGAAATCCATTTTTTCGCCGAGGGCCACGGCTTCGGGGTAGCGATCGAAGAGGCGGCCAATTTTGGCGGCGGTGAGGTCGCCGCCGGCGGTTTCAAATTGGGGCGAGGTGGCCGGGACGGTGCTGGGCACGGTGAGAAAAATAGACAGCGGGGCTTGGCGGGCGTCGGCGAGCATCCACTCGATACCGGCGGCGTCGCAGACGTTGCCGATTTCGTGGCTGTCGCAGAAGATCGTGGTGGTACCGTTAAGGAGCGCGCCCTCGGCGTAGGCGCAGGCGGTCATCATCGAACTCTCGATGTGAATGTGCGGATCAACGAGACCGGGAGCGAGGATGCCGCCGGCGGCGTCGAAAAATTGCGAACGCGGGAGACGAGCGAAGAGTTTTTTGGCGGTGCCGGCGGGTTTGACGGCGGCAATACGGCCCGACTTAAGCCAGATTTCGCGTTCGGGATGGATGCGCTCGGTGTACGTGGAAAGCAGGCGGGCGCCGGTGAGGACGAGATCCGGGGCTTCGCGGCCCATCGCGACGGCGGCGAGGGTGCGGGTGAGGGTATGCAGCGGGGCGACGGAGAAACGGGTGAGGGCCATGAGCAACAAGAGCACCCGCGGTGCCAGTTAGGCGAGGTAAAGCTAGAGGCTTTTCTGACGATCAAAAAAAGAGATTCGTTTAAATTTTTTAAAAGGAATTTTTTCGGCGGGTTGGGAGAAATCGTCATCCCCCGCGTTAACTTCAATTCAGGGCGAATGACGCCGAGTTACTAGCTCACGATCGAAGACTA
>CAMDRP010000163.1 GCA_945906965.1 Opitutus sp. GAS368 | reverse complement strand
GCCTGCATCCGCTGTAACCAAGCCAAAGACAAACTCGATGTACGCGACTTCGTCAAAGATCCAGCGCGACTCGCCGTGATTCTTGCGCAAACTAAAAAGTCGCTGGCCGGCGCGGCGGCGGTGAACGCGACCCGCCACGCTCTGGTTGCTTTGCTCAAGTCCACTGGGTTACCGGTTGAGACCGCCACCGGCGGGCGTACCAAGTATAATCGGACTCGCCTGGGTTTACCCAAAACTCATGAACGCGTTATCTGTCACGACATGACTTTTACCGTTCTCCATGCACTTAATGCCCAGCGGGACTTGGTTCGCGCTGAACAGCTGATCGACTTGGCCGACGCACGCTGCGTCCAGCGCATGGGTCGAGGCTCACACCAACGCACGCGCCTCACCGCTGATGGCTTCCCTCGCGGTTATCTGACCCGCCAGAAAAACCACTTCGGCTTTCGTACCGGCGACCTTGTCCGCGCCTGCGTTCCGGCTGGCGCGAAGCAAGGCACACACGCCGGCCGTGTCGCCGTCCGCGCCTCGGGCAGCTTTAACGTGCAGACCCAGCTCGGGGTCGTGCAAGGTATCGCCCACCGCTTTTGCGCTCTGGTCCAACGCGCTGACGGCTACGCCTACTCACCAGCTTAATTTCGTTCCGATTCCTTCCCACACTCCAAACAATTATGCGTGGCTTCTTCCCGGTCCTAAAGGGCCAGGTTTCCGCCACGTCTCCCAAAGATGACGCTTCGCCCGCTCCTCTCCCTTTTGGTCGCGCTCGCCTGCGCACCCGCCGCCCTCCACGCTCGAACCGCCGCGACCGTGGCCGCCAAAGAAACCGTCATCGAATGCGCCGGCCTCGCTGAGACCATCAGCACCGAAACCGAGACCATCGCCACCTTCCGCGACCGCGTCGTCGTCACCGCCAGCAACCTCAAACTCACCTGCGATTACCTCAAAGTCGTCACCTCCCGCAAAGGCGACCCCAAGGCCATCATCGGCAAACAAAGTTATTTTAAATCGCTCATCGCCACCGGAAACGTGCGCCTCGTGCAGAGTGACCGCATCGCCACCTGCGGCCGCGCCGAGATTTTTCCCAACGAAGACCGCGTCGTCCTTAGCCGCGAAGCCAAGACCGAACCTTTTCCCTCCGTCACCTTCGATAAAACCGTCATGACCGGCCCGCGCATGATTCTCTACCGCGGCCAACGCCGCGCGGTGGTCGAGCCCGAGGACGGCGTCGGCGTCCGCCTCACCGGCCCCACCATCAAAGACCTCGGTTTCGAAAAACTAAAACCGGCCCCCGGCGCCACTCCCGCGCCCAAATCCGCCGCGCCCACCGCCCCGGCCGAGTCGCCCAAACCCACCCCATGAGCGCCCCCGCCCCTACGAGCCCGCGCTCCGAGATCGTCACCCAAGGTCTCGTTAAAACGTTCGGCAGCCGCACCGTCGTCGACGGCGTCAGCCTCCGCGTGAGCGCCGGCGAGATCGTCGGCCTGCTCGGTCGCAACGGCGCGGGTAAGACGACGGCGTTTTACATGGTCGTCGGCCTCGTGCCTGCCACCGCCGGCACCGTTTCTCTCGACGGAATCGACCTCACGCGCCTGCCTATGCACGAGCGCGCCCGCCACGGCATCGGCTACCTCCCACAGGAAGCCTCCGTCTTCCGTAAACTCACCGTCGAGGAAAACATCCTCGCCATTGTCGAAGTGATCAACGTCCCCCGCGCCGAGCGGGCCGCCCGCGTCGCCCACCACCTCGCTGAGCTCTCGCTCACGCACCTCGCCAAGCAAAAAGCCTTCACGCTCTCGGGCGGCGAACGGCGTCGCCTCGAGATCGCCCGCGCCCTCGTCACCCAGCCGAAGTTCCTCCTCATGGACGAACCTTTCGCCGCGATTGATCCCATCTCCGTCGCCGAGGTGCAGAAAATTATTCTCGATCTGAAAACCCGCGGCATCGGCGTCATCATCACCGATCACAACGTCCGCGAGACCCTCCGCATCGTCGACCGCGCCTACCTCCTCGAGAAAGGCAAAGTCCACTTCGAAGGCACCGGCGAGGAACTCATCAAAGACGACCAAGCGCGCAAATTTTACCTCGGCGAAGATTTCAACATGTGACCTCACCCCTGCCGAACAGCCGCCGAATTTCATCACCCCAGTTTTAGCGGCCATCTCGCGATTAAACGGACAACCCACTCCCCATGCAAAAAGCCATTCAAGGCATCACCGTCGCGCATTTTTTCGAAACCTACCGCGAGAAACTCAAGATGGAGCTGGTCACCGGTGAAGCCGGCCTGCACCGGCTCATCCGCGAGGGCAGCATCAACCGCCCCGCCCTCGCCCTGACTGGCTTCTTCAAATATTTCGCGCACCGCCGCGTCCAAGTCCTCGGCGCCGCCGAGATGAATTATCTCAAGACCCGCTCTCAAAAAAATCAGGCCGAAACCTTTCGCAAAATGATCAAGGCCGGCGCTCCCTGCCTGATCCTCACCCGTAATTTCAACCCCACCGAGGCGATGCTCCTCGTCGCTCAAGAGATGGATCTTCCTCTGATCCGCACGACGATGATCACGATGAACTACATCAATCTCGCGACGCTCTGCATCGACAACGAATTCGCGCCCTCCTCCACCGAACACGCCACCACCCTCGACATCAAAGGCGTCGGCGTGATGCTCCGCGGCGACTCCGGCGTCGGCAAAAGCGAATGCGCCCTCGCTCTCATCGAGCGCGGCCACTCCCTCGTCGCCGACGATCTCACGATCATCAAGCTCCTCGACGAACGCGAACTCATGGCCTCCAGCCGCCTGCTCAACCGCGGCTACATGGAATGCCGCGGCATCGGCATCATCAACATCGCTGAGATGTTTGGCATCAAATCCATCCGCCTCGAAAAACGCATCGACCTCGTCGTCTCCCTGCGCGAATGGACCCCTGAGGCCATCGAAGAACGCACGGGGCTCGAGGAAAACTACTACGAAATTCTCGGCATGCACGTCCCTCACGTCGAACTCTACGTGCGACCCGGCCGCGATATCGCCCGCCTCGTAGAAGTAGCCGCCCTGACCCAAGCCCTCAAGAAAATGGGCCACGACCCCGCCCGCGATTTCAACGACCGCCTCATCGCCTTCATGTCGAAACAGTCCGCCGCCCCCGTCGCCAAAATCAAACCCACTGAACGCGAGGAACGCGCCCCAGGTTCCTAAACCGCGCGTCCGTTTGCGCCGCCATCGCGCCACGCTCGACACCACCCGCTCCCGTCGTTCCGCTATTCCCTCATGTCCACTTCTCGCTTCGACGGCCGCAACCCCAGCCAACTCCGCCCGATCACCTTTGAGGCCGGCATCGCTCCGCACGCGACCGGTTCCGTCCTCGTCTCCTTCGGCGCCACGCGCGTCATCTGCGCGGCCACCATTGAGCCCGGCGTACCGACTTGGATGAAACAGCAAAAAGTTCCCGGCGGCTGGCTCACCGCCGAGTACTCGATGCTCCCGTATTCCACCCTCGAGCGGAAATCACGCGATATCTCCCGCGGCAAAATCGACGGCCGCACCGTCGAGATCCAACGCCTCATCGGCCGCTCGCTCCGCGCCGTCATCGATCTCAACAAACTCGGCCAGAACACGCTCTGGCTTGATTGCGACGTGCTCCAAGCCGATGGCGGCACTCGCACCGCCTCGATCACCGGCGCCTACCTCGCCGCCCGCCTCGCCGTCCAAAAACTCCTCGACGCAAAAAAAATCGCCGAGAACCCGCTCCTTGATTCCGTCGCTGCGATCAGCACTGGCATTTTTAACGGTCAAGCGCTTCTCGATCTCAACTACGTCGAAGACAAAGACGCCGAGGTCGACGCCAACATCGTCATGACTGGCCGCGGCCAATTCGTGGAAGTCCAAAGCAGCGGCGAAGAAACCACTTTCTCTGGCGAACAACTTCAAGCCCTGCTCGCCCTCGCGCAAACCGGCCTAAAAGAACTCTCCGCCCTTCAGACCGCGTTTCTCACGCAACAGCTGCTGAAGTTTTAAGCCGCGCTTTCCCCAAAAAAGGCGACGCCCGTCTCACCCTCGACCCGCCTCTGCGCTGCCCGCGTCCGGCGTAGTTTATTTTTTAACGGTGGATTTGGTCTCGGACTTAGCCTCGGACTTGGCTTCGGCTTTCACCGCGCCAAACGCGCCTTCTTCCGAAGCCCGCACAAAACCTTCCGTTACGCTTTTCAGTTCCTCCCAGCGCGCGCGGATTTTTTTGGCTTCGTCTTTAGTGATCACGCTGTCCGCCGAAGAGATCGCGATCGTCGCCAGCATATCGGCAAATTCCTGCACGATCCCGTTGGTCAT
>CAMDRP010000162.1 GCA_945906965.1 Opitutus sp. GAS368 | reverse complement strand
AGGTCTGGCAGTGAAATCACCCAGCAAACGCGTCCGTCCACCTCGAATTTCTCCGCCGTAGATTTCAACCGTGCGAAATCACCGACGCCTAGCACCGAGGAGAGAATGTCCACGACCCCGACGTCGGTTTCCAGATAGAGATTATTTACTGGCTCACCGACCTTGGGGAATTTCAGAAACGAATTCCGCTCCGGGGTCATGCGATGACGCGGATTCCAGTCCGCGAGGGTGCGACGCAACAGCTCGATGTTTTCGTCAGTCAGGACGGCGCAGATATCCAAGTCGCGCGTGACTTGGGACGATCCGTAAGTGACCGCTGCGTAGCCACCAATCATCACACACTCGAACCCCGAGTCCGTCAGCTTAGCGATCAGCTGGCTGAAGTCCGGTGTCATGGGCAGCTTTAGCTTGCTGTAATTTTAAAATGAATCGCAACGCGCCGTCGTGCTGCCGCCAACGATCCTCTACTCGGAGCGCGAGATTGGTATCGATCAAGTCGAGATCGATCCCTGCCTCCCGCGCCTGTTTGAGTAATTCGTTGTCCAGCACCATATCCTCACGAAAACCGGATCGTCACCGCCCGCAACGCGAAACCTCGGCTTTCGCCAAACCTGCGCGATTTACTTAAACAGCGCGGGCTCGAAGTCGCTCGGATTGACCCAATTAGTTTTTATTTTTTCACCGCGCATGTAGCGTTCGTAAAAACCGACGTGGGCAGGGTTGGAATGCGGATAGCGGTCGAAACGGTCGCCTTGGCCAAACATGCGCGGGTCGCCTTGGGCTTTGAGTTCGGCGTAGAGCGCGGCTTGGAGGTTTTCGCGGGTCGCACGCAGGGCGGGATCGGCGGCGAGGTTTTTCACGCAGTCGGGATCGGTGGCTAAACGGTAAAATTCGGTCGCGGGGCGGCGACCGAAGCAGAGGGCCCAGTGCGGATCAGCGGGATTCGCGCGATGGGCCTCGAGGATTAAGGACTTGGTGGCGCCGCCGTCGACGTTGAGGTAGCCCGTCTCGGGGTTGCAGGCAGGCCAGCGGCTGGGTTCGAAATTTTCGAGATAAAGCTGATCGTCGCGAACGATGCCGCGGATCGGGTAGCCGACGTCGCCCGGGCGGCCGATGTCGTGGCGCTCCATGCCGATTAAGACGTGGTCGCGGGCGGGAATGATTTGGCCGGAGCCGGCGGCGCGAAAAATATCGGTGAGGCTGCGGCCAGGTGACGGCGCGAGGCCGGATTGGGCCCAAGACAAACCGGCGAGCTCGAGGAAGGTCGGCGCGAAATCGATGAAGCTGACGTAGTCTTGGACGACGCGGCCGTGGCCGGTGATGCCTCGGGCCCACATGGCGGCGAGCGGCACGTGATTGGAGGCTTCGTAGGCGCTGCCTTTGCCGCGAGGGAAGGGCAGGCCGTGGTCGGAGGTGACGATGACCAACGTGTTGTCGAGGAGCCCGCGTTTCTCGAGGGCCTCGAGCATGCGCCCGAGGTGGCGATCGAAGTGCTCGACCTCGTAGGCGTAGTCGAGGAGGTCGTGGCGCACGGTGGGGTTGTCGGGCCAAAACGCGGGGACGCGGTCGATGTCGGTGAGTTGTTTGCCGCCCTTTTTCACGCCGGAGCCGAATTCGTAATCGCGGTGCGGCTCAGTGGCTCCGTACCAAAAAACCCAAGGCTGATCGGCGGGAGCGGCGGCGAGGAAGTCGTCGAAGTTGGCGGCGTAATCGGCGGCATTGATGCCGGTAGTCGGGGGTGGGGTGCGGCGGGCGTTGAAGGCGCGGCCGGTCATGGCGCGGGCTTTGCCGTCGTCGGTGCGGGCGACGCCGGGGCCCCAGCCCTTGGCGGTGTAGCCGACGAACCAGCCGTTTTCAGCGAGGGCTTCGCCCCAACCTTTGAACTCGGTGGGGAAATACGCGAGGTGGTTGGCGGCGGCTTTGAGTTGCCACGAATTACGGCCCGTGAGGATGCAAGCGCGGGAGGGCGCGCATTTGGCGTTGGGCGTGTAGGCGCGGGTGAAGAGGATGCCGTCGCGGGCGACGCGATCGAAGTGCGGCGTGCGCACCCAAGGCGTACCATACGCGCTGGCGTGGACACCCCAATCGTCGGCGATGGCGAAGAGGATGTTGGGCGGGCGATCGGAGGCGCTCAACAGCACGCCACTCAGCAGCAGGAGCGGAAAGAACTTCATGGGGGCAAAACGACGGGGCGCACGTGGGGCTAAGGGCGGGCGCAGCTCAGGCGCGCCGCGGTGGGTGGGCGCGTGAGAAGAGCCTGAATTTTTTTATTTCCCCTGCGGTCCGTAACCGGCGGCGGGGTGGCCGTTGGCGTCGAGGTGGCCGGTGGCCCAGAGGACGCCACGCGTGACGAGGTCGAGGAAGCGCGGGTCGTTAACCGTGAGGTTGTTGTGGCCGAGGGTCGTGCTGAAGACGCGGGCTTGTTTCGGGCCGTAGGTGTTGGTCCAGACGACGACGGCGGTTTTGTCGCTCAACGTGCCGTCTTTGGCTTTCACGGTTTGTTTGCCACTGGCGAGGGACTGGTGGCTGGGAAAATTTTTCGGGTCCTGGACGTTGTTGTAGAGCTCCTCTTTGATCGTCGTCCAATTTTCGAAGCCGCGGGTGATCGGGCTGTCGGTGGCGGTGAAGGTGATCGCGATGGGTTCTTGCGGGCCGTGGCCGCTGGATTGGAGACCGAGGTAGTCGAACCACAACGCGCCGGCGGAACCGGGGGCGAGGGGCGTCTTGAATTCTTTGGTGACGCGATAACTGTGCATCGCGCAATGGAGGTTTACGCCGGGGAGGCCGGCGAGGTGCGGGGCGAGGACGTTCTGCACCATCGCGGGGTCCGCGATATCGGCCGCGCATTCGTCGTGGATGACGAGATCGTAGCCATCGGCGTAGTGGGGGTTGGTGTGCGCGGGGAAGCTGGGGCGCGTGGTTTTATCGGCGGTGTGCATGTGCTCGACGACGAGGTGAGCGCGGGCTTCGAGGCCTTGTTTAAGGAGATCTTTTTGGGCGGCGTAATCATGGCAGCAACCGCCGGTGATGAGAAGAATGCGCAGGGGTTTCGGCGCGGCCGGGGTGGCGGCGAGGGCGAAGCCGGGCAGGGTGAGTAGCAGAGCAACGATGAGCGCGCGGGGGGATTTCATATTCGGGGAGGTTTTCGCGGTGACGAGCCGGGCGGTGAGGTGACCGTCGCCTCGAACAAGGAAGGTCTTTCCGGAAAGCTCAAGACCGGGCGCGGCGGAATGAGTTTACGGTCGATGAGATCAATTCTTATCGAACGCGGCGAAGCGGGCCGGCGCGCACAGCCGGCCGACCGCGTGCTGATCCGCTTCTTGGACCGATGAGCTGGGTCGGGACCGAGAATCGCGTTCGAAGGGTGTGGCGATGCACCGCCATGCGGCGTGGCGCGGGCGAGCGACGGGCGGAAACGAGGGGCGCCATCACCGCGCGATCCCAAGTCACAAAGCCAGACCTCGATCGGGTGACAGACCTCAATCGGCTGATCACGTCGCCCAACGCTGACGAGAGAACGGTTTCAGCCCGAAGATTAAGCCGTGTTGATTTGGCGTTTCACCGGATCGTAGGTCGTTTTCTTTCCGGTGTCGTAAGAGATCACCGCCATCAGGACGGCGACGGCGTGTTGGTAGCCGGCGTCGATGTTGGCGTTCGGCGTCTCGCCGGAGCGCATACATTGGAGCCAGTTGAGGAAATGATCGGGATGCTCGATCGGAGTGACGTTTTGTTTGCCCCGAATCTTGCCGTCGCGCTTCGGCGCGCCTTCGGCGCTGTAGGTCGGGGCGTTCCAGTTGTCAACCGCGAGGGTGCCTTTGTCGCCGTAGAACTTGCGCGAGTTGCCGGCGCCGTTGCCGAAATTGTTCGAACTGGTGACAACCAGACCCTCGGGATACATCCAGGTGGCGACGACGTTGTCGGGCACGGTGAATTTATGCTCATCGTTCCAGTAGGTCGAGCCGCCGAGGCACACGCATGATTGGGGGAAGCCGCAGTCGGTCACATAGTGCATCAGGTCGAGGAAGTGGGCGCCCCACTGCGGCACCGGGCCCTGACAAAACTCGTAATAGCCATACCACGCGGAGAACTGGCCGGCTGAAAATGGGCGCATCTTCCGATCGCCGAGGAATTCCTTCCAATCGACCTCCGACTCACGCACATCGGGTTTGAGGTAGAGATACCAGTAGGGTTTCTCGCCGTTGCGGGATTCGTCGATGCGCGTGATTTTTCCAATGGCGCCGTCTTTGACGAGCTGGCGGGCGCCGACGATGCCCGGTAGACTGCGGAGCTGGGTGCCGACCTGAATGATGCTGCCTGCGGC
>CAMDRP010000161.1 GCA_945906965.1 Opitutus sp. GAS368 | reverse complement strand
GGCGGCCTCGACGTCGTGGGCCAACGCGAACGCGTTCGCGCCTGCGTCGAAGTGATGAGCGCCGCCGGTATCGTGACGAGCCTCTTCATCGATCCCGATGACGCTGCCATCGAAGCCTCCGCCGCAGCGAAAGCGCCTTGGGTGGAGTTGCACACGGGCGCCTACGCCAACGCCTACTACGGTGCTCGCCGTGCGGCTGAGTTTCAACGTCTTCGACTCGGTGCCGTCCGCGCCCACGACCTCGGCCTCACCGTCAACGTCGGCCACGGCATCAACTACGTGAACATTGCCGAAGTTCGTACGTTGCCGCATGTGCACGAACTCAATATCGGCCATAGTTTAATCAGTCGTGCGCTGTTCACTGGCATTGAAGCAGCCGTTCGCGAGATGAAGGTGCTTATGAATCCCTGAGTTTTTTTGGCCCATGAATCTCTCCCTCCCGCCCGGCGGCGTCCTTGTTGGCCTCGGTTGCGACCTCGTCGAGGTGCAACGCATCCGCGATGTACTCGAGCGTCACGGCGATCATTTCCTCGACCGGGTGTTCACCGCCGAGGAACGCGCCTATTGTATGAGCATGGCGCAGCCGCACAAACACCTCGCCGCGCGTTGGGCCGCGAAAGAGGCGATTTCAAAAACTTTCACCACCGGCATCGGCGCAGAGTTGAGCTGGAAATCCATGTCGATCTACCACGGCGAACGCGCCGAACCCCGGGTGCGCCTCGATGACCAAGCGGCCGCGCTCCTCGCGCACGTCGGTGGCACGCATATCCACGTGAGTCTTTCCCATACCGAGACGACCGCCATGGCCGTCGCCGCCATTGTCCGCGCTTAAAAACATTTCTCGATGTACCAGCACGAGCCCAACGAGTTCGAGCCCGAGGTAACACCTCCGCCCGAACCCGAACCCAAACCCTCGATGGTGCCTTCGTGGGTGATGCTGGGTTTCATCGTGGGAGCGTTATTCGTCTGGGCGCTGCCGAAACGGGAAACTGCATCTGCGTCCACGCCGTTAGAATCGTCTGCGCCCGAGGTTCAGACTACGCCTCGTTTTACGACGATCGAGGCCGTGTTCGCGGAGTGGGGGCAGTATGCCGTCTGGCACCAGGATCGCACTGAAATCGCGCTCTGGAACCATGCGACCCAGGCCTATTCCGATTGCTACGAAGTACTGCGCAACGACGGCGCATTTTTCTTCCGCTCGATCACGCGACTGACGCACCCGCTGCTCACACATGGCCCGCAGGCCAACTTGGAAAATTGCCCGCTGCAATTCACTGAAACCGCCATGCAACGATCGGCGTGGCTCGGCGAAAAAAACCAAGAAACCTGGCGCTCGATCAGCACCGCCGCTCGAGAAAACATGGGTGTGGCATCGCCCGCCCCCACGCCCACGCCCACGCCCCCGCCGCCGCCGCCCGCCCCGCGGCCCTAGCACCATGAGTCTTTTGAGCCACCCGATTCTCAGCTGCGAGCAAGCCCGCGCATTTGAGGCGGCTTATTTTGGGGGCGACGAAGCGCGTGAATGGACCGCGATGCAACGCGCCGGCCGCGCCTTGGGTGCCGCGGTGCAACGTGATTTTCAGGAGATCGGTGAATTCCCTGCCACCGCGCGGATTCTCGTGCTCGCAGGCAAAGGCCACAACGCGGGTGATGCCTTCATTGCGGCGCAGGATCTGCTCGAGAAAAATCCCCAGGCTATCGCCGAGGTTTTGTTTTTCTTCGGGGAACGCCCGCTGCGTCCGCTTGCGCAACGTGCATGGCGGGCGCTGGTCCACTGCGCGCACGAGCGCGTGCGCGTCATCACCGCGCTCGCAGGCGACGCCTATACGGTCAGCCTAGACGGTGTTTTTGGTTTTCAGTTTCGAGCGCCCGCTGAATCACGGGTGGTCGCGCTCTTCGCCCAGATCAATGCTCATCCGATCCGCTTTCGAGCTGCGGTGGATTTGCCGAGCGCAGATTTGTTTCAGGCTGATTTTACGTATGCGACGGGAATGGTGAAAACTCCCGTGCTCCAGGCCGCGCGGGCCGGGCGCGTGCGTTACCTTGATCTCGGTTTTTTTGATGGGGCCAATCCGATGCCGGCGGTGCGTAACCGCGTACTTGTCCCGGAGTTGTTGGCGCCTTTGGCGGCGTTGCGTCCGGCGATTTCTGACAAACGCACCTATGGTCATGTGGGCATCATCGGCGGCTCGCGCAGTTATCCGGGCGCGGTGTTGATGACGGCGCTCGCGGCCTTGCGCAGTGGCGCAGGTCTGGTGACGGCGTTTGTGCCGGAGAGGTTGGCGGCGGCGTTTGCGGCCCAGGCGCCCGAGGTGATGTGGGTCGGCTGGCCCGAGACACCTGACGGTGGACTCGCGCTCGAGGGGCAGCATTTATTGAAGGCGCGGGCTGAGCGTCTAGATGCCTTGGTGCTGGGACCGGGCGTGGGACGGGAGGCGGAGACGCTCGCTCTACTGCGGGACATCGTCGCGACCTCGGCAGTGCCGCTGGTGATCGACGCGGATGCGTTGCAGCCAGATATCGTCGCAGTTGGTAACGCGCCGCGCGTACTCACGCCCCACGCCGGTGAATGGGCGCGCATCGCCGGTGCGACGTTGCCGTCGGCGACCGTGGTGCGTAAAGGGCCGGTGACGCGCATCGAAAGCGGCAGCGGTTTGGGCCCGAGTTACCATAGTTTTTTTGGCGGGCCGGTGCTGGCGCGGGGTGGCAGCGGCGATGTGTTGGCTGGCTTGATCGGTGGTTTGCTCGCGCATACTTCGGGTGAAGTTGAACTCGCGGCCGCGCGGGGCGTACTCTGGCATGGACTTGCTGCGGATGCGCTGGCGCGGCAGCACGGCCAAGTGGCAGTTACGACCACTCAGGTGCTCGATTTTTTGCCCAAAATTTTGCGAAAGTAATTTACATGAGCGAACTCACCGAGCGGCAGGCATTTTTGGTTTTAAATGCGCTGCCCAATATCGGGCCGATCACGCTCAACCGACTCCTCCAAGAACTCGGCGGTGATCCGCGGACAATCTTTACGGTCGGGCGACGCCGACTGGAAGCAGTGAAAGGAGTGGGGCCGGTGATGAGTGCGACCCTTACGAATTGGACGCAGCATTTTGATCTGGCGCGCGAACAGACGCGGATGGCGCAAAGCCAGGTGGATTGTATTATTGGTGGCGATGAGGCTTATCCAAGGCTGTTGCGGGAGATCTCCGATCCGCCGATCGCTTTGTATCGCAAAGGGCGTTACGATTTCTCGCAGCCGTGTATCGCGATTGTCGGTTCTCCAAGCACGACGCTCTATGGAATGGCGACGGCAAAAAAAATTGGTGCAGAGCTGGCGCGATTGGGTTTTTGCGTGGTGAGCGGTTTGTCGCGTGGGATCGATACGGCGGCGCATGAGGGCGCGCTGTCGGTTGGCGGCAAGACGGCCGCGGTGCTCGGCAACGGCCTCGATATCGTTTACCCGCCAGAAAATTTGGGCCTCTACCGGCGGATCGAAGAACAGGGTGTGGTGCTGTCCGAATTTCCGCTCGGGCGGCGGGCCGATTGGCAGTCGTCTGCGATGCGTAATCGCATCGTGGCGGGTATGTGCGAGGCGACGGTGGTGATCGAAAGCGATGTGGATGGAGGCGCGATGATAACGGCGCGTTTCGCAGGCGAACAAGGGCGGTTGCTCTTCGCGGTGCCTGGTCGGATTGACCAACCAAGCAGCGCTGGCTGTCACCAGTTGATTCGCGATGGAGCGACATTACTTACTGGCATCGATGATCTGCTTTCGGAGTTAAATTACCTCGGCGGCTTACGGCCCGCGCCCATCTCGGAAAAACCCGGGACGCCGGAAGGTACGCCGGCGAATCTGACGATCGATGAAGCTCGGGTGTTCGCGTATTTTGCGAGTGGCGCACCCCTGACGCCCGATGTGCTCGCGGAGCTTACAGGTTTGGCGGCGGCTCAGCTCTCGGCGGTGCTGATGATGCTCGAGCTCAAGCGCGCCATCGCCAAGCGCGTCGACGGCGCCTTTGAGGCGCGGGGTTAGCTTCGCATTTTTGCTCAGCCCGGTGGCCAGGTGAGGGGGCGACGGGCAAGGAGGTGAACGTGCAGGTGAGGGACGGATTCACCGCCGTCGGGGCCGTTGTTCACGACGAGGCGGAAGCCGTTAGCGAGTTGGAGTTTTTTCGCTAGATTGCCGGCGGTCAGTAAGAGGTGACCGAGTAACGCTTGATCGTCATTTGTGGCGGCGCCGATGCGCGGCAGGGCTTTTTTTGGGATGATGAGCAGGTGGACCGGCGCTTGGGGCTGGATGTCGTGTAGGACGATGCAGAGTTCGTCCTCGTGCTCGATTTTGGC
>CAMDRP010000160.1 GCA_945906965.1 Opitutus sp. GAS368 | reverse complement strand
GAGACCGTCGGGGTTGTCGGCGCGGATCAAGGCGATGACGCGTTCGGTGCGAAATTTCTGCAGAATGGCTTCTTTTTTCATGAGAGCCCAGAGGTTGAGGCGCGGCGCGCGGGGAGGGAAACCAAATTTCGCGCGTGAGGCGCGAGCGGGTTAATTGGCCGCAGTGGGGCGAGCGGGGGCGGCGGTGGACGCGGGATTGGCTGAAGGGTCCGGGGTCGCGGTAGGAGCGGGGGTGGCCGGAGCTGCGGGGGTGGCCGTGAGCGTGGCGGGCTCGGCGGAGGTTGCCTTGGCGGGGTTGGCGGTGGGGTCGGGCTTGGTGACCGCGGCGAAGCGGTTGCGGGCGAGTTCCATGGCTTTGGCGCGTTGATCGGGAGTCATGTCGCGCTCGATCATGACCATGTTGCGTTGGGCGGTGGCGTTGCCTTTGACGCTGGCCAGGTTGAAGCAGACGTGGGCTTCGACGAGGTCTTTGGGGATGCCGTCGCCGGTGGCGTATTTGGCGCCGAGGTTGGTCTGGGCGGGGCCGTGACCGCGGTCGGCGGCCATGCGGATCCAGCGGACGGCCTCAGCGCTGTCTTTGGGGACGCCGGCGCCGGCGTCGTAAAGGAGGCCGAGATTATATTGGGCGAGTTCGTTGCCTTGGAGGGCGGCTTTGCGGTACCATTTGGCGGCTTCGAAGTAATCTTGGCCGATGGCGTTGCCGGCGTGGTAGAGGATGCCGAGGTTGACTTGGCCGATGGCGTTGCCGAGTTCGGCGGATTTACGAAACCAGATGAGGGCTTCGGCGGGATTTTTTTCGACGCCGCCGCCGGTGGCGTACATGAAGCCCAAGTTGCATTGGGCGGAGATGCTGCCGAGTTGGGCGGCTTTGCGGTACCATTTGACGGCTTCGGCGTTGTCTTTAGGTATGCCATCGCCGGTGGCGTATTTTTCGCCGAGGAGGGTTTGAGCTTCGGCGTGGTCTTGTTCGGCGGCTTTTTGGAGCCATTGGACGGCTTCGATGGCGTCTTTGGTGGTGCCGTCGCCGCGTTCGCACAGCAGGGCGAGTTGGAATTGGGCGGCGGCGAGGCCTTGTTCGGCGGCTTTGCGGTACCAGCGGGCGGAATCAGCGGAATTTTTGGCGATTTTGCTGCCGAAGAGGATGCCGAGGTTGTACTGGCTAGTGACGTCGCCTTGCTCGGCGGCTTTGCGGAGCCATTGGGCGGCTTGGGGGATGTCTTTAGCGACGCCGGTGCCGTTGAGGAGGATGAGGCCGATGTTGCGTTGGGCGCCGACGTTGGCTTGTTCGGCGGATTTACGAAACCAGAGGGCGGCTTCGGTGGAGTTTTTGGCTACGCCGTCGCCGGCGGCATAGTGGTTGCCGAGTTTGAACTGGGCGGCGTTGTTGCCGCGTTCGGCGGCCATGCGGAACCAGCGGGTGGCTTCGGTGGCGTCTTTGGCGGGGCCGACGCCGGACTCAAACATGAGACCGAGGCTATATTGGGAGGCGATGTTGTTTTGCTCAACGGCCTCTTGGTACCAGCGGGCGGCTTGGATTTCGGAGGCGAGCTGCTTGTCCCCGCCGCTGCGGATGAGGCTTAATTTTACGCGGGAAACGGCGTCGCCAAGTTCGGCGCGTTTGATGAGTTCGGCGGCGGATTCTCCTTCAATTTGCGCATGGGCGACCACGGCGAGAAAGACTCCGAGGAGTAGCAGCAGTGGTTTCATGGTGGCGTGATGCAGATTCGACAGGCTGGAGCCATCGATAGTTCGAATCAAGGATAACGACACGAACTCAGCCCGGCTATAGGGCTGAGTTTAGCGGCGGCGCCGATCTGGGGCGCCGAGCGGCTTAGATATTGGCGTAAGTATCGATCGTGCCGCGATCTTGAGAGACGTGAAGGACGACGCGTTGGATGTCGTCGAGGCGCAAATGGCAGATCGCCAAGGCAGCGGGGTCGACCTTGATGGCGTAGCTGGACCAGCCGCCAGGGTTGGACACAAAGCGGGAGGCGTAGTCGGCGAGGTGGACGAGCGAGGCCAACTTGTGGTCTTTGGAAGGTTGGTGATGAAAGGCGACGGCATCGGAGACTTCCTTGGGAAGTTTCCACTGTTGCATCAGGCGGGCGCCGAGGGCGGCGTGGTCGATGAGGCACAACTCGGTTTCGATTTGAATCCAGTTGGCGTCTTTTTCGAAAGCGGCTTTATTCGCTTTCTCCAAGTAAAGCATGAGTTCGGTGCTCAGAGCGGCCTTGCCGGTGTCGTGCATGAGTCCGGCGATGAAGGCGAGGGAAGGGTCGATGGAATCTCGGCCGGTCTCGGCGAGCAGTTCGCACAATCTTTGAGCGATCAGGGCGACGACGACGGAATGCACCCAGAGGTCGCGGCGTTGCATGCCGTAGCCTTTGTGCTCGGCGGCGAGCAATTTGCCGACACTGAGTGCGGAAACGAGGCGTAGGATCGCGGTGTAACCCATCTGCAGCACCGCTCCGTCGAGGACTTGGAGGACCTCCGCCTCGGAGCGTTTGCGCTCGATGACATTGCCCTTTTCGTCGACCTGGGCCTCTTCGTTAGAATCGAGTTTACGCACCAGCTGCCCGGAGAGCTGGCGGTCGGAATAAAGCGCGGTGACGACGTGTTCGTTTTCCTGCGTGGGATTACGCAGCATCAACATCAGGCGACATACGACTTCGAGGGAGGTGGGCAGTTCGCCCATCTGGCGCGTGATACGCTCGACGATTTCATCGTTATGCGAAGTGCTCATAGGTTTTTCTCCGGTTGGCCTGCTTCTTCGATGAGAACTTTGCCGGTGCCGTTGCGAATCGAAACATCGCGCATAGCCGCGCCGCCGAGAGCTTCAACCGGGTCGGTTAGTCCTGCAGTCTTGATCAAATCCCGCAGTCGGTTCGCGACTAATTTTCCAATATTAAGCTCGATAGTGGGCTCGTTGGAACTCGCTTGGGTGGTGGTGATTTCGCTCGCACCGATCAGATAAATTTTGAGACGTTTCTTGGCCTCGATCCAGGCCTCGTCGCCGGCGTAATTGCGCGAGATGCCGCGCAATGTTTCCAGTAAAGCCGGGAAAGCGGTGTCGCTAAACCCGTAAGGGTTTTTGCGGGCGAAGGTGGTGTTGCTGTTCGAATCGGGCATCAGCACGTGGGCGATCGCGCTCGCATGGACTTGGGCGTCGTGGAGGATCAGACAGACGCCGAAGCCTACTTGCTCGGCGGAGAATTCGACCTCCTCGCTATCGGTCGCGCGACCGCTGGCCGCGAAGACTGCTACGGTATTTGAGTTACTCATGACAACGGACTCGGAGGTTAAGGGGCAGAGAAAGGCGGAGAAATGGCGGGGTGGATGCGCCCGCCGCGTATCGTGTCATAATCAAAGTGACTATTGTGTAATAGGCGAAGGCAAAACTTGCCCGTGGATTTAATGTGTATATAAATAATTGATAATAAACGAAATAAAAACATGGCATTGCGTATGCTTAAGACACGGCATGACCGTAGGCCTCTACCAAAATACCGCAGCCCTAGCCGCTCTCGAGCGCTGGCAGCAGGCTTCGTCGCATAATATTTCCGCCAGCCAGGTGCCCGGTTTCAAGCGCCAGTTGGTCCAATTCTCTGCTCAACCCTCCGGCGAACTGCGCACCGGCCAGTTTAAATCGGATGAAAGTCTAAACGGTTCATTCCCTTCGGCTCTCGTACGTTTGGATTTCGCCCCAGGCGAAATGGTCCAGACGCGCCGTGATCTCGATGTCGCCATCTCCGGCGATGGTTTTCTCAGCGTGCGTCTCCCCGATGGACGCGAGGGTTTTACCCGCGCCGGCCAATTGTCCGTACGCGCCGATCGTACCTTGGTGACTTCGGATAATTTGCCTGTCCTCGGCGCTGGTCGCGCGCCCATCACGCTGCAGGCGGGTGGCACGATTTCCATCAATGCCGATGGCGAAATTAACCAGGCCGGCCAAGTCGTCGATACCCTCGCGGTTAGTCGCTTTGCCGATACGCAGAAATTGGAACCCTTGAGTGGCGGCGTCTTTGTGCCGACCGCCAACGAAGCCCCGATCGCCGTCGCCGGCGGTAGCGTCATGCAGGGCTACATCGAAGGCAGTAACATTTCCCCGATGCGCGAAATGATCGATCTGGTGTCCATCTCCCGCGCCTACGAAGCCAACCAGAAAATCATCTCCACCCGCGACCAGTTGCTCCAACGCACTCTGGACACCCTCGGCTGATCCCTTTCGACCCTCCACCCCAAGTAATCTCGTACCATGAATCTTTCCCTTTACTCTGCCGCCACGGGCATGGAGGCCCAACAGCTGAACCTCAACACGATCGCCAATAATTTAGCGAACGTGAACTCCCGTGGCTTCAAGCGCAGCAAAATCGAGTTTCAAGATATGCTCTACCAGAAGCCCCGTGCAGCGGGTGCTCAAAA
>CAMDRP010000159.1 GCA_945906965.1 Opitutus sp. GAS368 | reverse complement strand
TTTCCGCTGCGTTAAATGCGCTCACACCGGCCATGCCGATGTGATCGCCGCTCAGAATATAATGTCGGCAGGACTTGCCGCCACTGTCCGTGGAGGAGCTTCAGGCTCCGGTGAAACGGGAACCACCCCTCAACGCGCCCGCCTGCTTCGCAGGCGTGCTGCTTAAGGGAATCCCGGCCCTTTAGGGCCGGGAGGAGGTCAATTGGGTATAGATCTTCGTGCGCCTTGATCAGCCGGCCTTGACCATCTTCCGGTAGTACACGCGCAGTTCCGGCTTCACGCCGATGAGCGCTTGGGCGCGCTGGAGTGCCTTCTTCGTGGCCAGGGTGGCATTTTCCTCGGCGGGGAAAATGTTTTCGACGCCCAGTTTGGCGACCAGTCCACTGCGCTTCAGCACTCCGGCGACATCGCCGTGCACGCCGGATATGAGCAGGTAACGCCCCTCCGACTGGAGGTAGTCGATCAACTGCCCAAGCGCCATGGCGGTGGTAGCATCAAGGTGGCGGGCATTTTTCATGCGCAAAATAAAGACGCGGATGTTCGGGTCCTCGGCGAGTCGCCTGACTCCGTCTTGAAAAATATCCGCCGCACCAAAAAATAGGTCCCCTTCGACGTGCACGATGGACACCTGCGGAGTATTGCGTGCGGACGGCGCCTCGATCTCCGTCAACTCGCCTTGGTCATTGAAGGCGTGTTCGACCAGAATGGGAGCGCTGGCCTTCTGAAGAAACAGCACGAGGGAGATGCCGACGCCAACGTAGATTGCGGTATCCAGTTGCAGAAACAGCGCCGCGATAAAAGTCACCCAAAAGACTGCGGCGTCCGCCCGGGTCGCTCGGCGAGCAATGGTGATCTGCTCAAGGTTGACGATCCGAAGGGCGATGCTGATCAAGTAGGCGGCGAGCGCCGGGATCGGAATAAAGTTAAGTAGCGGGGAGATCACTAGGACGGCGACCAACACCCCGATCGAGCTGAAAACCGTGGCCAGTTGCGTGCGGCCTCCACTCTGTAGGTTGGCGGCGCTGCGCAGAAACGAGGCCGATCCCGGCATGGCGCCGAAGGCGGTAGAGGCAAGATTCCCGAGCCCCATACCGATGAGTTCTTGGTTTGGATCGATCTTCTGGCCGGAACGAGCCGCGAGGGATTTGGCGATGGCAACAGCCTCCAGCATTCCCAAAAGCGCGATGGCGATAGCCGTGCCTGTGACACGCGGCACCAGCTTTAGTCCTTCTTCATTCAACGGAAAGCCGATGAAAATGGGCATCGCTGCCGATATCTCGCCCAAATCGCGGACAAGGCGAACTCCTTGCTGATCGAGTTGGGTTAGGACCGCCACGGCGCTCGCCAAGAGCAATACGATCAAGCCATCCGGCCAACGCGGCCGCCATCGGCGCAATAGGTAAAGCAGGGCGAAGCAGACGCCGCCCGTAATCGCCGAAAGGTAGTTGAAGTTGAGGCTGAAGAAATTCTGCGCCAAATGCGCCATGGTGCCAAGAAGGCTGACCGTCGGCGCGCGGACGATCCCGAGCAGATTGCCTAATTGGCCGACGGCGATCAGCACACCCACTGCCGTAGTGTAGGCAATGACGACGGTACGGGAGATGAACTGGGTCATCTGACCAGTCTTGGTTAAACCGGCGACCAGTTGGATGATCCCAATGAGGCACCCCAGAAGCAGCACCTTCGCCAACGGCGTCAGCGGCACATCGCCCAAAGCAAGGACGGTGCTCGCGAGGATGATACTGATGGTATTTGTCGGTCCAAAGACGAGATGAGGCGACGAGCTGTAAAACGCACAGACCAGCGAACCGATGACCGCGGTGGCGAGCACGGCTTGAATGGGCAATCCGGCGACTAGAGCGAAGCCGATGGCTTGCGGAATCGTGACGATCGCCACCGTTGCTCCGGCGAGCAAGTCGGCGCGGAACTTAACCCGACTATAGCCGGCGACTTCCCGCCACAGTCGCGGGATCAGATTAGCGCGGATTTGTGCTCCAATCCCAGTGATTCCCTGGCCTGCCACTTCGGTCAAGTCGTCCAACTCATCTATCCTTGTAGCGCGAAAGAAGCGTTTCATGTCGGAGGCGCCCTAGTATGCACCGATCGACTCGACGACGGCATGGATTTATTCCGCCAGTGGCAGGATTTATTGATACCTCGTCTTCACTCGGTCAGCGGCTCTGACGGCTGATTATGCCTTTTGGCAGACGGGCGGTGGCGCGTCGCTATATCTCGGGCTAAGCCCGCTCCGCGCTCCGTCACCCACGCCCTCGTCAAATATCCGCTGCGGATATCGCCCACCTCACAATGGGCAGGCCGCTGACCTGGGCGAGCGGCCTCAAGTCATCGATTTTCTCAAACGCTGCGGCTGTAAACAGAGCGGAAATTCGGTTTCACCGAGCGCACCGATCGTGCGGCTCAACCCGTTCGGCATTCAATTCAGCGCAGTGCGTGCGCAAAAAAGGCGGAGCCGGGCTGGCTCCGCCGGAAAATGATTCGAGCGTTACGCGTTCGGGAAACTTACTGGTCCTTCTTCTTCTTCTTGCGCTTCTTCGGCTCGTTCCCCGCAGCATACTCTTCCTTGGTTAGTTTACCGTCGCTGTCCTTGTCGAGGGCTTCAAATTTTGTCTTGGCGGCATCTTCGCTGCCGAGCTTTTCCTTCAGGGCCGCAACAAACTGATCTTTGCTGACGCTGCCTTTGCTGTCCGGGTCGATGGTGGCATAGGCCGGAAGGGGCTCGGCGGCTTTTTTCCGATCGGCCTTGGCGGCAGATGCTGTGATCGGCAGTAAGAGCGAGGCGGTAATCGTGGTGATGATAAGACGATGAATTATTTTCATACTGAACACAGGGATGGGGATGGGGATGAGTTTGATCGAGGCGTTCGATCGCGATATAAGTAAGACGTCGCCCTGACGACTTTGGTTTCACCAGTGAAGCACAATTACCGGATCTCGGAATTTTCGTCTCCTGATGGTTTTTACCGGCGAATTGAAGCAGGCATCCAGTGGCTGCGCGGCATTTGCATGATCCCGCCTGGGGCTCGCTTCTGCGCGATCAGGGCCGCCATGGTTTTCATCGGCGAATCAATGTGCGTGAAAAATTTCTTGTAGCCGGCACACAGGTAATTGAGGCCCGGTTCACCGGCGGGGGTTTTAAGGAAGCGATGTTTGGGGCATTCGCCGTGGCAGGCGAAGCGCACCGGACACTCGCGACAATACTGGGGCAGGGAAGCCGACTTCGCCCGTCCGAAGGCCTGTTGCTCAGGGGAGTCCACCAGCGTGGCAAGCGAGGTGTTCATCAAGTTGCCCAGCTTGTAGCGCGGGTAGACGTAGTGGTCGCAACTGTACAGATCGCCGTTGTGCTCGACGGCGAGAGCGCGGCCGCAATTTTCAGAGAAAATGCAGACCCCCGCTGGGGCGCCCATCCAGTTGGCGAGGGCCGCATCGAATTGCTGGATGAATATCCGGCCCACGTCGCGCTGGATCCATTCATCGAAGATCGTGATGAGAAATTGCCCGTATTCAGACGGACGAACGCTCCACTCGGTTACTTGGCTGTCGAGGGCGGCGGCGTCCTCGTGATCGGGGGGCGGGGCCAGCCACAGGCCGTTATCGGTGCTACCGGCATTGCGTTCCACAATCGGGATGAACTGCATGTAGCCGGAGCCAACCTCGCGCAAGAAGCGGTAGACTTCCAGCGCCTGACGGGAATTCTTCCGGTGCACGGTGGTGAGGGTGTTGAACTCGACCTTGTGCCGCTTGAGTACCTGCATGCCGGCCATGACGCGGGCAAAGGTTGGCTTGCCGCCTTTATCCACCCGGTAGGCATCGTGCAAGGCGGCCGGTCCGTCGATGCTGATCCCGACAAGAAATCGTTCGGCATAGAGGAACGCGCCCCATTCGTCATCGAGTAAGACGCCGTTGGTCTGGAAGGCATTCTCGATGGTCTTGCCTTGGGCATATTTCGCCTGCAGCGCCACCGCTGTGCGGAAAAACTCGACTCCGAGTAGTGTCGGCTCACCGCCCTGCCAGGCAAAGTTGACGGTGGGACCGGGTTGGGCGGCGATGTAGTCTCGCACATACGTCTCCAAGACTTCGGGCTTCATCCGCATGCCGCCTGCGTCGGTGTAGAGTTTTTCCTTCTCAAGATAGAAGCAATAACTGCAGTCCAAGTTGCACCGCGATCCGATCGGCTTGGTCATCACGTGAAACGGCGCCTGCGCCGGGAGCGTGGGAGCGCTCAAAGAGGGAGAGGGTAGCATCGAAAAAAGCTAACGGGCTGGGGCAGGGGGTTGCAAGTGGGCTCTGTTAGCCTGGGAAGAGACGACGATCGTGGTACAGAGCGCTGGCGATTGTGGTAGCTGGTGCGAGGAGGTCACCGAGCCGATGGCCGATCCGACGAGCTATAATCATAGGACTAGACGTTGGGCTATGGTTACCAACGCCTGCATTC
>CAMDRP010000158.1 GCA_945906965.1 Opitutus sp. GAS368 | reverse complement strand
ACGCTGGAAAACGCATCCGCCCGTGTCCACGTAAAATTTTACGCCTCAGTTTTGAACGTCCGCTCACGCCCGGCGTCTTTCTCTGCGTTAGTTACCCGTTCTTTTTAGGATATTCATAGTTTATAGTTAAGTCGGTAAGGGCGCTCGGCCTCGCGGTCGGGCGCCCTTTCTTTTTGCCCTCGACCTGACACCGCCGCGCTCGTCCGCTCTGCTTATGCCCGATTTTCGCGTCCACGCCACGCCTGCCCAGGCCGAGCCAATGGAGCTCATCCTCTCCGCCGACGAGTCGCACCACCTCATCGTCGTCAATCGCGCCGCCCTAGGCCACACCGTCGTCGCCTTCGACGGTCGCGGCTCCGAATGGATTTGCGAACTCACCGCCGCCGACAAACGCGCGGCTCGTCTGAAGGTCCGCTTCAAACAAAAACTTCAACCGCTTCCCTTCTCTATCACGCTCGGTCAAGCCCTCCCCAAGGGCGGTACGATGGACGACATCGTGCGCAAGGCCACCGAGATCGGCGCGGCCCGCATCGTCCCGCTCGCTAGTGAACGCACCCAAGTCCACCTGGACGCCGATCGCTCGGATAAAAAAATCGAGAAATGGGCCCATGCCGCCCTCGAGGCCGCGAAGCAATGCGGCAATCCTTGGCTCCCGGAAATCACCCCCGTACAAACCGCCGCCGCTTTCATGGAATCGGCGCGCGGTTACGATCTAAAACTCATCGCTAGTCTCCAGCCCGGCGCCAAGTCCCTCAAATCTGTGCTCGCTGCGACCACCGCCGCCTTAGGTCGAGCGCCGCGCAGCGCGGTGTGGCTGGTCGGGCCCGAGGGAGACTTCACGCCGGCCGAACTTAGCATCGCGCGCTCCGCTGGTTTCGAACCGATCACGCTCGGGCCACTCGTCCTACGTTGCGAGACCGCGGCCGTTTACGCGCTCAGTGTATTGAGTTACGAACTACAAAGTTAATTCCCGGCTGGTTGATGGGTCGCGCCCTGCCCTCTATCTTGCCGCGCCCTCAGTTCCGGTAATCGAGCGCCGGCTTTCGATCGCCGATTAAGGCTTCGTATATGAACTCCGCACCGCCGCGTCGTTTGGCGAGTTCCGCTTTACCTTGGGCGACGAGTTCAGGTTTCTGGAAAAGATCGACGGCGGTCAGCGCGATGGTTTTCGCGGCGACGACCATGCCTTTGAGCGCGATCGAGGTACCGCCACAGGCCACGGCTTGCCAGCTGTGCGCCGGTGTGCCGGGCACCCACGTCGCTGCGGAGAGTCCCGTCGTCGGCACCGTCCAGCTCACATCACCGACGTCGGAGGAGGCCGAGCCGGTCGCATCGGGATTCAAGGGCTGCACCATCGCAGCCGTCTCGATAGCTGGCGGTTTGCCGTAGAGCGTGCGCGCGAGTTTATCGGCGAAAACCTTTTCTTCATCGTTATAAGTCACGCCACCGACGGTCACAAGGTTCGCGTGCATCGCGCGCGCGAGCGGCTCGTTGGGCAAAATCTCATAGACGCCGCCGATGACTTCCCAATCGACCGTCGTACCCGTGCCCAGCGCGGCACCTTGCGCGGCTTTTTCCATGCGCGACCACACATCTTGCAGGATCTGGCGGCTGGGGCTACGCGCGTAGTAAAACACTTCGGCAAACGCCGGCACGACGTTGGGCGCCTCGCCGCCTTTGGTGATCACGTAGTGGATGCGCGTGCTGTCAGGCACGTGTTCGCGCATCATGTTCGCCATATAATTCATCGACTCCACGCCATCGAGGGCCGAGCGACCGCGCTCCGGCGCGGCGGCCGCATGCGAGGCGATACCGCGGAAACGAAATTTACCCGACTTGTTTGCGAGCGTGCTACCGAGGCTAACGGCGTTCTTATCGCCCGCGTGCCAGTGCAACATGGCGTCCACGTCGTTAAACAAACCCGCACGCACCATGTAGACTTTGCCCGAGCCACCTTCCTCGGCGGGCGTGCCGTAGAAACGGATCGTGCCCACCTGCTTCGTGGCCTGCATCCAATGTTTTACCGCGACCGCCGCCGCCGCCGAGCCCGCGCCAAACACGTGGTGCCCGCAGGCGTGTCCTGCGATTTGGCCCTCGATGGGTTTGCGCTCAGGCACGGCGGCTTGCGAGACGCCGGGCAACGCATCGAACTCACCCATGATCCCGATAATGGGATGCCCGCTGCCGAAACTCGCGACAAACGCCGTCGGGATGCCCGCGACGCCCGCCTCAACTTTAAATCCTTCCTTAGCCAACTGCGCCTGTAACAGCGCCGAACTCTTCGTCTCCTTGAAACCGACTTCGGCATAACCCCAGATCTTCAAGGCGATGTCTTCGTAGACGGCTTTCTGCGCTTGGACGTACTCGACCAGCTCCGGCTTGGTCGTCTGCGCCACCAACGGGGCGTTCAGGCCCAACATCGCCGCCGATGTTGCAACTAAGGAAAACAGAGACGCTAAGGGCGATTTCATAAATAAGTTGAGAAAGATTGTGGTGATTGCGAACCCACGGGTTAAAGCCATCTGCCGCATCGTGCAAATGGTGTTCCCATGATGACCTATTTCTACGCGTAATCATCAATAGTAGCCATTGATAAATTCCAAAAACGTGACCACGATTTAACAAAATTGGCTCAAAATGAGCTGGGCGATACACCACCGACGCCCCCGCCTTCACGACTTTTCCCACCAAACCGTATGAAACTACCGAATAGTCAGTCTCTTAATCTGAACCGGACCACCACCCTGGCCCTGCTCGCTGCGCTGCTGCTCACGCCGCTCGTTGCCCAATCCGTCGCGCCCGCACCGACTGCCCCTGCGAACGACGAAAAAATCGTCGTCCTCGAGGCCATGTCCGTCACCGGCTCGAACATCAAGCGCATGGACATCGAGAAGGTGCTCCCGGTCACGATCATCAGCCAAGACTCGATGACGGCCCGCAACGCCCTGACCCCGATCGACCTCATCACCGCCCTCCCCCAGCTCACCAGCGTGCCCTTCAACGAAGCCTCCAACGGCGGCGCCACGGCCCGTGGTGACGTCGCGACGGTCGCCCTTCGAGGCATCGGCTCGGGCGGCACCTTGCTGCTGCTCAACGGCCGCCGCATCGCCCCCCACCCGCTCACCGCCAGTGACTCCACCAGCGGCAACGGCTTCTCGCCCAACGCCAATCAGCTCCCTACCCAAGGCATCGACCACATCGACGTCCTGCGTGATGGCGCTTCCTCTGTTTACGGCTCCGACGCCGTCGCCGGTGTGTTGAACTACATCATGCGCCAAGATTTCCGCGGCACCGAGCTGCGCATGCGCTACGGCCAACCTGAATACCGCGGCGGCGCCAGCGGATCAGCCACCCTCACCTACGGCACCGAATTCGCCCAAGGCAAAGGTCGCTTCCTCACCAACATCGACTACCTCTACCGCCAGGAAATCAACCTGCGCGATCGCAGCTTCTCGGCCAGCGCCAACCACACCAAAGTCGCCCCCGCGCCGTTTAACGCGCTCGGCTCCGGCTTCGACGCTCGCTCCGCGGTGCTCTGGCCTACCTACCGCCTCGGCGCCAACGCCACCAGCGGCACTACCCGCTACTACCGTCCCCTCACCGGTCCAAACAGCCTGCCAGCCGACACCACCGTCGCCCCCACTCGCGCCGCCAATCCCGAAGCCTACAACGACATCAACCTTTACCAACAAGGCTCCCCCCGTAGCGCCCGTCTCAGCACCTACAGCAGCTTTGAGTACGACCTCTCCAAACGCATCACCGCCTTCGGTGACCTCACCTATTACCACGCGAAGTCCGACCTCATCCGTCAGCCCATCGCGCTCAACTACCCGGGCGCCGACAGCCTCGTCATCCAAAACATGTCGGTTAACAACCCGTTTAATCCTTTCGGCTCGCGCTACGTGAATGCCACCGGCGCCGCCAATACCGATGGTACGGCCCGCATCGTCGGCACCCCCCAAGCCCTCACAATCCTGACCGGTAACACTAAAGACATCGGGGCTGAACACGTGCAGGTTAACTCCAACATGGTCCGCTTCGTCGCCGGCCTCCGCGGCAAATTCGGTTCCACCTGGAGCTGGGAAACCGGCGGCCTCTTCACCAAGGCCTGGACGAACGATCTCTCCCTCAATGCCGTCCGCGAAAGTCTCCTCCGCGACGCGCTCGGCCGCACCGACGCCACCGCCTACAACCCTTTCGGCTACACCTTCAAGGTCGTCGGCACCTCCGTCGTCACCGACAAACCCTACACCAATCCCAGCGAGGTTGTAGAATCCTTCCGCACCCAATTCCGCCGGGAAGGCTACAGCGCCATCGGCAGCGTCGACCTACGCGTCGGCGGCGAGCTCATCGACATCTGGAGCGGCGCCATCTCCCTCGCGGGCGGCGGCGAATTCCGCAAAGAACAATTTAAAGATTATCGTCCTCCCTACATCGGCCTCAATCCCGCCAACTCGGGCCTGAACCCCAACGACAACGATCTC
>CAMDRP010000157.1 GCA_945906965.1 Opitutus sp. GAS368 | reverse complement strand
ATGGGGAGCGCCCCATGCGCCCCGCTAAGATGCGTGATCGTCGACGACGACCCCGGAGTGCGCGCAGGTTTGAGCAAGCACTTGAGGCTGGATCGGGGAATCAAGTTAGTCGGCGAAACTCATACGGTGACCACCGCCTTGGTGTTTTGCCGAAGGCTACTGCCGGATGTGCTCTTCCTTGATATCAGCCTACCGCACGCCGAGACCTTCCTGCTGCTGCCGGTGCCAGCAGGGAATCCCCGGATGCAGATCGTCTTTTTAACAAAGCCGGACGATCGCACGGTTGAAGCGTTTAAGGCCCACTCCCTGCGGTACCTACTCAAACCTTATTCGGCCAAGCGGGTAAATCTCATGATCGACAAGCTACGGCGCACTTATGTGTGTCTGGCGATCGCTCCACAAGTAGAGAGCCAGGCCGAAACTGCGTCTAAGACAATCTGGGTGATCACGGATAACGGGCGACTCAAAGTGAAACTGGCCGACATCGTCATGATCAAGGCCGAGGCGCCTTATTCCCGACTCAAGCTTTTTGACGGTAGCACCTACGTGTTGCGGCGGGCGATGAACCAGTGGGAAGGCTTGCTCCCGGCGGGGGATTTTATGCGCGTAGACCGCTCCCGGATCATCAATCTACGGCGCTTGGAGAAGCTGGAACGCGTTTCCCGCGATCGGGCACTCATTACCCTCCGTGGCTTGGGTGGGACGAGGAAATTGGGTCGGAAACCCAGCCTACGCCTCATGCAGCGATTGAAAGCCGCAAGCTTACTTAAATAAGATTCCGTACAGGGGTGCTCAGCTATCCGGTCTGGCCCCGAGCTAGCCCGTACACCGCGGTAAAAGGCTTAAGCGAACAGTGCTCTGCTAAGCTTTTAGGTTTGTTACGCCCAGTTCACCACGTCTTCGGTCCGGTTCGCGACATCATGCTTTATTCTCGGGATTCATGAGGTGTGCTGCGGAGTTTTTATGCGAATAGCCCAGCCCTTGATTGATGCACACACTACCGCGAGCTCCCGCGTTGGCTCGGGCGAATGCTCGGGCTCGATGATAGCGCCACGGTTAAGCAACCGCGTTTCTCGGCAAAGGGTCACCGCATGAGGGTGCACCTGCGCGTTCTGCTCGTCGATGATGAGCCCGGCGCGCGAGATTTTCTGCGCAAGCGTCTCGCGGCACATCCCGAAATAGAAGTGGTGGCCGAGGCCGTCTCGGTGGCGACCGCGGTCGTCTTTTGCCACTCCTTGCGCCCCGATGTGATCTTCCTCGATATTAAGATGCCTGAAGCCGAGGGCACCGAGTTGCTCGCGATGCTGCCCGCAGATCACCGTCCGGAGATCGTGTTTGTGACCGCTCTCGATGATCGCGCCGTCGAAGCCTATGAGCTGCACGCGCTCGATTATCTCCTGAAACCTTTTTCGGCCAAACGCATGGCCGCGACGGTCAACAAACTTCAACGCAACTTCGCGGGCCGCGCGGCCAACAAGACGGCGGGTCAGAACACCAGCGCGTGGGCAACGCTAGGGACCCTCTGGGTGCATGCAGAAAAAGAAATGCTCCAAGTCGAACTCGCCGAGATCGCCCTCATCGAGTCCGAGGACTCCTATTCGAGGCTGACGCTCATCAGCGATAAGGCCTACATGCTCCGCCAGACCTTGAGCCGGTGGGAAGAGACCTTACCGGCGTCTGATTTTTTCCGGATCGATCGCTTTCGAATCATCAACCTGCGGCACGTGCAGCACTTTGAGCGGGTGTCGCGGGATAAAGCGTTCATCCAACTCCTCGGCCTAAAAGCACCGAAGCAATTGCGGCGGCAATCGATCATCCGCCTAGAGCAACGCCTGAAAGACCGCGTCATCAGCTGAAGTCTGAACCAGGCAGGGCGCGATCGCAGGGCGCGCCGGTGATAAACTCGTTTTCCCATTTAGATGCCGGGTGAGGTCACCCCGCCCACACGCGCACGCTTTTTATAACTGTAGGCGGGGTGCCCCACCCGCTTTCCCCTCCGCCGCCATCAACCGCCTCAGCGGTACAAGGTCACCACGGCATCGGTCCGCACCCAACCGGTCTGGCCGTTGGGGAACACCAAGCGGGTCCAACCTAAAAAGGCTTGGTCCACGACCGCCAACGAGCCCGCCGGTAAGGGCGAAGTCTTTTGGGCGTTCGTCGCTTCCGTTGGCACCGAGCGCAGGACCGTGTTTTGCGCCACCACCGCGATGTCGCGCTGCGCCAGCAAACCATAAGTCCGCATACTCAGCAGCGCCGACCCGCCCAACACAACCGCGAGCACCATCATCACCTCAGCAACGCGTCGCAGCCAGACCGGTCGAGCCCGATAATGCGCCCACAGCCACAGGCCCAAGGCCGCCGCCCAGACCAACGCCGCCCAAGCCCAGGCCACGCCCCACGCGCCCGGCGAGAGCCAACGCGCGACGCCGCCCCACCCTGCGCCCGTCGCCAAGGCGACAAACGCCGCTTGATCGATGCCCGCCCGCTCGAGGCTGAGGTTGAACTGCCAACGAATCGCCGCGTCTTGCGGGGCCAGACAAAAGGCCGCCAACGCGTGCGCGGCCGATTCGCTCCAACGGTTTTGTTGGGCGAGCGCTGCCGCGAGATTGGCGCGCGGGGCCGCATCACGGGGCGAGGCCGTAAGGGCGCTACGCCACGCCGCTTCGGCTTCCTTAAAGTCACCCGCACGATAGGCCTCGGCCCCAGCCTCGGCGCGCACCGCGAGAGGCAAGCACGCGAATACGAGCAGCGCCGCCCAAGGGAACAGATTGCGGCGCAAGAACAGCGCGAGCAACGGCACATCGGCCAACGGCGCATCCGACAACGCGCCTTGCGCGCGCAACAACCAATCAGCGGGCAACGTCTGCGTCTCGCCATAGATCACGTGATTGGCCTCGCGCCAGAGCTGCGCCCACGACGAACCCGTGCGCACGTGCGCCAAGGCCCCGGCGATCTGCGCGGGCGTGGGTGAGGCTTCGGCGATCTCTGCAAACTCCGCCGCGGCGTGCTGCCAGGTGCGGAGGTGTTGCACGATCTGAGCACGCGACCAGCTCGCGGCTCTAGCGAGGTGCGCCAATTCCGCCTCGATCCGCGCGCGCGCTTCGCGACGACGACGTTGAGGATCAGTCGCGTAACGTCGACTCGCGGCCAAGCGGAGCCACCACGCCACGACCACCACGAGCGGCACCACCACAAACAGCATCAAACTACTCGAGGCCAAGGGCGGCAACCCGAGGCGCGCGCCCGCGATGGGATCGAGCGGCAATGGCGGCGGCGCCGCGGGTACCGGCACGCGGTCGGCACCGCCGGCAGAGGAGTTTACTGCGGCGGGCGGCGGGACGATGGTGCCCGGCGCGCCAGCTTCACCGGTCACGGTGAGCGCCACGGATTCGCTCGTGAGCATCTGATAAGCACCGGCCTTGGGGTCGAAATACACGAAGCGCACCGGCCCGAGTAGGTACGCGCCGGGCCGACTAGGGATCAGCAACATCTCTTGCGTGAGACTGCCTGCAAAGAGTTGCCCGTGGTTCATCACGCGCTTGGTGACTGGGGTGATAATTTGAAAATCGCGCGAAATCGTCTGCGCCGGGAGGCGGCTGATCTCGGGCCAGTTGCCCGTGCCCGCGAGTTCGACCGTCCACGTCACGGATTCGCCCACGGCGACCTGCGTCGCAGCGGCCTTGGCCTTAAGCGTAAACGTGCCGACCGCTTTCGCAAACTCGACCGGCGCCGGCGTGGGCAACGGCTTGAAGTTGAGCGGCAGCGGCGCGCTCGAAAGGACAAACCCGTCGGTGAGCGGTTGGCCGTTGGCGGCGATGTCGGTGACAAGGGTGAGCGGTTGGCGGCCCGGCGGGAGCACAGCGGGGCCGGCGGTGCGACCATAGGTGCGCGTGGTGCGCGTGAGCTGGACTTTGTTGCGCCCTTCTTGGGTGGTAGCGGAGGACCAATCCTCGGCGTTGAACTGCGGGCTGCTCCAATCAAAGGGACCGCCGAGGGATTGAAACGAACGACGGGCGACGGTGATATCCTCGGTGAGCGTGAAGAGTTCTCCGACCCAAAACGTGTCGCGCTCGGTGCGCAGGGCGACGGTGGCGATCTGCGCCAAGGGCACGCCGTCGATGGCGGGCGCCGGAGCGGGCGGCGTCTGCGCCGAGAGGAGGCTCGCGGCCAAAACCAACGTCATACCCAGCACACTAAAAAAGAGAGAATGCATAGTTATCACCAGTCGGGGCCCTGCGAAACAAGGTCATGCCTCGTGCCTTCGAGCATTTGGAAGAGTTTGGCCGGAGCGTCTTGGCTGCGGACGTGGTCAAGTTTTTGCAGCGGCAAGATGAGTTCGGGATGTTCGTCGCGCTCTTGGTCGGCGGCGGTGCGTTCGTTGCCGACGACCTGCATATCGGAGGGCGGTGGAGGCGGACCAGGATCGCGTGCGGCGGAGTTAGTGGCGAGCGAACCGAAGGCGGAGTTGGCGGCGAATTTAGCTTTGGTTTCGTCGGGCTCGCCGGAGATAGCGTTGGAATCACTGGGGTTGAAGCCGACCCCGCCGCGGCCGTTGGATTCAATCATGTCGTGCGCAGGATCGAAGCTCGGCG
>CAMDRP010000156.1 GCA_945906965.1 Opitutus sp. GAS368 | reverse complement strand
TTGGTGAGGCCGCGTTTTTTGGCTTCGGCGTCGATGTGCTCTTTTTGGGTGCGCGAATTGGAAATTGCGGTGATGCGGGCGCCGGGAAATTTCTGGGCGTTGAAAAGACAAAGGGAGCCCCAGCCGCAGCCAAGTTCGAGGATGGATTGGCCGTCGGCGAGTTGGGCGCGTTCGGCGTAGAGGGCGAGCATAGCGTCCTCAGCTTGGTCGAGGGTTTCGCGGCCGGTGGGATAAAGGCAGCCGGAGTATTTGAGGTTTTTGCCGAGGCAGAGTTGGTAGAAGCGCGTGGGCACTTCGTAGTGTTGCTCGTTGGCGGCGGCGGTTTGCTCGGCGAGAGGACGGGTCTTGAGATCGGCGACGTAGGCGGCGCGATCATAGACGGCGGATTCGTCGCGGATGCGTTGCGCGAGGAGACGGCGGATGCCAATGCGCAGAAGCCAATCGGGGAGGAGGTTTTTTTCGAGGAGCGCGTCGATCATGAAAAAAGAAAGAGATTTGGACGTTTAGGATTTTTTCGGAAACCACGGGATGAAGACACTCGTGGTTTTCTGATAGTGCCGGTACGCTTCGCCGCGACTGCGGAGGGCTTGTTCCTCGGTCAGCGGGATACCGGTGACGCGTAGGAGCAGGTAAAGAATCGTCGCCGGTCCGATGACCGCCAGGCCGCCAAAGGGTGAACCGAGGGCGAAGACGAAGAACGCGACCCAGATAAGCCATTCAAAAAAATAATTTGGGTGGCGGCTGAATCGCCACAGGCCGACGGCGCAGACTTGGCCGCGGTGGGCGGGATTTTTTTTGAAGGCGGCGAGTTGGGCGTCGGCGAGGGCCTCACCGCTGAGGGCGAAGAGCCAAAGGAGGGCGCCGGCGATTTCGAAGGGATGAAGCTCGGGTGCAGGATTGAGCGCGGCGATGACAAAGGCAGCGCCAAGAATCACGACGGAGACTGCCTGCATTTGGAAAAACCAAAACATTTTCGGCGCGAAATTACCGGCCCAGTCGCGGCGGAGTTGGACGTAGCGCCCATCTTCGACTGGGTGGTGGCCGATGACGCGAATGGCCAGATGCGTGCCGAGACGCAGGCTCCAGAGAATCGCGAGCGTGGCAAGGAGGGCACGGCGAACCGGCCAACCCGGGCCGCAGGCAGCATAAAAAAATGCGAGTACGCCAAAGGCGTAAGCCCAGGCGACATCCACCATCCCGTAGTTGTCCATGCGCCGGGCGATGAGATAAATCCCGGCGAACAGTGCGCACATTCCGGCGAGGGCGAGCGCGATGAGGGCGAGGGAACTCATGGAATCGGGTGTTCGGGGTGGAGCATGGCGGCCTTGGCGCTGGCTTCGGCTCTGAGGCGCGTCACCGTGCGCATGATGGGCAAGGTGATGAAATAGACCGCGCCCATGTAGAAAGGTGCAGCTACGGCCCACCCCACGATAGCATGACCCGCGGTGGCGCCGAACTTTTGGAAAAACTCAGCCGGATGGTGCCAGAAGAGCTGTTGCATCTCGCTCAGACTGATGGGCACGTGATCAGCCCCGAGGATGTGTTCACCAAGCTTTACGCAGACAAAAATCATGGGGATTTGAACAGGCCAGAGGGCTTGATTGATCAGCTGGATGATCGGCTGGTTGAGCCGGAGCGCGAGGGCGACGAGAAAGCAGAGCAACGTGGTCGTCCCGAGAATGGGAAACAACGCCACGCCGCTACCGATGGCGACGGTGAGGGCGATTTTCTCCGGCGTGATACCTTGGGTGAGTTGGGCGACGATCGGATCGCGCACGCGGCGCTGCCAAAAGTTGCGCGCGGGCGTGGTCGGCGCGTCGGCGGGCGAGTGGACAGAAAGCGAATCAGGCACGGGCAGAGTTTAAGGCCAACGCGATGACGGCGATGCCCAGCGCGGCGAGCACGAGGCCGAGTTTGCCTGGGCCTTCCCGGCGCGCGGTGAGCAGGCCAGTGAGCGCGTCTCGGCTAGAAATGCTTAAAAGCTCTGCCAGACAGTACGCGGCCATGGCGATGTTGCCGAGGAGCATGATCGCGACGAACCAAGCAAGACGCGCGATGAGTGTGGTTTGTTTGTAGCAGACCCAGACGTAGAACGTGATGAATCCCCAGTAAGCGTCGAAAAGCGTGGCGATGAACCACGGGTGCGTGGCGACGGCGCGTGGCACGCCGAAGAGCGGGCATTGCAAACTCGCCCAGCTCGTCACCGCCAACATGGAAGCGATGACGACTACAAAAAAAGCGCGAAGAAAAATAAGCATGGGCTCAGAGGCTGAGGTTGTTGGCGCGGATGTGGAGCGTGTGGACTACGGAGATATTGCGCAGGGCGAAAGCGGCTTCGCAGTAATTTAGATAATAGCTCCATTTGCGGATGAAGCGCTCGTCGAAGCCGAGCGCGCGGACGTGGTCGAGGCGCTCGCGGAAGTTGTCGTGCCACACGCGCAGGGTGCGCGCGTAGTCGGGGCCGAAGTCGTCGACGGCGTGGAGGACAAAGCCGCCCGCGCGACTCAGCTCGGAGTTCACGCGATTGAGCGAGAGTAGGAGCGAACCGGGAAAAATGTGTTTCTGGATGAAGTCCACGCCGCGGCGGAATTGGTCGTAGCGGGCGTCGGGACAGGTGATGAACTGAAGCGCAAGCAAGCCCTCGGGTTTCAAGCAGCGATGAAGCACCTCCGTGAATTCGGGGAGATAACGATGGCCGATCGCTTCCATCATTTCGATGGAAACGATTTTATCGAAAGAGCCTTGGAGGTCGCGGTAGTCGCGGAATTCGACGCTGATGCGATCGGAGAGACCGGCGGCGGCGATGCGGGCGCGGGCGTATTCGAGTTGCTCGCGGGAGATTGTGACGCTCGTAACGCGGCAGCCGTAGGTACGGGCGGCGTGGAGCGACCAGCCACCCCAGCCGGTGCCGATTTCAAGTACGTGATCGGTGGGTTGGAGGCGGAGGTGGCGGCAGAGGGCGTCGTTTTTTTCGCGCTGGGCGGCTTCGAGCGTGAAGGCGGGCGAGGTCCATTTCGCCGCGGAGTACATCATCGACGGGTCGAGGAACAGGGCGAAGAAGTCGTTGGAGAGATCGTAGTGTTCGCTGATGTTGCGCTGGGCGGTGGCGCGGGAATTGGGCCGCAGCAAGTGGCCGAGGCGGTTGAGCGAACGCAGGGAGTTGAGGGCGAACGTGCGGGCTTGGCTGGAGCCGGAAAGGGTGGGCGCGGTGTCGGCGTTGAGAATGAAGAACGCGATGACGGCGGTGAGGTTGGGGGTCTCCCAATCGCCGTCGATGTACGATTCGGCAAAGCCGATATCGCCGGCGAGGGCGCATTTAGTGAAAAATTTTTCGCGGCTAATGCGGAGGTGCGCGGCGGCCGGAATCGCGAGCGGGAGGGTGCGCGCGGAGGCGTCGGCGTGAGAGCCAATTTCGTGGATGTGACCGTTGGGCAGTTCGAGGCGCAGATGGCCGCGGGTCATGGCGCCGAAGGCTTTGAGCACGGCCGCGCGAAAAAACGAGGGTTTGTCGCGAGTGGCGAGGGGCGCGGTCGAGGTGGTGGCGGAGTCTTGGCTCATGCGGCTTCGGTAGGGGCGGGAAGTTTGGTGGCGCGGGGCGCGGTGGTGGCGATGGAGGCGTGGGGGCGGTAGAGATCGCGTTGGTCGGTGGAGCGGGCGGCTTTGGCGAACCAAGGCAAACGCCGGAGCCAAAGCAAGGCTGCGTGCCAATGTATCAGCGCGATGATGCGGAGCGTGATGAGCGGGTATTTAACGGTGAACCACGCCAAGCGGGCATTCGTGAGTTCGCGGCGAGGGCCGGCGAGGGTACTGGTCAGTGTACGGGCCTCGCCGACGTAGTCGTCGATTTGAATGGAAAGACGTTCGCCGGGTGCGCGCAGCGTGAAGTCGAAGGTGGTGTCGACGTCGGAAAAGGGTGAAACGTAAAAGTACTTCGGCGTGCGCCGGTGAAACGTGCCAGGTGTCGCGGCGATGGCGGAGTCGGGGCCCAAGAAGTAAGGCTTCATCTCCCGGAACGTGTTGGTGACTTCGGCGAGGGAGGCGACGCATGTGCCGGCCGCGTCGTAGCAGAAATAGAAGGACACCGGATTAAACAAATAGCCGCAGACGCGCGGAAGCGTGACGAGCACGATCCGGCCGCCGGTCAATTCGATGCCGCGCGAGGCGAGGTGGGCGAGGAGGCGCTGTTTGAGCGAAGCCGGCGTGGCAGGGGCGGGGTGTTCACGGGTGGGTGGCTCTTTCGCGCCGTTGCTGGCGTGGTGGAGCGGTTCGGCGACGGGAAAAAAATCGTTTTCGCGGAAGGAAAATAGATTAGGCCGGTGAAGCGAAAACAGCGGGAGGCGCCGGTGTAATTCGGGGAGTTCGTCGAGGTCGAAGGCGAAGAGAAAGATGCGGTAGTTAAAGTGATGCTCCTTCGGCGTGAAGCGGTGATGCATCACGGTGCATTCGTAGAGGCTGGAGCGGAGAAGCGACACGGGCAGTATGGAAACTAGCTTAGGTCTATTTAAGATGCGGGCAAGACCAGCTCGTACATTGTGAGCGGGCTCGACCTGCGAGATAAAGACGATATCTCTTGGTCCGATCGTTTACGCGTGGACCCGTAGCTCAGCTGGATAGAGCACTTGGCTTCGAACCAAGGGGTCGGGGGTTCGAATCCCTCCG
>CAMDRP010000155.1 GCA_945906965.1 Opitutus sp. GAS368 | reverse complement strand
CCGGCACTCAGTCTGGTAAACGTGGGCTTCGCCGGTGATCCTTGGGCACGATCCGTCGCTGTCGCAACTTGCGTTGCGCCTGCGGTGCTAGATTTTGCTTTTGGTTTCATTGGTCAAAGCCCGGGCTCTTTAGGCCCGGGATGGTTTACTGAGTGATACGTTTGGGTTGAGAGGAAAGCGAACGACCGACGGTGAATACGACACGGGGCCGCGCGCGGGTGTCAATCGGCGGGCGGGGATTGACGCGGCGGGCGCGGTGCGGCCCGATGGGCGGCTATGGCGCGCAGTGTGGTTCTCGCAGGCACGGTGCGGTGTGAGCGTTGTCAGCTCCCGCCGCGTTGGTGCGTGTGCGCGGGGCTCGGGCCGGTCGAGAGTGCGCTCGGCGTGGATGTGCTGATGCATCACCGCGAGCAGTGGCGCCCGAGTAGCACGGGGAAGTTGATCGAACGCGTCGTGAGCGGGGCGCGGACGCACCTGTATCAGCGCGAGCAACCGCGCGAACGGGCGGACCTCGTGCGACCGGGGCGGGAGTTGTGGATCTTGCACCCGCTGGGCGAGCCGCTGGATCGCATGACGTTGCCGCCGGCGGGGGACGTGCAGGTGCTCTTGCTCGATGGGAGTTGGGGCGAGGCGGCGGAGATGGTGCGCGCGGTGGAGCCGTGGGGCCGACGCGTGAGTGTGCCGATGATGGGCAAGAGCCGCTACTGGCTGCGCGAGCAACAAGGGGAAGGGAAATTTTCCACGGTGGAGGCGTTGCTGGCGATCTTGGCGGCGCTGGGGCAGAGCGAGGCAGAGGCGCAATTGCGGCTGCATTTTGAGCTGCACGTGTATGCGAGCTTGTTGGCGCGGGGCCGGAAATGGCCGGCGGCGGAGTACCTCGACACGTCGCCGATCAAGACGGCGTTGCCTGATTTTCTGCGGCGGTTGATCGAGCCGCGCCGCGGCGCGCCGCACGTGGCGCGGAAGGCGCGGCTCGAGGCGCAGGGCGAGACGAACGCAGGTGAGACCCCGTAACGCGACGGGCGAGAGGCGCGGCCTAAGAGAAGCGGCCGTCGCGTGGATTGGGGCGGTCGCGTGCATTTACGATTGAGGGGCGGGGAGGAGCGGGGCTTGCTGGCGGACTTATGAAGTTACCCCAGAATCGAATCCTGTCTCGCGGGTGGAAGTGGGCGCTGCTGCTTGCGGGCGTGGCGCTAGCGTCGGTACCGGCGATGCACGCGGCGGCCGCGGCGGGCACACCGGAGGCCGCGGGATTTTCGTCCGAGCGCTTGCAGCGACTGGATGCCGTGGTGCAGGCGCAGATTGACCAAAAACGTATGGCAGGCGCGGTTGTGTACATCGCGCGCGATGGGAAGCCCGTGCATTTCCGCGGCTACGGCCTGCAGGAAATCGAGACCGGCAAGACGATGCCGACGGATGCGATTTTCCGCATCGCCTCGATGAGCAAGGCGCTCACGACGACCGCGATCATGATGCTCTACGAAGAAGGTAAATTCATGCTGCACGATCCCGTGGCGAAATTTATCCCGGCTTTTGCCAAATCCTCCGTGGCTGTGGCGCCACCGGCCGGTTCGCCGCCCGACGTGAAATTCGTCCTCGTGCCGGCGAAGCGCCCGATCCAGATCCGCGATCTCCTTACGCACACCGCCGGGTTGACCTACGGTGACGGGCTGGCGGTCGATCTTTACAAACAGGCGAACGTTTACGGCTGGTATTTTGCCGACAAGAACGAGTCCATCGCGACGGTGATCGATCGCCTCGCGACGCTGCCGCTCCACGGCCAACCCGGTGAAACGTGGCAGTACGGTTTCTCGGTGGATGTGCTCGGGCGCCTGGTGGAAGTCGCTTCCGGGATGCCGCTCGATCAGTTTTTCCAGCAACGGATTTTCGGGCCGCTCAAGATGGTGGACAGCGGATTTTTCCTGCCGCCGGAGAAGGCCGCGCGACTGGCGCCCGTCTATGGTTACGAGAAGGGCGAACTGACCTTGCGCGAAAATTTGGCGAAGACCGATTACATCCAAGGCCCGCGCAGATGTTTCTCGGGCGGGGCCGGCGTGCTCTCGACGACCAGCGATTACGCGCGGTTTTTACAGATGTTGCTCAACGGCGGTGAACTCGACGGCGTGCGCTTACTCGGGCCGAAGAGCGTCGAGCTGATGCACGCGAATCACACGGGCGAAAAATATCTGCGCGACGCCAGCGCGTTTGGCCTCGGGTTCTGGGTGAATGACAACCTCGGGTATTTCGGCGAACTCGGTTCCGAAGGCGCTTACGGCTGGGGTAGCGCGTATTTCCCGCAATACGTCGTGGACCCGAAGGAGAAAATCGTGGCGATGCTGATGACGCAGTTGAAGCCGGCGGGCGGCCTCGACCTGAATCAGAAGTTCAAAGTCATGATGTATCAGGCGCTGATCGAGTCGCGCAGCGCGAAGTAAGTTTCTGCCGCGACACCGCGCGCGGGCGAGGGGCAAAGAGGTTCGACCGCGCGGGCGGGCGGGCCTCGTCGCTCCGCCCGCGTTTTTTTATTTTTGCGCGCGGATGGGGACGAGCAACGCGCTGAGTTCTTTCACGGTCGCGGCGTGAGCGGGATCGGCGGCGAGGTTGTGGGCCTCGGCGGGATCGGCGATTTCGTCGAAGAGTTGGGCGGCGGTGCGCTCGCCCTTGGCGTTGGACCATTCGGTGTAGCGCCAGCGCTCGGTGCGGACGGAGTAACCCTCGCCGTTGTTGCCGCGGCGGACCTGGGTGAAGGCGGCGGGTTTGGCGACGTGTTGCGCGTCGTCGAGCACGGGGCGGAGATCGGTGCCGTCGAGATAGGTGGGGCGGGGAAGACCGCTGAGGGCGGCGAGCGTCGGGTAGATATCGACCATTTCCACGAGGGTTTGGGCGGAGCGACCGTTGGCCTTGGCGCCGGGAGCGGCGATGATGAGCGGCACGCGGGCGCTGCGCTCGAAGAGACTTTGTTTTTGCCAGAGACCGTGGTCGCCGAGGTGGTAGCCGTGGTCGCTGGTGAAAACGATCACGGTGTTCTGCGCGAGGCCGAGGCGGTCGAGGGCGTCGACGACGCGGCCGAGTTGCGCGTCCATGAACGAGACGGAGCCGTGATAAGCCTGGATGGCGTCGCGGCGGAGCGGGTCGGTGAGTTTGCCTTGGGCGGCGTTGGCGCTGAGGTAGGCGGCGGCGGGTGTGCGGGTGCGGTCGTCGTCGCTGAGCGTGGGCAACGCGATTTTATCGGTGGGGTAGAGCTCGAACCATTTTTTCGGGGCAACGTACGGCGTGTGCGGACGGTAGAAACCGACGGCGAGGAAGAACGGCCGGGATTCGCGTTTGAAGCGCTCGAGCAAGCGGATCGCCTCGGTGGCGCCGATGCCGTCGGTGTGGTCGACATCTTCGCCCTCATCGTCGGCGAGCCAGCTCAACGTGCCGCCGAACAGGCCGGGCTCGAGGGTGAAGATTTTATCGTGTGCCTCACGGTCGCGGCCGCGCGGGTTCACGACCTGGTCCCACGATGGGTAGTCGTCGAGGCTGGACGTGCCGATGTCGAGCGGCACGCCGTAGTGGTAGAGTTTGCCGACGCGGGCGGAGAACCAGCCGTTTTTCTTAAACAACTGTGGAAGCGTGACGGTCTCGCCGATTTTTTCGCGGAAGTGCGAACCGACGGGGCCTTTCACGCCGGGATTGGTGAGGACGCCGGTGGCGTTGGGGCGGCGGCCGGTCATGAACGAAGAGCGGCTCGGCGAGCAGAGGGGAAATTGGCAATACGCGCGCTCGAAGCGGACGCCGCGGGCAGCGAGGCGATCGATGTTGGGCGTGAGCATGCCGGGGTCGCCGTAGCTACCGAGGTCGCAGTTGAGGTCGTCGGCGACGATGAAGAGGACGTTGAGCTTGGGCGGCGTGGAGGTCGCGGCGGCGGCGGCGAATAACGGCGCGAGGAAGACGAAGGCAGCGACGCGCGCGAGCGACGTCAGGGGGTGAATGACGGAACGGGGCATGGCCGCAGCGTGCGCAGAAGTGCCGCCGCGGCGAGGCGAAAGACGCGGGCGCAATGCGTGGGTTTAATGTAACAACGGACTGCGGCCGGGGCGGGCGCAGTCGTCGAAGGGCAGCAAGCCGGTGCCGTGGTATTCGGCGTAGGTGAAGGCGGCGGAGAAGCGGTGTTGCGGGTCGTCGTAGATCGTCGTGAAGGAACCGCCGTAGAAATTGCGACCGCCGCCGGCGGTGCCGACGGTGAGCGTGACCTCACCGTGGAGGCGGGGCTTATATTTAACCGTTTCGACGACGTTGTCGGCGACTTTAGCTTTCACGGCGAGCGTGGCGACGACGGGCGCGGGGCGTTGGGCGACGGCGCGAGCGACGTAGGCGTCGAGGGCGGTGCGCTCGGGGGGCGTCAGCGCGGCGAGGCCGGCGGTGGCGACTTGGTCGGCGGTGCGGCGCGAGAGGAACGAACGGGAGAAAGCGACGACGTCGCCTTGGCGCGCGACGGTGAGCTCGCGGGCGACCTGGTTATCGAGCGCGGCGAGTTGCGCGGCGGAAAGGTGATGCAGGCCGACGGCGGTGCGATCAGCGGAATCGAGTTGCGCGGTAAACGACGGAGTTTCGTCGGCGCGCGTCGGGGTGAGGAAAACCAAAGAACTGGCCGCGAGGGCGAAGCCGATACGGAAAAAATTACGGAGGAACGACGGCATGAAAAAGTTAGGAGGCGAGAAAGACGGAGCGCGAGCGGGCTACGGCTTGGGCGCGGTGAGGCGGCTCGTTTT
>CAMDRP010000154.1 GCA_945906965.1 Opitutus sp. GAS368 | reverse complement strand
TTAGCCGCGACCCATGCCGTTAACGACGGTGTCGAGCATGGAGTCGATGATGGAGATCACGCGGGCCGAAGCTTGGTACGCGCGCTGAAACTTCATCAGCTCAGCGGCTTCCTCATCGAGCGAAACACCGCTCATACTCTCGCGCTGGCCGCGCACGGCATTGAACACGCCGGTCTGGTTTTCATGGCGCATCCGCGACTGTGATAGGCTGTAGCTAAAAAGTGAAATCGCCGCCGAGTAGCTCTCGCCCATCGTACCGTCGATGGCATCACCGGAGCTCGACGAGAACGATTGAATATCGAGTTCGGAAATCGCTTGGGCGACCGAGCCATCGCCCGCCGCACCACCAGCCACGGATGAACGGACGTTGAGGCCGGTCAAACCACTCGCGAGTTCAATGGAGCTGGCGTCGGTGCCCGCGGGATCAAAAAAGTTTTGGCCCGTGCCGCTGGGATTATAGACCGCGTTAACGGAGGTGACCATCTGACTGGCCAATTGATCGAGGCTATTACGCAACGTCTGCAAAGCGCCATCGCGCGCGGTGAGGTGGCCCTTGATGGAACCACCGGTAAAGGTCAGCGCGGTTTCGCTCGAGCCCACGCGGACCGCATCGCCGTCGAAGGTGAGCGTCTCAAGCGTCGTGCCGCCGGAGAGAATCACCGTATCCACGCCGGTAGCGGAGGTGGCGGTGATCTGAATCTGGTTCGCCGCGTCGGGCAGCGTCGTGGACTTAAAATTCATGACCTGCGCCAAGTCTTCAATGCGGGCCTGACGTTGGTCGCGCAACGTGAGCGACTTGGTGCCCGTCTCGCTCTCTTGGGTGGCGATCATCAGGTTCAATTCGCTGATCGTGGAGAGGAGCAAGTTGGCCTTGTCGACGTCGTTACTCACTTGATCCGTCAGATCGGCCTGCACTTCAGCGAGACGATCGTTAGAAAATTGAAAGCGCTCCGTCATCGTCTTAGCCGTCTGGAAAAACATCTGCTTCTGCGTGGAGTTGGTCGGATCGACGGAGAGTTGACGCGCCGAGCCGAAAAATCCGGCCATGGCGTTATTCAAACTGTTGCCTCCGGTCGTCGAGGCGAGGCTCGGATCGCTCACACTGGAAATCGTCTCACCCATGGCGGCTTCACCACGTTCGTAGGCGGCCGTTTCGGCTTCCAAGGCCGCGGCGGCGGATTTCTCGCGCACCACCTGGCGATCCAAAAGGACGTCGCGCACCTGCTGGACCTCGATGATATCGACGCCGACGGAAGCGCCACCCGTGGGGGAAACGTCGCCGAAGATCACGCGCTGACGGGAGTACGTGGGATTATTCACGTTGGCCATGTTACGGCCCACCGTTTCAATCGCGCGCGACTGCGCCCGCAGGGAGGAAATCCCCATGCGCAGTACATCGTAGAGTCCGTTTTCAGCCATGATCGTAAAAGTTTAACCTACCTGCTGGAGCGAAGGCGCCGAGACCGCCTCATCGGCCACGCGGCCGGAGGGAGCGTACGTAGCCCCGGCCGTACCGGGCGTGGTACCGCCGACGAGTTCGCGGTGGAGATCTAACATTTTCTCCATGAAGGCGTGATTTTGACGGGCGCGACGGCGCACGCGGTGGATGAGGTGATTGATCTCATCGATGAAGGCCTCGAGCATCGGGCGCTCATCGGCCGGGAAAAAGGGCAGGAGCTGGCGCAGCGTGCTGCCACCGGGCTGCGCTTGGGCGCGGGCGAAGGCGACCAACCACGTCTCGCGGGCTTCGCGGTACTGGCCGGCCTCGATGACTTGTTGGTCGATGATGGAAGCGGTGTGTAACACCTTTTCCACGTCGCGCCGCCAGAGATGGCCTTGCTGCTCGTCGAAAAGCGCGAGCAAGCTGCCGTAGCCAGACATTTCCTGGCGGAGTAGACTGACAATTTCGGATGATTCCATGATCATGATTTTGAGGGCACGGGCTTTTGCGCCGTGCTGGTCGGAGGAGAAAAGTGATGTTCGAAACCGGCCGAGAGGCCGCCCGCGCCTTTTTGGCTGAGGGAAGAAACTAAAGCGTCTTTGATGAGGTGAGAATACATGCCACCGCCGCCACCACTGCTGGAGGAGCCTTGGAGGCCCTTAAGCATGGGTTCGATGACCGGATCCATCATCTCGCGCATGAGTAGGGAGCCGAATGTCGCGGAAACCTTCGAGCGCTCGGCAGCCGAAAGCGGTTCGTTGCCTTGACCGGCCGCGCGGTTGCCCTGGGCCATCAGCGAACTGAGGTTGGCGTCTGCGGTATTAATGGAGGCGACGTTCATGGTCAGTTGATCACGAGCTCGGCCTGTAAGGCGCCGGCGGATTTGAGCGCTTGCATGATGGCCATCATCTCGCGGGTGGTGACGCCGAGGGCGTTCAACGCGCCGGCGAGTCGGTCGATGGTGGGAACTTCTTCGACGACGGAGAATTTGCCTTTGGTTTCAGTGACCTTGGTCTGCGTCGTAGGCGTGACGGCCGTCTGGCCGCCCGCGAGCGCGTTGGGCTGGGAAACGTTTAAGGTAGAAGAGATGGAAACGGTGAGGGCGCCGTGGCTGATGGCGACTTGGGAGACACGTACGCTTGAGGTGGCGACGATGGTGCCGGTGCGCTCGTTGATCACGACGCGGGCAATGGAATCGGGGCGCACTTCAATGGTGCCGACGTCGGCCAAAAAGGTAACTTCGCGACCGAGATAAGCGGGCGGCACGATCACGGAAATCGAGGCCGCATCAATGGCGGTGGCGGCATCGGGGAAAGCCAGGTTGACGGCATCGGCCAAACGGCTGGCGGAGGTGAAATCGGGATTAAACAGTTCGAAAGAAATAGCGCCGTCGCGCACAGTCTCGGTGTGGATCTCGCGCTCGACGATCGCGCCGCTGCTAATGACGCCCACGGTAGGATGATTTTTTTGCACCGTGGCACCACCGGCGCCGCCGGAGCCGCCGATGAAACCACCGACCGCGAGGCCGCCTTGGGCGACTGCGTACACGCGGCCATCCGCACCCATCAAAGGCGCTTGGAGGAGGACGCCACCTTGGAGGCTCTTCGCGTCACCCATGGATGACACGGTCACATCGATGCGGGCGCCGGGTTTGAGAAAGGGAGGAATGTCCGCGGTGATCATGACCGCGGCGGAATTTTTGGCTTTGATCTGCGTCGGGTCGACGGTGAGACCATTACGTTGCAGAATGTTGGCGACCGAGCGCAACGTCGTGACAGCGTTGGAATCACCGTCGCCGGCCAAGCCGACCACGATGCCGTAACCGATCAATTGATTGGAACGGCCGCCGCTGACAAAAGACATGTCCTTAACCCGCGTCGCGTAAAGCGCCGGAGTAAGAACCATCAAAGCGATGAAAAATCGGAGCAACATGGGAGCTTTTTTAGAAGGGACGAAGCGTTTGGTAGAGTTTGCTCAACCAGCCGCGTTTCTGCGCGCTGCTGAGTTCACCTTCGCTCAAGAATTCGAGTCGGGCCTCGGCGATGTTGGTCGAGAGGACGGTGTTGGCCGGGGAAATATCGGCCGGGCGCACAATGCCGCGGAGCACAACGTGTTGGGTCTCGCCGGAGAAACTGACTTGGCGGGCGCCCTCGAGGACCAAGTTGCCGTTGGGTAACACATCGGAAATGAGCATCGCCGCGCGACCGGTGACGACTTGAGAATTATTGACCTTACCGCCGCCGCTGTAGTCGGACTTGCCGCCCCAACCCAAGCCGGGCAATTGACCGCCTTGGGTGCCAAGGCCGCTGACGGACGGGGGAAAAAGAAATTGCGTTACGGCGCCTTGGGCGGCGTCGGAGGTGTTGGTCGTCTTATTGGAAGTCGAGGACAACGAAGTGGATTCAGCGATGATGATCGTGATGATATCACCGACGCGGCAGGCTTTCGGATCGGACGTCAGCGAGAGTTCGCGCGAACCCGCGGCGAGCCAAAGCGATTGCGCCGCCAGCGGGCCGGCCAAGGTGAGCAACAAGAGGGTGAGACGGAGCTTCATGGTGCGTTAAAGACGGATAACCGCGCGGCTTTCGCCGGTGACTTGGGCGGTGAATTCACGGTTAGATTGCAGATTGCGGATGCGGATCGTCTCGTTGCGGGCGCCATCTTGCATGGCCATACCCTTAAGTGACACGGAGACCGGGCCGCTTTGAGCGAGGACTTCGACAACTTGGCCGCGACGCACGATGGGGCGGGCCGCCAAATCACGCCAGGTGAGCAAGCGATCGGGTGGCACGGCGCGGGTAAAAATATAATCGCCTTGGGGCATCGAGGACAACGCGTCGCGGTCACGCAGCACATCAATGCGGACGGGTTCGAGCGCCGAGGGATCGAGCAAGTCGCCGCGTTGGCTGGGTTGGCGGAGTTTCCAGCCGGAGCGCCAAAGATTCGCGCGGAGGACGACGGTTTGTTCCTGGCTCGCTTCGCCGGCCATTTCCGTGCGCACGCGCAACAGAATTTGTGGAGTAATGCCCGAGGGAAATTCCACAATCGAAACCGCGGCACCCGACTTAGGGGTGAAATTACTGCCGCTCACCGGCATAAGGTGCAGATCGCCTTCGAGCCCGAAGTGCGTGTGCATGCGCTCGGTGATCTCGGCGATCCAAACCGGGGCTTCGTTTTGCGCGCGCAAGGCCAAAGGCGATACGAGCAAGCAGAAGAGAATGAAAAAACGAGCGATCATGATCAGCGTTTGAGTTCGTTGACGTTCTTCAGCATCTCGTCGGAGGACTGGATGGCTTTGCTGTTTAATTCGTAGGCGCGCTGGGCGAGAATCATGTTCACCATTTCTTCAACGATGTTGACGTTGGAGGTCTCGACGTAGCCCTGCTGGATGGAGCCGAAACCTTGTTCGTTGGGCGCACCGGCCTCGGGCGTGCCGCTGGCGGTGGTTTCGCGGAAAAGATTGGAGCC
>CAMDRP010000153.1 GCA_945906965.1 Opitutus sp. GAS368 | reverse complement strand
GGTCAGGCGTCTTCGGCGGCGAGATGGGCGAGTAGCGCGGGGGAGCGAGGCCAGGTCAGCTCAACGTGCTGCGCGGCGAGGCTGGCACGCAGCTCAGCCGGAGGCAGCGCGGCATAGGAGTTCATCGCACCGCGGACGGCCAGCGCGGCGGCTGTGCCGGCGGCTTGACCGAGTTGCATCATCGTGCGCGAAAGTCGGCAGCTCGAGGCCGCGACAGAGGAGAAACTTGCTCCGCGACAGGCGACGGCGAGGTTGTCGAATTCCATCGGCAGGAGGCAGGCGAATGGTACGCCGTAGGGTTGGGAGAGTTCGCCGGTGCCGGCGCGGCCGGTATCGGCGCCGTGCGTATCGCGCGCGTGATCTGCGATGGTCACGAGGTCGTCGCGGTCTTGGCCTGAGATACCGGCAAGCAGATCCTTCTCAGTCAGGACGTAACGGCCCACTAGGCGCGGGCCCTCGCGCACGCCGAGGCCCGGCGCGATCCATGAGACCCGAAACGACTGAAACTCGGGAAAGACGGTCTGCAGATGGTGCCAGTGCGCGCGAATGCGGCGGGCGCATTCGACGTAAGCGCGGGCGAAGCCCAGTGCATGCGACTCACGTCCGGCCATGACGGGTAGCGCGTTGATATTGAAGTCGCCGTTCGGGTATTGGGTGCAGGCAGCAATGGGAAATTTCTCTGCCCACCAACACACGGCAGGAATGTCGGCGGGCAGCGGCTCTATGGCTGGCATGGCGATGCGCGCGACGCGGTAAATGAGCGTGGTGCCGTTGAGCTTGTCGGTCGGTTCGCGGGGCGCGCTCGGTTCGTCGTAGAGCGAACGCGGCTCCTGGCCAAGGGAAGTGCGGCAGCCGAGCTGTCGGGCGAGGATAATATCGGCCGTGGCGTCGATGAAGAAAGGCGCCGTCACCGTATCGCCGTTGCTTAGGACGAGGGACACCAAGCGTGAACCCTCGGTGTGGGCGCGCGCAAAGGCGGTGTTCTTCCAGACGGTGCAGTGCCCAGTTTCCGCCAACATGGACTCCATTTCGGCGGCATAGACTTCGGGTTCGTAGGGGACCCCATGCCAGTGTTCCCGCCTGAAAGCCTCCGCCGACCAGAGTGGCGGTGCGCCGAAGCGGCGCAAGGAATCGACGTAGCGTGCCCCCGGATCGATCACCAGTTCACCGCCGGGAAATTTCTGAGAAACCTCCGCGCCTTGCCAGGCGAAGTGTCGACCGAATTTGTAGACACCGACGGCCTGCGACGTTCTTTTTAGACGCCTGTAGAGATCAAATGGAATGCCTGTGCCGCCCACGCCCGGTTCCCAGTTGTTGACCCCGCCGCGCGCGGCGTTACCGCCGAGCGATTCGGATTTTTCTATCAGCAAGACACGCGCGCCGAGACGGGCGGCGGCAAGGGCGGCGCCGAAGCCGCCCGATCCAGCTCCGACGACTACCAGGTCGAATTGAAAGGACGGCATGGTTGCGACGGGAGCGATGAATCAGAGCGGCGAAACTTCCTGCACCATCGGCCAGAGGATGGTTTCTTGGATGCACAGATGGGCTGGGAGCGCGCAGACATCGGCCACGAGCTGGCCGATTTCCCCTGGCTTAATGCACTTAGCGAGTGTCTCGGCGTCGCGCGGACCGAGGCCTGCGGCGTCTGTGAACGTCGTCGCACCCCAAGACGGTGTGATGGTGGTGACGCGGACTCCGTGAGGGCGGAGTTCGAGGTAGAGCGATTTAGAAAAATGATTCAGCCCGGCCTTGGCCGCGCCGTAGATGCCCCAAGTGGGCCACGCGTGGTGACCGGCGACACTGCCGATATTAACAATTATGCCGGAGCTTTGGCGACGCATGATCGGGACGACCCGACGGCAGCCGTAAATGACGCTGTTCAGGTTGAGCGCGATGGCTTCGTCGATGGCTTCGTCGGTCTGGTCTTCCGTGGCGGCGATCTTTACGCCGCCACCGGCATTATTGACGAGAATATCGAGGCGGCCGGCGTTTTGAGTAATGACTTTGAGGACACGATCCCAGTCGGCAGGAGAGGTAACGTCGGCACGGATGGCATTGAGGGCATTTCCTCGTGTGGCATGATCCAGAGCTGCTTGGTCGCGTCCGGTGATCCAGACGCGAGCACCTGCCTCGGCGAGTGATTGGGCGATGCCGAGGCCGAAGCCTTTGGCTCCGCCCGTGACGAGGGCGATTTTTCCTTGGAGTGGTGAGAGCATGAAGAGGGGGTAAAATTAAAGTATTTTATAGCCGAAGCGCTGGGAGATGCGCTGCGCAGCGGCGACGACCTTGATACCTATGCGGGGTAAGTCGGCTTCCGGAAAACGGAAGCTGGGCCCGGTGACCCAAATCGCGGCGATCGGATAGCCGCGATGATTGAAGATCGGCGCGCCGACGCAGTGGAGGCCCTCGATTTGCTCTGCGCAGTCCAGGCCATAGCCCTGGGCGAGAACGTCCACAATCTCGGCCTCGAATTTTTCACGGGTGTCCAGCGTGCGCTCGTTGTAACGCGTGAACTTCATGCGCTTGAGCAGCGCGGCGCGCTCCACAGGGGGCAGGAAGGCGACGAAAACTTTGCCGGGCGCGGCGGAGTGCAGGGGAAAATGGGTGCCGGGATCGACGAGGAATTTTACCGGCTGCGTGGCGGCCACCTGTTCGAGGACGACGCCCTGGGTATCGGCGCGAACGCCGACGAGGACGGTTTCCTGGGTCTCGTCGCGCAGAAGTTGCATCACGTCGAGCGCGTGCTCGATGAGCTTATCCTCGCCGATGGCGGCGTAGCCGAGCGATAGGAGCTTCCGGCTGAGCGTGTAGCGCATGTCTTCGCCTTCGCGGTGGAGATAGCCGCGCTCTTCAAGGAGGCCCGTGATACGGAAAACACTGTTGGCGGGCAACTCGAGCTTCTCGGCGATTTCTCTCATGCGCATCCCTTCGGGGTGGGTGGCGAGCAATTCGAGAATAGTCAGCGCACGGTCAAGTGCGGGCACTTGGAACGATTCGGCTTCGGTCTGATTTTTAGAAGACTTCATTTTGATTCTTGACTAATAGAACAATGATTTACTAATAGAACAATTGTAAAGGGCTGATTTCTCGAAAACGCAGCCCCTTTTTTCTCTCGGCGATGCCCTCGTGGAGAGAGATGCCCCGCCAACCCAACTCCTGTATCCCCATGAATCGTTTCGCCTCCCAAGTACGAATCGCCCGTCTTATTTCCAGATTTACTCTCGCTACTTTTGCCATCGCCCCACTCATGGCCCAGGTCGCACCCGCCGCCAAGCCCGCTGATAAATCCACTGAAGAAGCGGTCGTGCTCAGCCCTTTCGTTATCGCGACCGATGCTGATGACGGCTACGCCTCGACCGAAAGTGCGTCGGCGTCCCGCTTCAAACAAAAGTTGAAGGATATTCCGCAAAGCATCGCGATCATGAGCGGACAGTTTCTCAAAGACATTGGCGCGGTGGACCTCGCCGATGTGATGCCCTTGGTGGGTGGCACGGTCTCCGGGGGCACCCGAGGGCAGGATTCGTTTACCATCCGCGGTTTCGCCGTGCAGGAGTCCTATCTCGATGGTTTCCGCGATGTCCAAGAGTGGGGTGGTGGCGATTTCGTCCATATCCAGCAGCTCGAAATCATCAAGGGCCCATCGTCTAATCTCTATGGAAACCCCAAGGGTCTCGGCGGCATCATCAATCGCGTCTCGAAGACTCCGCGCACGGCGCAATGGCAACAGCTCGCACTGACCATCGGTGACTTCGCCAATTACCACTTTACGGCGGATGTGACCGGCCCGATCACGCAGGATAAAAAATTCCTCTACCGCGTGAACGCCGCCTACCGCCAGATGGAATTCAACCGAGACTTCAAGGATCTCAAACGGTTGTTTATCGCGCCCGTGTTTGAGTGGCGGATCACGCCCTCGACTACGGTCAGCCTTTTGACTGAAGTACTGCGCCAAGATTACCAAGAGGACAACTGGATACCGACCGTGACGATCGCTCCGGGTGTGCGGGCCATCACGGTGCCCGAGAACCGGCGCATCGACGAGCCGTGGGCGAAGTCTAAAATCGAACGCGAAAAGGTCCGCCTCACCGCCGAGCACAAGATCAACGACTACCTCACGGCGCGCGTCGCCGCGCAGCAGATCTACATCAATAATCCTATCACGCAGGTGGAGTTTCTCAGTCTCGGGGCAGACAACCGCACGGTCAACCGACGCGCATTCTGGCTCAACCGCTGGGAAGACTACCGCTACCTTGAAGCCAATCTCTTCGGCCGCTACGTCACGGGTCCTATCGAGCATTCCGCCATTCTTGCGTCCGACTACTTCCTGACCGACTTCCGCAGCAACGTGCGCCGCACCGCGCTGGGTTCGATCGACTTGCTGAACCCGGTTTACAGCAACACCGCTCCGGACTTCCCTGCGAGTGGCGTCGCAACCAATACGTTGGGTAAAAGTATCACGACCGGCTACACCGGAACCTACCAGCTTAATGCATATAACGGTCGCGTCCTGCTGATCGGGGGTTGGCGCGATTCCTCGGTCGATAACTCCCGCTATGTCGAGATCGGTGCCGGGCCTTACCCCCAGGTGGTCGATCCGGTCTCTCGGGCCAAGCTGCCCCGCTATGGTGGTATGATCCGTCCCCTGAAAAACGTCTCGCTTTACTACCAATACAGCGAAGTTTTCCAGCCCCAAGGCGGCGGTGCGTTCCGCCTCGACGGCTCGCCGCTCGATCCGGCGACGGCATCGTCCGAAGAGCTCGGACTGCGCGTCGCGTTCTTCGATGAAAAGTTAAATGTCGAGGTCGTGAAGTATGAAATGATCGCCGACGGCCTCGCGCTGCGATTGCCGGCTCCGAACAATTCATTCTTCGCCAATGGCGGCCAAACCACATCCAACGGCTACGAATATACGCTCAGCTATGGCGACAAACGGCTCTCGTTGCAGGCGGGTTGGGTGGATGTGTTTGTGCGCGACACGACCCCGGGCATCTTG
>CAMDRP010000152.1 GCA_945906965.1 Opitutus sp. GAS368 | reverse complement strand
ACGCTGCGCGGGTCTGCCTGTAAGGTAAATGCGGATTTTTAGAGTTTGAAGCCCGCGGCCGTGGAATCGGCAACGAACATCTTAACCGTGTCGAGCGACAGGGCGGTGAGATCGAAGCCAATCATTTTCGCGGCTTTAGCCAAAATGTCGTGCGGCACGGTGATGATCGCGCAGCCGGCTTCTTCCGCTTGGAACAAGTTGAGCACTTCCCGGGTACTAGCCCAGAGCAGTTCGGCCTTGGGCAGCTCGGTGAGGAGCGCGCCGCTCGCGCGCATGATGGGCATCGGGTCAACGCCGGTGTCGGCGATGCGGCCAGCGAACACGGACACGACCGACGGGACTGCGGGATTAAGCGCTTCGGCGACGCCCCGGACTTGGGCGATCGTGAGGAGCGCGGTGACGTTGAGCTTCACGCCATGCAGACCGAGTTCCTTGATGAGCGGGAGGCAAGATTCGCCCTTGGAGTTGGTGATTGGAATCTTGGTGTAAACGTTGGCGCCCCAAGAGTTGATCATGAGGGCTTGGCGTTTCATATCGACGATGTCGTCGGTGAACACCTCAAGCGAGATGGGCTTGGCGGTGACGGTCTGGAGAATGTCTTTGGCGAAGGCCTCGTAGTCTTTGATGCCGGCCTTCTTCATGAGGCTGGGGTTGGTCGTCAGGCCCTTGATGTAAGGCTTGGCGTAGAGCTCGAGAATACCGGCTTTGTCGGCACCGTCGGCGTAGAGTTGAACCTTCAAGTCGTTGAGGGATTTCATTGTGTGTTGGGTTAAGATTGAATTTTGGGAGCGGTCGCGAGCAAGGCTTTAGTGAGTCTTAGTGGCGTTTAATATGAACGCTGCGGCTTCGGAGAAATTTTTCACCGTGTAATCCGGCGCGGCGCGGAGTTCCTCGGCGTAACCGAAGTCAATAAACACGGTGCGGACGCCCGCGCGTTGGCCGCAATCGATGTCGCGCCAACGGTCGCCGATCATCCAGGAACGCGATAGATCGAGGCCGAGCTTTTGGGCGGCGTCGGTGAGCATGCCTGGATCGGGTTTGCGGCGGTAGTCTTCGGGGTGCATGCGGCCTTGGCCGGGCGCGTAGCACACTTCGATGTGCGTGATCGCGGGCACCAGCTCGCGCAGACGCGTATGCATTGATTCGACGACGGCCTGAGTTTGGTCGCCGCGGCCGACGTCGGGTTGATTGGTGGCGACGACGAGGACGAAGCCCGCGGCGGCGAGTTGCGCGCAAGCAGTGGGCACGCCGGGAAAAAGGGCAAACTCCGCGAGCGTGGCCGGCGGGTAAGGTTTTCCCGCGCGGACGACTTGAACGTTTAATGTGCCGTCGCGGTCGAGGAAAATTGCGGGACGCAAAGCGGGCATCTGCGGATAGGGACCTAAGTGCGCGGGGAAAGCGGTAAATAAAAAACGCGGCGAGGTGATCGCCGCGTTTTCAAAAGAGGAGCCTCTCAGCGAGCCGGAGCCGCGACGACGGATTCCCACTTGGTCTGGTTTACTTTCACGTCGGGGTGCGAGACCCACAGGTGCCAGACGACCGCTTGGAAAGCCTCGGAGTGCGGGGTGATGTTGTTGGGATTGACGGTCGGGATGATCACGCAGGCGTCGGCTTGCGTGGCGGTGTAGCCGCCGTCTTTGCCGACGATGCCGATCACGCGCGCGCCGACTTGCTTGGCGAGCTGGATGGCGGAGATGAATCCAGGTGAGACGTTTTTCTCGAGGTTACCGCCGCCGACAGAAAGGATGAGGAGCGCGTCTTTGGCGTTGAGGCGGGAGCCGCGGAGCCACTCGACGAACACGCTGGCCCAACCGTCGTCGTTGGTGCGGGCGGTGAGTTCGGAGACATTGTCGGTCGGAGCGTAAACTTCGAGGCCGGCAATTTTGCGGAAATCGTTGACGGCATGGGAGGCGTTGGCCGCGCTGCCGCCGACGCCGAGGATGAACAGACGACCACCGCGATTGCGGACGCCGACGAGTTCCTGCGCGCCCTTTTCGATGGCGACGGGATCAAGTTTGGCGACGATTTCAGCGGTCTCTCTCAGGTGTTGAATGGCGTAGGACATGGGATTTATAAGGTGTAAGTAAGCGGAAAATGAATCGAGGTGGCGAGTACGAGTTTTGGGCGTGTTTGAGGCAGTAGCGGCGGCGGTGGGTAAGATCAGGAAAATCGCCCGGAGCGCAGGAGCACGTCGAGTTCGGCGAGGCCTTCGTGGGAACCGATCTCGTAAAATCGTTCGCCGATCTCGTAGCCGGAGAGTTGGCGGCGGGCTACGAGGGCTTTTTGAACTTCGGCGAGGTCGACGACGGCATCACGCGGGAAACCGTCAAACGCGACGGCGCGGAAAAGCCCGAGACCGTAGTCGATGTGGTGCATCGCAGGGCTCTTATTTTTTTTGTCGTAGACCTTGATCTCGCCCCCGGCGAATTCGACGTTGCTGGCGTCGTAGCGCTCGTGGTTTTCGAAGACCGTCATGAGGCCGAGGCGGCCGGATTTTTGGAAGTGTTCGCCGACGGCGAGGTAGTCGATCGGTAGAAAACTGTCGCCGTAGAGCACGTAAAAAGCGTCGCCGAGTTTAGGCAGTGCTTGGATGAGCGCGCCGCCCGTGCCGAGTAGTTTGGGGCCGTCGAACGAGTATTGGATATCGATGCCCCATTTGGAACCGTCGCCGTAAAGCTCAACGATTTTCTCGCCGAGATAACCGACGCAAAGAACGATGCGTGTGAGGCCGGCTTTTTTGAGTAGGCGAATCTGGTGGGAGAAAAACGGTTCACCGGCGACCTCGATGAGAAGCTTTGGGACTTTTTCCGTGATCGGACGCAGGCGAGTGGCGAGTCCACCGGCGAGCAGGGCGACGGGAAGTTGAGCGGCGGGGGATACGGGCATGGCTGGGTAAAAAGGTTAAAGAAGTAATCAGGTAGTTCGCGGGCTAAGCGGGAAGAGGAAAGTACGGGCCTAAAATGCGACGTAGATAAAAGGCTGAACCGGCAGAAAAAGGCGATAGAGCAGGTAATGCGCAAACACGCCGATGGCTAGGCCGAGAAGAACGCGCAGCGCAAGAGCGCCGCTCTGGCGGAGGCGGGAGGAGTTCATGGCGGGGTGAGCTGACGGACGTAGTCAGCGACGAGGTGAGCGAGCTTACGGCCGCCCGTTGCACTCAAATGAGAGCGATCATAGAAATCTTGGTTATCGAAATCGTCGCCTACGATTTTACAGGTGAAGCCGAAGTTCCTCCATAGATCGGCGTAGCCTTTACAGACCACCTCATCGCGATCTTGTTCGCTGGGTGTTAATTTTGACCGATAAATGGGCGCGTTTTGACTTAATAGTATGATCGTTCTCGCTCGGATGGGTTTTGGGGTCATGTCTTCAATCAGATCGCTCGCTATCTCCATAGGTGGTTGAAGGAGTTTCCATCCAACCCTTGGTTCATATTCAGCAAGGTTGATTGAGAAGCCTCGGGTTATCTCAAGTTCGCTTGAGAGATCCGTTTGGAATCTCTGCTCGTAACCGGGTGCGACCGGCAGGTCGTCAATATATTTATCCCTTGATTTCCAAAATGTTAATCGTGTGCGCTGGTTCCAAGTGGTGAAAAAATAACGATAGGCGACATGGTGCCATAGACCCTGAAAATGAAACCAAGAATCTAGTAGCGAGCCTCGTCTTAGCTCGGCTTGTTGTTCGCGTACTGTTTTACTGGCAGTTTCCTCCCACTCTAAAATGTTAGCGCTACGCGCAGGGTGCGAATGAAGCCTCTGCTTATAAAGCGCGTCGTAGTACAAATAGCCATAAGTTTCACCGGCGACGCGTCCCACGGTCCCTGGGGATGTATTAGTAACTAGGACTACTGGGAGACCTCGGCGTTGGAGCGATTCAGCCACCAGCATTCCACCCTCGAAAGGTAGGGCGCCTCGGAACGATAGATTTACCACTGCGTAGCGCTCACCGAGTTCATCCTGCAAGCGCAGGCTCCATAAGTCGGTTTCGTTTTGTCCGTAGCCGTTGAGAATCGAATTGCCCGCTATAATAACAATGGTCTTGCCGGGCTTCCAGCGGCTGATTGCGAGATTTTCCATCATAGAGAATGTCGGAAAAAAAAGCGTCTCAGGCGAAATGTGATAGTGAAAACGAACAAATCGTGAGGGTTTGCTATAACTTTCGGCGTTTAGGCCAAACCATGTGGCTAGACCAAAACCTATTGGAATCGCTAAGAGAAAAACCAAGTTCTTGATTTTAAGGAAGGTCATGGACTCAGTGGAACGTGATTAGTTTCAATGCCATGGACCAAGCTTGCGAGGCGGGATAGAAAAACAGCAACCAGCCAAAGGCGACGAAGACCAGCGTCAGCAACCAACTCAACACGGCGAAACGATCCAAGATGCTGCCGAGTCTCGCGCCAAGCGAACCCAGGGCCTTGCGATAGGTCGCCTGCAGTACGAGACCCACACCGTGCCATAGACCCCAAAGCACAAAATGCCAGGCGTCGCCGTGCCAGAGTCCACAAAGCGCGAAGGCGATGATCAGATTACCACTGCGCCGCAGCGGGCCGTGGCGATTGCCGCCGAGCGGGATGTAAACGTAATCGCGAATCCATGAGCTCAGCGAAATATGCCAGCGCGACCAGAAATCGCGTAGGCCGGTGGCCGCGTAGGGGTAATTGAAATTTTCCGGCAGACGGAGCCCGAGCATTTGGGAAAGACCGAGGGCGATGTCGGTGTAGCCGCTGAAATCAAGTAAGATACGGGCTGAAAGCGCGGCAAGAAATAGCCAGGCTTCGGGGGCGGAGAGATTGGAAAAATCTTTTTCGTAGAAGGCGAGTGCGACGGTGAGATTGTCGGCGAGGAGAATTTTTTTGAAGAAACCTAAAGCAACGCGTTGGGCCCCAGCGGCGACTTCGGTGAGTTCGACGCGAGCGAGTGCGCGCGGCAGCGCGGCAGTGAAATCTTGGTAGCGCTTGACTGGACCGGCGACGAGCGACGGAAAATAAATCGCGAACAGCGCGAAGGTTTTCGGACTGCGAATCGGCGT
>CAMDRP010000151.1 GCA_945906965.1 Opitutus sp. GAS368 | reverse complement strand
TCACCCAAGCGCACGCGCCAAGCATTCGAGCTCGCCCGCGAGCTTCACGCATCCGGGCGGGCGTGGATTTTCAACGAGTTTATCAATCGCGGCGCCGATTCGTCGCCTCAACCGCGCCTCACGGCAGTCATCAAGCCAATCCAGCGCCGCCCCTGAAAGAGTAACCGTGTAGAGGCTCACACCAAGCCAAGCCGTCTTTTCGCCTCAGGCCACGGCGTGGACGCACGCGGGTCACGGCGTGCTTCAGCTATCGCCTTACGGTCGATAGCGTCCTCGTTGCGCTCGATTTCGGTATCGACGTAGGCAAAGACCTTACGCCTCTCCCGCACGGGGAGCGTCTTAAGTTGACGTATGACTTGCGTGGCGGTCATGAAAAAAAGCCTCGACTACGCAGCGCCCGAGTCAACGTCGACTTGAGCCGGCAGCGGGGTTTTATAGTAAAGCTATCTCGGGCCTATAATTGCACCGTGTTAGACATGGGAGAAAAATTTAATTACCTGCAGAGTTGATCGAATCCTAGGCGGCAGAGAATGGCTTAGCCCTGACATGAAAATGTGGTGATCAAGCGATCGCGGTGCTCCGAATTTACCACTCGCAGCCAAAAGTCACCCGCTAGACACCCGCTAAATGACCCATTTTGGGGCTTATTTGTCAGAAATTTAAAAGTAAAGATAGCTAAATTAAGCATATATTAATCGGTTTCTTATGTATCATTGGAAAGCCCAAAGGAAGCCCGGTTCAACTCCCGCCACCTCCACCATCTTAATAACCCATCGTGCCCGTTCACGCCGATGGAGTTACTCAATGTACCCGGCGTGCGACCGGGGATGAGATCACGGGCGGGCAGCGAAAGGGGCGCGGGGTGCAGCGGAGGAATGGCTTGAGGCAAAGCGCGTCGGGTTAATGTCACATGACTGTCACTGAATCGTCGCGTAGGCGAGTTGAGATGGATCGAGGATTTGCCCCAGTAATAGACTCGTATGATCAAACGTTATCTCAAACTAGCGCTGGGCCTCGGTGGCCTAGCCGGACTCAACGCAACGGCGCAGATACCCGGTAAGGCCGATGAAAAAATTGCGCTGCCGAGCTTCACGGTGAGCACAAAGCTCGACCGTAGCTATACGGCCAACGACTCGCTGAGCGTGTCTAGAATCAGTGTTTCGCTGTTGGAGACGCCGCAATCCGTCGTCGTGCTCAATCGCGAGTTGGTCGACGACATCGCGGCGGGGCGGACGTTTGACGCGGTGAAATACGTGGCGGGCGTGACGGCGGGCAATGTGAACTACGCGCAAGATCGCGCGACGTTGCGCGGGTTGGTGGCAACCGACAACTACGTGGACGGCGTCTTGATGTTGTTCGGCGAGACGAACGCCGACCCGGTGCTGATCGAGCGTATCGAGGTGATTAAGGGCCCGGCTCCGATCCTTTTTGCCAACGCTCCGGCGGCCGGGCTCATCAACAAGGTCTCGAAGAGCCCGTTGGCCGAGGCGCGCAAATCAGCGAAGGTGACGGTCGGTTCTTTCGACGCGAACCGCGCCGAGTTCGATCTCACGGGGCCGCTGACGGCGGACAAGAAACTGTTGTATCGCCTCGTCGCGGTGCGGCAGGACTCTGAGGGTTTCTATGATCGCACCTACACGAAGCGTTGGGTGTTTGCGCCGATGGTGACGTATCGTTTCAGCGCGACGAGCGAGGTGACGTTGAAATACGACACGACGGAGACGAGCTTCGGCTCTTACAACGGCCTGCCGCTCGACCGGCTCACGCGGCAGATCATCGCGGTGGATCCGAAAACGAATTACGCGGACCCGACGAATTTCCGCACTGATCGGCTGAGCCGGCTCGCGTTGACGGGCACAACGCAGATCACGAACTGGCTCGCCGCGCGGCTCGCGTTGACGGGCGCGTGGGTGGGCGTGGATCGCGAGGAGTCGCGCGTGGGCGGCCGGGCGGCGACGGGCGTGACGGGGCAAGCGGCGGAATTTTTCGGCACGTTGCCGGTGATGGGCGACCGCACGACCCTGCTGCGGAACAGCCAGTATTTCAAACGTGAGTCGTTGGGGCTGACCCTGCAGAACGACTACGTGGCGCGTTTTCGGACCGGGCCGCTAGAGCACACGACGCTGGCCGGTTTCGAGTGGCGTCACGGGGATTGGAGCCGGCTGGGCACGGCGCTCGCGTATGATTCGATCAATCCCTTTGGCGCGCTGCCGGCGACGATTCCCGCGCGGGGTGCGGTCAATCAAAAATTCGATGAGGTGAGCGCGGACCGGAAATTCTACGCGTTGCAAGAGGTCGGTCTGATGGAGCGGCGGGTGCTGCTGAGCGGTGGGTTGACGCGGAATTTCAACCGGTTCCGCGCGTTGAACACACTCGCGGCGACGAATGCCCTGACTTACCGCCGGGCGCAGGCGACCACGTGGCAGGGCGGCATCGTCGGCAAAGTCTCCAGCGACGTCTCGCTCTTCGGCGGCTACAACGAGAGTTTTCAGCCGAACAACAATCTCGATACGGCCGGGCGGCAGTTGCCCAATCTTGAGGGGAAGCAGACCGAGATCGGCGTGAAGGCGAAGCTTTGGCAGGATCGCGTACGGGTGACGGCGGCGTGGTTCGACATCAAGGCGAGCACGTCGCGGGCAGCGCCGCCGGGGCGGCCGATCGGCGCGGTGGATTTCGCCACGCAGACCTCGCGCGGGGTCGATGCCGATGTCGCGGTATCGCTCGACCGGAGCTGGGAAGTGATCGCGAGTGCGGCAAAGTTCGACCTGAAGGACAGCACGACGGTGACCTTTCCCAACGTCTCCGAAACGACAGCGAGCGCGTGGGTGCGGCGGGCGTGGCGCGACGGTGCAGCCAAAGGACTGGTGATGGGCGTGGGGGCGAATTACCAGAGCTCGCGCGACGGCACCGCGGGACCGAACCGCGACGGCACGGGCAGTGTCTTCAACTCGGCGACGAATAATTTCGCCAATGTCACATTCGGTCTACCGTCACGCACCGTGGTCGACGCGATGGTGGCCTACGAGTGGCAGACCTGGCGCTTCGCGGTGAATGTGGATAACGCGTTCGACCAGGACTACGTGGACGCTTCGCGATTCGCGAACACCCTGCAGCCCGGTTACGGGCGCAATGTAAAGTTCAGTATGGCTTATCGGTTTTAAGGGCTAAGAAAGTAACATCTTAATAACCCATCGTGCCCGTTCAAGCCGATGGAGTTATTCAACGTACCCGGCGTGCGACCGGGGATAGAATCGTGGGCAGGCAGCGGATGGGTGACGAGGAAAGTTGCGGCACTTCATAGATCTTGATGAGTGCCGCAATGCATCAAGAGAGCCTCCTGCCTCGGTTCGGGCTTCGGCAAAGATCGGATGGGTAACTCAACGTAATCGCCTGAGGACAAAGACGCCACTGCTTGAACGACGGAATCAGCGTCTTGGCGGATGCGCCGCCAATCCGTGGTCAGCAAGACAAGTATCGCTAGTCGGCGGCTGGGCAGGTGCTGCAGAAAGCGAAGATTTTTGATCCGTCGTAATGATGGCGGCAAAGCCATCCGCCTCGGCTGCGCGCAATAAGTCACCATTTTGTAGTTCGCCCCAGCCGCGGTCAAAAGCTGTCACCACCTCGTGTGAAGCCAGAAAGCGGCGCAGCGGCACAGGTATGCCTTGATCGAAAAGTCCCTGTACTCCTTTAAGCCTCAACGAGGCTGCGCTGCGCGTGGTCCAAGACGGCCTCGATTTGCTCCCGACTCACTCCAGGAAACCATTCCAAAAAATCCTCTACAGTTGCTCCGCTTTCAAGATTCTCGAAAAGTGCCTTTATCGGAACACGCGTGCCATTGAAAAGCCAGGCGCCGCTGACTTTTCCGGGCGCCCGATCGACGGCGGAACATTCTAACCAGTTAAGCATGGCTCACGGTGGCCAAATACGCGTCCCAACGCAAGGATGTTGGAGAAGATCTCAGCCGACACGGTCTAACGCCAGATATCCGTTTACCGAGATCGAACCTGCGCGAGAACACTCCAAGTTTACTTGGTAAAACGTTGAGGGCAATAGTGTCATTAAAAGACCCCGGTCAGCCCGGTTCAACTCCCGCCACCTCCACCATTTTTATAACCCATCGTGTCCGTTCACGCCGATGGAGTTATTCAAAGTACCCGGCGTGCGACCGGGCATGAGATCGCGGGCGAGCAGCGGAAGGGGCGCGAGGTGCAGCGAGGTTACAGCAATTCGTAGATCTAGACAGCGCCACCGCCGGAGGATGCGCTCTTCGCCGATTTGATCTGCGCGGTGTACGCGCCGGGATTGACCGTGATTAAGACCCTAGCTCGATCGTATACCAGAAAGCATAGGAAGAGGCACCTCCACACACTCTGCTCGGACGTTACCAGATCCACTAGAGGCCTTAGCTAGCGTGTTCGGAAAGTAAGGGATTTATAACGCGCACGGCGTCGTAAAGTTGGCCGTGATTCAGATCCTCGGAATAAAGGGTGTGGCAGCCGAGGGTCTGCGCGGCGGCAAGGATGGCTGCATCCCAGTAGGAAATTTGGTGGCGAGAGCGCAGGCGAATAGCTTCTCGGACGAGTTCCGGAGTCACAGGCACACAGGGAAATTCATCTAACACGCGCAGAACGGCGTGGATCTTAGCTTCGGTTATTACTAAACTTTTTTTGCTCAGTGCATTAGATACGAATTCTTGAAGAACCTGGCCAGAGACGCCGAGATTGGGCTTTTCGAGTATAGCGAGCGCGAGGCTGCGCTTAGCCTGATCCACGGGATCATGGCCTGCAGCATAAAGAATGATATTAGTATCAACGAAAAATTGTGCGGTCATAAATTTCGTCGCGTTTGAGGGGAGCAACCGGGCCTTCTAGGCCTAAATCTTGAAGGGCGGCGATCAGGCGGGCGGCGCGGGCGCGTTGCTCGGAGTCGCTTGCGTGGGGGGCGGTGACACGGCGCAGACCTTCGGTCACCAGTTCCTTGAGGCTGGTGTGGTGCTGAGCAGCATAGACCTTGGCGCGGGTTAGCACGTCATCGGGAAGGTCGATCGTGGTTTTCATATGGCCATAAATATGGTCGCCTTGATAGAAGGCAAGGCTCTGCTACCTGAAAGCGCGGTCGCAGCCGGTCTGCGACCGCGC
>CAMDRP010000150.1 GCA_945906965.1 Opitutus sp. GAS368 | reverse complement strand
ACCAGACGATTGACCGAAAGCGCGAGGACGTAGTTGAGCACGGCCCGACCGAGCGCGAGGGCCAATATCAAACCGGCGAGCAACCCGAGCACCTGCAGCGGCGCCCAAGCCATCGGCAACGCCACATGGAGCGCGTTGGCGCCCATCGGAGTATGATCCATTTTGTGGCGGATATAATCAATCCCGAGGCCAGTAAAACTCAGCCCGCCGATCCCCATCAAGAGCAGCAGCAATTGAAGGCCAAGAACCTGGTAACAGTGCGCCCGATATCGCCACGCGAGGCCGAATAACCGCCGGATCAACGCCGCGTTCGAGAGCGGCGCGACTGCGGCGGCGAGATTCGTGGAAGGCAACATTTTGGCCTGCACCTTACCCCAGCTGGGCGAGGGTGCACGAAACATTTTCAACCCCAGCAATTAATTCCGCTGGCGGGTGCGATTCGGCGTCTGGCCGGAGCTGCTGTTCTGACGTTTGTTTTGATTTTGCGCGGGTTGCGCCGGAGGAGCCTCGACGACCGGCGGGGCGCTCGCCGCTTGGAGTGAAGCTTGCTCGCGCAAGGCACGGCGGCGGCGCACCTCGGCGGCAACGGCCTCGAGTCGACGTTGTTCGTCGGCCGGAGAGGGATTGGCGACGACGCTTTGCGTGATCGCGTTGGGCACCATCGGCATGCCCGGCGACGGCAAGGGCGCAGGCGCAGTAGCCTGCCCAGAGGAAGCGACCTTGACCGCCCGCATCGCGAGCGTGAGTGCGCGACCGCCGTGATCTACGGTCACTGTTTCGTTGTTCGCATCGTAGGTTTTAACCACGAAGTCGTGATCTTTTTCGTTGAGCTTTACCCATGCACTGACTTTCCGCGCTGGGTCAAAAATACAAAACCTCATGCCCGCGCGTGTTTCCATTACACCACGCAACTCAATCGGCGCACCCTCCGTCACTACCGACCCGCTCCCCGCCGCGCCCGAAGGCAGAAACGGCGAATTTGTCGCCAACTGTGCGTGCCCAGCGACTGCGCCAACCAAGAGCGCAGTTGAAAACCAGCAGATAAAGCGAAGAGGACGAGGGACGTGCATGAAAGGGGTGTGGAACTAGATTAGACGCAGCCCGCGCGGTCAAGTGACACCCTTTATTGCCTCGGCACCTCCGTCGCTCTCAAAACACCGTCGCGCGCATCATTAAATGCTCCACGCTGACATCGATACTCAACCCCGGCACATTTAAGAGAGTCGCCACAAAAGGCGCACTCGAAATGGCTGGATCCTAGCCATGCCGTTTGAGCAATAAGGGCAGCATCGAGCCCGCTCAGCGTCCCTCCACCACCCTAGCTCAAAGGGGAACCCGCCGACGCGCCACCTAGGCCCATGCGCCGACGCGGCCAACCTATAAATCTGCCTTGAACAGAGCTAAATCCATCGGGCAGCCAAGACGCCTAGCTTGTTAAGCCATTTCTTTTAGCACCCGAAGTTAGATCGCTCGAAAATAAAATCGTGTTGCTTAAAAAAACCGAAAAAACGATTATAGTTTCCTTCGTTGCAATGCCTGCCGCCGTTAAAATTCCTGCCGCCCCGGAACCCGCCGCCAACGACGTGCTCGGCAACCGCATTCTTGGCCAAGCGCGCGCTGATTTTCTGACTCGCGGTTACAGCGCCGTCACCATGGACGCCATCGCGAACGAGCTCGGGATCAGCAAAAAAACCCTCTACCAAAACTTCTCTAGCAAAGACGCACTGATTCGCGATGTGATTCTCGGTCTAAGCCGCGAAATCAGGGCTGAAGCCGACGCCCTTCTGCGCCATCGCCGGTTGAATTTCGCCGAAAAACTTCGCGGTTTTGCCGAAGGCTTGGCGCAGCGCTTGCACACCGTCACGCCCCACGCCGTGCGTGACATCCAGCGTTTCGCTCCCCACCTCCACGCACTTCTTAACGAAGTGCGCCAAAGAGACATCCCCTACATTTTCGGTCGCTTCGTCGAGCAAGGCCAACTCACCGGCATGGTTCGCGACGATATCCACCCAGATTTCACGATTCATTTTTACCTCCACGCGCTCCAGGGTCTCCTCCAACCCACCTCTCTCGAACAGCTTAAGCTCACTCCCACCGAAGTTTATACCCGCGCCATCGATCTTTTTTTCGGCGGCCTCCTCACTCCCACCGGTCGCAAAGAACATGAAAAACTCTTCCCTCGCTAAACGCTCTCTCCGCGCCGTCCTCATCCTCGCCGGCGCTACGCTCATCCTCGCCGGCTGTTCGCGCCCGAGCACCGTGGGTTATCAAGGCTACCTCGAAGGGGATTTCATTTACGTCGCTGCGCCCCTCGCGGGCCAACTCGAAACCCTCGCCGTCACCAAAGGTTCTCGTCTCACCGCTGGCACCACACTTTTTACCCTCGAGCACGCCAACGAACTCGCCGCGCAAAGCCAGGCCACCGAACAATTCCGCGCCGCCCGCGCCCGTCTCGCCGACGCTCAAAAAGGCTCACGGCCCTCCGAACTTGCCTCCCTCACCGCCCGGCTCGATCAAGCCCGCGCCGCCGCTGAACTCTCCCAGCTCGACCTCAAACGCCAAAAAAATCTCTACGATACCCGCGTCGTCGCCGAAGCCGATTTTGACCGCGCCCGCCTCACCCACGAGCGCAACACCCGTGCCATCGAAGAACTCGCCGCCCAACTCGCGACCGCCCAACTCGGCGGCCGCACCGACGCGCTAACGGCCGCCGAAGCCGAGGTCAGCGCCGCCCGCGCCGCTAAAGAAAAAACCGATTGGGCCGTCGCGCAAAAAACCCAGTCCGCTCCGCGCGACGCCTTAGTTTACGATACCCTTTATCGCGCCGGAGAATTCGTCGCCGCCGGCAATCCCGTCGTTTCGCTCCTTCCTCCAGAAAACATCAAAGTCCGCTTCTTCGTTCCCGAGGCTGGGTTCGCTGCGCTGACCGCTGGCGCCGCCGTGCGCATTAACATCAACGGCCGGCCTGCACCCCTCACCGCCCACATCAGCTACCTCTCGCCTCAGCCTGAATACACCCCGCCCATCCTCTACAATCGCGAGAACCGCGCCAAACTCGTCTTCATGATCGAGGCGGTATTCAATGACCCCGCCGCCACGCGTGATCTCCACCCCGGCCAGCCCGTCGACGTCGTCCTCGCGAAATAAAATCCGCATGGCCGCACTCGAAAAAGACCTCGCCATCGACGTCACTGGCGTCACCAAGCGCTTTGGAGACAAAACCGTCGTCGATGCCATCGACCTCTCCGTACGCCGCGGCGAGATCTACGGCTTTCTCGGGCCCAATGGCTCCGGCAAGACCACGTTCATTCGCATGCTCTGCGGCCTCCTCACGCCCGACGCCGGTACCGGCACCTGCCTCGGCTACGACGTCCGCACCCAACAAGCCGAGATCAAGCGCCACGTCGGCTACATGACGCAGAAATTTAGTTACTACGAAGACCTCAGCATCCGCGAAAACCTCGACTTCATCGCCCGTATTTATGCCGTGTCCGACCGCGCCGCTGCGGTCCAACGCAGCCTCGAGCGCCTCGGCCTCACCCAACGCAGCCACCAACTCGCCGGTCAACTTTCCGGTGGCTGGAAACAACGCCTCGCCCTCGCCGCCTGTCTAATTCACGAACCCAAACTCCTGCTCCTCGATGAGCCCACCGCGGGTGTCGACCCCAAGGCCCGCCGCGAATTCTGGGACGAAATTCATCAACTCGCCGCCGGTGGGCTCACCGTCCTCATCACGACCCATTACATGGACGAAGCCGAGCGCTGCCACCGACTCGCCTACCTCGCCTATGGTCGCTTGCTGACGCGCGGGACGCTCGCCGATGTCCTCGCCGCCGCGAAACTCAGCACCTGGCGCGTCACCGGCCCCGATCTACTCAATCTCGCCGCCACACTTCGCCGCCACGCCGGCGTCGATCAAGTCGTCGCCTTCGGCAACACTCTCCACGTGAGCGGCCGCGATCCTGCACGCCTTAGCGCCGTCATCGCGACCGTGCGCGACCCGCGCCATGACTGGCAACCGATCGCCTCCGGTCTAGAAGACGTTTTCATCAGCTTCATGGACGAAGCGAAGGATAATTTTTCATGAGCCTGCCGCGTTTCACGTTACACCGACTCTGGGCGATTGTGCTCAAAGAGTTTATTCAGATGAAGCGCGACCGCGTGACCTTCGTCATGATGGTGGGCATCCCGCTGATGCAGCTCATGATGTTTGGCTTCGCGATCAACTCCGACCCGCGTCATCTCCCCACCGCGCTCCGACTCGGCGATCAAGGCCCGTTCACCCGCACCCTCGTCCAAGCCCTACGCACCAGCGATTATTTCTCCATTGTCCACGAAACTTCGAGCGAAGCCGAGGCGCAACGCCTGCTCCAAATCGGCGACGCCCAATTTATCATCAACATCCCCGAGGATTTTTCCCGCAAACTCCTCCGCGGCGAGCGTCCCACCGTGCTCATCGAGGCCGACGCCTCCGATCCTGCGGCCACCGGTCCCGCGCTCGCCTCGGTCAACGCCCTTGCCAACACAATTTTCAATCGCGACCTCCCAGGTCCCCTCGCTCGGCTCCGCGCCAAAAATGGCCCCGTTGATTTTCGCATCCACGCACACTACAACCCGGAAAACATCACCCAATACAACGTCGTCCCAGGACTGATGGGCGTGGTACTCACCATGACGATGGTCATCATCACGGCGCTCGCGATCACCCGCGAACGCGAGCGCGGCACGATGGAAAACCTCCTCGCCACACCCGTGCGCCCGTTTGAGGTGATGGTTGGGAAAATTCTCCCCTACATCGCCGTCGGCTACATCCAAGTGACGCTGATTCTGATCGCGGCGCGTTTCATTTTCCGCGTGCCGATGGTCGGTAGCCTGCCATTGTTGTACGCCGTCGCGTTTCTATTCATCGCGGCCAATCTTGCGGTCGGCATCACGTTTTCGACGCTGGCGAAAAACCAGCTTCAAGCGGTGCAAATGGCGTTCTTTTTCTTCCTGCCGTCGATTCTGCTCTCGGGTTTCATGTTTCCATTTCGCGGCATGCCGCTGTGGGCGCAAAACGTGGGCTCATGTCTACCCAACACGCATTTCCTGCGCATCGTGCGCGGCATTTTACTGAAGGGTAACGGCCTCACCGAAAT
>CAMDRP010000149.1 GCA_945906965.1 Opitutus sp. GAS368 | reverse complement strand
CGTTCACCCAGACCTCTTTTTGAGCGATGAGCGCCTCGGCCGCGCGGCGCGAGCAGATGCCGGCCTCGGCGAGAAATTTTTGCAGACGGATGGGTTCGGCGCTCATGGAGAGGGTCAGTTGGCGCGAAATGTGCCGAGCCTGCAAGCCTACGCGCTGTCACATCCGGTAGTGGCCATTGCGGATGTCTCTTTAGGTTCATCGGGCTTGGCTTAGCTGGAGGTCATGAACAAGGCGCAGATGAAGAATCTGAAACGGTGAGCGATCACGGGCGACTCAGTTGCGTTTTTTTGTTCAGCCTGTGTATGGATTAGACAGGCTTTAACGGTTACGCACAAATATCTAAAACCTATTGACAATATTCCAATTTAGAATATTTATCAGTCCTACCATGAATCCGTGGCAACTAGAACCAACCGATCAATTTACGATCGATAAGGCATGGTATTTAAAAAAAACATCCTCGCGAAATTGAGGCCGTTTTAAACAATTTAATCCGTTATGTATCACAGTTAAAGCAATCAAAGAATGCATTTTGCGTCCAAGCAGGTTATTTGCACCCCGAGCCACGTGGTGTCGTTGCCCTTGACCAAAAAGGTGGCGGCCCCTCGTTACAAGAAACCCGACTCTACATCTACCCTGATGAGGGTAAAAGAATCTTATATCTTATTACAATTGGGAATAAAAAGAGCCAATCAGACGATATCAAGCTTACGAGTCGATTTGTCGATTCGCTGAAAATTTCCCACTAATTTTATGGAAGACACACCACTCAAGAAAATCGATGCAAAGCCATCGGGTCGGCGTTACGCCACCGTCGATGAGTTTCTAAAAGGCGAGATGCCGGTAGACATCGCAGACGGCGTTCGCAAGCTCGCTGATGAAACTCGCTTAACTCGAATATTGGCTGCATTGCGCGTTAAGGCCGGATTCACCCAAGAAACAATGGGCGAGAAAATGGTGCCGTCTCGCACGCAAGGGACGATATCAAAGCTCGAAAGCGGATTAGACGAAGACCTTACACTATCAGATATTCGCGAGTATTCTAGGATTCTTAACGAGCGAATCGGCTTCGCTTTTGGCCCATCCTTAAATCACGTTGAGGCAATTAAAGGACACGCGCTCAGTATGAAAAATCACATGATCGCACTCGCAAAGCTGGCGCATCTAGACGAGGAAATGGGAAAGGACATTCAGGCGTTTTTTGGTGAGGCTTTTTTCAATATCCTGACCATCCTTGGAACATGTCAGGGGCAGATGTCGGAGAAAAATCTTTCCGACTTCAAATTTGAAATCGTGGAGCCCGCTGCTTTATCGAAACCTACCGTAAAAAGAGAAACGCGAGAGACCGTTTTTGTATAATTCTTACCGTCCTATTTCTTGGCCGCTCAACGAAATGGGGCGGCCAATGTTTCGGGTATTATTGGTTTGATAGACAACGCCGAGATGTAGAAAAACTTTTTACATGCATTACACGCTAATCGTGTCATCTTTAGAAAAAAGAGAGTGGTTCTTCTAAACTAGTCTACGTTAGACGCACAAACATCACTACGATGATCGGTGTGACCGCATCTTGCATCGTAGATGCCGCAGGCTAAAAGCCTGCTGCTAATTTTTTGGCATAATCAGCCGTTTTTTCTACGGGACTCACTTTCATAGGATCGTCGCCTTCTTGGAAAATATTTAGTGGATCGAACGCGGTTACTTTTAAGTCGCCTGTTGGTTTTTTTATTTGGCCATCTCCGCAATCTACCTAGCCAAATCGCTCTAGCGTTTTTCGAAAAAGGCTAACCTCTATCAGTCTAAAAGCTTGCTGACGCTAAAGCGGCTTGCCAGCGCGCAGCGCAAATTGCTTCCTGTTTTTTTAGCTATGTCCACACCTGTCGACGCCTCGGCTTTTTCCAAAGACAATCCCTTTCCGGCGCTTTTGAGCGAGAATCGGATGCTCACCCAGCAGGGTTCGGCGAAAGAGACGCGCCACTTTATTGTGAGTCTTGCGGGCAGCGGATTACACTACAAAGCGGGTGATTCGTTGGGTGTGTTCCCAAGCAACCGCACCGAAGAGGTTACGGAAATCATCCAGCGTCTCGGCGCGAAGGGCGACGAACTCGTCTCGCCGCAGGCCCTAAAATTACCCGCGCCGTTGACCTTGCGTGAAGTACTCACGCACAAAGTCGCTTTGGCCGGGCCACCGCGCCGGATTATCGAGACGCTCGCCGCCAAGGCTACAGCGTCCGAGGAGAAAGAGAAACTCACGGCATTGCTCGCGCCTGAAGCGAAAGAAGCGCTCGTAGCCTTTTTGGATGATCGTGAGTTCGTTGACCTACTGGCAGAATTTCCCAGTGCAAAATTAACCCCGCAGGAATTCGTGGATCATCAACGCCGCTTGATGCCGCGTCTTTATTCGATCGCCTCCTCATCGCGCGTGTATCCCCACGAGATTCACCTCACGGTCGCCGTCGTGCGCTACCAGACCAACGGCCGCGAGCGGGCTGGCGTGTGCTCGACCTTTTTGGCTGACCGCGCGCTCGTGGGCTCCACGCCCACACCCGTGTTCGTCTCGAATTCCCATTTCGGTCCGCCGGAAGACGGCGCGAAAGATTGCATCATGATCGGGCCGGGCACGGGTATCGCGCCTTTCCGCGCGTTCCTGCAGGACCGTGTCGCCACCGGCGCAACGGGCCGAAACTGGCTATTTTTCGGCGACCAAAAACGCGCCACCGATTTTCTCTACGAAGAGGAGTGGCAAAATTATTTAGCCAAGGGCCAGCTCGCCCGCTTGGACACGGCCTTCTCGCGCGATCAGGCTACTAAAATCTACGTGCAAGATCGCATGCGCGAAAACGCCGCTGAGCTCTGGCAATGGCTACAGGGTGGGGCCTCGTTCTTTGTCTGCGGCGATGCCAAACGTATGGCCAAAGACGTTGATCTGGCCCTTCATGAAATCATCGCCGCGCAGGGTAATCTGACGCCTGTCGCTGCCGCTGATTACGTGAAACAGCTCAAAAAGGACAAACGCTACCAGCGTGACGTCTATTGAACGGCCGCGATAATTTGGGCTGGAAAACTTGCGCTGCGGCGCATTTGCCTTCGCACTCTTTAACCTCATGAGCCTGACGTTTACTAATCGCACTGCACTGGTCACCGGCGCGGGCCGCGGCATTGGCAAAGCCATCGCCGAAAGCCTCGCCCAGCACGGAGTCACCGTTATCTGCGTGTCCAAATCTGCCGATTCCTGCGGCGCCACCGCTGCGGCGATCATCGCCGCCGGCGGCAAAGCCAAAGCCCTTGCGGTTGATGTCGCCGATGGCGCCGCCGTCGCCAAGGCCGCCGAGGAGTTGCTCAAGGAATTCCCATTGATCGACATCCTTGTTAACAACGCTGGCATCACGCGTGACGGTCTGTTGTTTCGCATGAGCGAAGCGGATTGGAACGACGTCATTTCCACCAATCTATCGAGCTGCTTTCACTGGACCAAACATCTTGCCCGTCCCATGACGCGCGCTCGTTGGGGCCGCATCGTTAACATTACCTCCGTGAGCGGCATTATGGGCAACGCCGGTCAGGCCAACTACTCCGCTGCCAAAGCCGGTATGATCGGTCTCACCAAGACCTTGGCCCGCGAATTCGCTGGCCGCAGTGTTACGGTGAACGCCGTCGCCCCCGGTTTTATTAAGACGGATATGACCACGGAGTTCGTCAATAACCCTGAGGTTTCTGCCAAAATTCTTGAAGCTGTGCCACTTAAACGCTTTGGAGAGGCGGCTGATATCGCTGCGGCCACGGTCTTTCTTTGCTCTGAACAAGCAGGTTACGTAACCGGCCAAGTTTTTGCCGTTGACGGCGGGATGGCGATGTGAACTCTCCCAGTAACCCAATTTCCGATCCCATGGCTGACCAAAAAACCATCGAACAACGCGTCAAAGAGATCATCGTGAACCAGCTCAACGTTAACGAAGAGCAAATCACGCCGACCGCTTCCTTTCTCGACGACCTAGGCGCCGATTCCCTCGACACCGTCGAGCTGATCATGGCCTTCGAAGAAGAATTCAAGGAAGAGATCAAAGGGGAGATCCCCGAGTCCGACGCTGAAAAACTCCAGACCGTGGGCCAGGTCATCGACTACATTAAGGCCAAAGCCGGCGCTGCTTAATCAGCCTGCGTTTTAATTTTTGGCGTTCCGCCCATTTCCGCTGAGGAAATATCTGGCGGGACGCCTTTTTGTTTTCTGAGACTGACGGATCTGTTTCTGAACTATGAGTCTTCCTCCCGCTTCTCCCTCGCGTCGTGTGGTCGTCACCGGTTTGGGTGCGATTACTTCGATTGGACATGATGTTGACGCTTTCTGGCGCAGTCTGGTCGCGGGGCGCTCGGGCATTGATCGGATCCGATTGTTTGATCCCAAAGATTTCGCTTCGCAGATCGGCGCTGAGGTGCGCGATTGGGAAGCGGCCTTGCACATGGATCCGAAGGAGGCGCGTCGCAACGATCGCTATACGCATTTTGGGTACGTGGCCGCGCGCCAAGCCGTAAAAGATGCCGCGCTGGATATGACGAAGGAAGATGGTGACCGCGTCGGCGTCATTATCGGCTCGGGTATTGGTGGCATGTTTACGTATGAATCGCAGCTGCGTGTGCTGGCCGAGCGCGGCCCGCGGAAAGTTTCGCCGTTCACGATTCCCTCGTTGATCGGCAATATGTGTGCGGGCTTGGTCGCGATCGACCTTGGGGCCCGCGGACCCAACTTCGGGATTGTTTCGGCCTGCGCCACGGGCACGCATTCGATCGGCGAAGCCGCGCACGCGATCCGTCGCGGTGACGTCGATGTGATGGTCACCGGCGGCAGCGAAGCGTCGATCACGCCGTTTTCCTACGCTAGTTTTTGCGCGATGAAGGCGATGAGTACGCGCAACGACGAGCCGGCGCGGGCCTGCCGTCCCTTCGACATCGGTCGCGATGGTTTTATCATGGGCGAAGGCTCGGGCATACTAGTCCTGGAATCTTTAGAGCATGCGCAAGCTCGCGGTGCGCGGATTTATTGTGAGCTTGCCGGCTATGCTGCGACGAGTGACGCCTATCATATCACTTCCCCGGATCCGGAGGGGAAAGGTTTGTCGCTGGCGATGCGCCGCGCGATGGCGAGTGGTGGTGTCACGCCCGAAGACGTGAATTA
>CAMDRP010000148.1 GCA_945906965.1 Opitutus sp. GAS368 | reverse complement strand
TGTTTCTTCACAAACGCGGCGTAGGCGGAGGCTTTTTCATCAACGCTCACGCCGACGAGGACGACGCCGCGCGGGGTGTAGTCGGTGTTGATTTTGCCGAGTGCGGGAAACGACGCTTTGCACGGCGCGCACCACGAGGCCCAGAAATCAACGACGAGGATTTTGCCCTCGGTCGCGGGCACGGTGCCGCCGGTAAGGCCGGCGGTAGCGAGCGCGGGGAATACGTCTCCGACTTTGATTTCAGCGCGTGCGGCGGTGGCCGAGAGCGTCAGAACGAGGGCGAAGAAAAAGGCGGAGCGCATGGGAGAAAAATTTTACGTGGCGACATAGTTCCAGAAACCGCGGGTTTGAGCGCGGGTGGAATCGGTGAGGAGTTGGCCTTCGGCACCGGGTTGGGCTTGGATGAGCTCGAGTCCAGCCTGCACGCCGAGAACGAAGGCGGCGGTGCTGAGGACGCCAGCTTGGAGGCAGGTCGGCGCGATGATGGTAGCTTGGCGGCAGCCGTTGGCGACGGGGCGGCCCGTGCGCGGGTCGACGATGTGGCCGTAGCGGACGCCGTCGATGACAACGCGGCGCAGGTAATCGCCGGAGGACGCGACGCCTTGGCCCCGGGTGAGCGCGAGCGAGCCTTTGAGGGCGCCGGGCGCGGCGGGGTCTTCGAGTCCAATGTGCCACGCCGGGCGACCGGGCGGGAGTCCGACGGCGCGGAGGTCGTGGCCAAAATCGACGAGCGCGGCGGTGAGGCCGTGGTCACGCGCGATTTGGGCGACGATGTCGACGGCCCATTCTTTGCCGAAGCCGCCGAAATCTAGAGCCATGCCAGGCTCAGGGAGAAACACGTGGCCAGGGGTGCGTTGGACTTTTTTCCAACCGACGAGGCGTTGCGCGGCGGCGATCTCGGCTTCAGCAGGGAGACGCGGTAACGGGGCTTTGTAATCCCAGAGGCGCAGCAGCGGCAGCGCAGTGGGATCGAGCACGCCTTGCGTCATAAAATGGAGTCGGTCGCAGAGCGCGAGGAGGCCTTCCATCTCGGCGTCGATGGTGACAGGCGCGCGGCCGGCAGCGGCGTTGATGCGCGAGAGAAGACTGTCGGGGCGGAAGCGGGAATATTTCGCTTCGAAGGCGGCGACCCAGGCAACGGCGGCGGTTTCAAAGGCCTGCGCTTGGCCGGCGGAAGTTGCGGTGTATTGGACCTCGCAACGGGTGCCGAGGGCGGACCACGTGAGGACACGCAGCGGTACGTCCGTCGCCGACGCAGCGGCGGGGGGCGGTGGGGCGCGGTGACTGGGGAGGACGAGGGCCACGGGCGGAGGTAAAAGCGGACGCGTGCGAAAATTATCTTACCAAGCGAAGCGGGCGCCGAGGGTGAGGATGGTGGCGCGGACGTAGGCGCTGGCGGGAGTGACGCCGTCGCGGCCCCGCATGTCGTAGCGCTCGAGGGCCGCGTCGAATTGCAGCGCGTCGGTGGCGTTGAAGATGAGCTTCAAACTGGTGTTGTAAGAACGAAAAGCGGACAGCCGGTAATCGGAGGAGTAGAACGGACCGGCGGGATTGGGGCGACGGCCGGGGATGATCGGCGTGCGGTCGAGGTTATAGTAATAAAAATCGGCGGCGCCTTGTTGGTAGAGACGGAAGCCGGGACGGAGGATGAATTTTTCGCCGAGACGCTGAAACCACGCGGTCTCGAGAGTGTGGGCGACGGTGCCGAAGGTATCGCGGTAGTAACGGTAACTGGACTCGAGGGCGCCGCGGAACGTGGGAAAGGCGCGGTTGAGGGACGCGAGGGCGATCCACTTGTCGCGTTCGCCGGGGCGATTTTCACCGAAGGTCTGGCTGAGAAAAATACCGGGTAGCAGCTCGACGTTTTTTTCGACGAGCTTGTAGGGGTCGCTGATGTAACCGGTCGTGCGGCCCCAGGTGGCGTTGAGCGTGACGGAGGTGCGCGGGTCGAGGAGTTGGGTGACGCCGACGATGAGGTCGTTAGAGCGTTTTTTGGCGCGATTAGATTGGAAGAAAACTTTCACGTCATCGTCGGTGCCGGCGACGCCGGTGAGAAGCGTGGTGTTCTTTTGGTTGAAATCGGTGAGGGCGTTGAGGGACCAGCCGTTGGAGACATAGTCGCTCTCACGGGAGTTGCCGAACCCGAGGGAGAGATTGACGCGGGCAAACTGGCGGGAGAAATCGGCGTTCCAGGCTTTGCGGCGATCTTGCAGCGTGGTGAGGCGGACTTGATCGCTGCCCTTGGGGGCGGGTTCACCGGTGGGCGTGGCGCCGGTGATCGCGTCAACCGTGCCGGTGATGCGAGCGTGATAATCGGTGCCGATGTCGTATTCGATGAGGGCGGTCTGAGCTTCGACCGCAACGCGACCACCGGCTTCGCGGTAGTCGGAGTATTTATAGGCGACGGAATTCTCGGCTCGGGCGCCACGGGGCGCGAGGACGACGAGAGCGGCGGCGAGGAGCAGGGCGGGAGACGGGCGCGATATCATCGGCTGCATGACGTAAGCCAATCCGTGCCCAAGACTTTAACAAGGCCAAGTGTAAATCGTAACAACGAAGCTTGGTCGCCGGGAAGCGGCCTGTTATTTAGAGACTTCGACGGAGGAGACGCGGAGCACGGCGGTGAGCGGCGTACCCGAGGGAGGGGCGTTGAGCGTGAATTGCTCGATGCTAATGTAGGGGGAGCGGGCCTGGAGGTTGAGGTAGAATTTTTTCAAGGCCTCCCAATCGACTTTGGTAATGGTGACCTGGAGCGAGTGTACGGAGAACTGGTCGCCGGTGACGTCGCGTTGTTCGCCGAGACCGGGGGTGACGCCGGCGGCGCGGGCGAGTTTATCGACCTCGGCGTAGAGGCGCGTAGCGTCGAGGGTCTGGGAGGCGTCAAGGCGAGCGGCGGCTTTTTGGGCGGAGGCGTCGATGGCGACGCGATTGGCGAGCCATTGCTTCTGTTCGGCGAGGGAAATCGTGGTGGAGCGTTGCTCGCGCCAGAAGGTGCCGACGCGGGTGCTGAAGCCGGAAAACCACATCACGACGCCGAGGACGGCGAAGGCGACGAGCAGAATTTTCTCGCGGAAAAGTCGGGCGAGGAAGAGGGCGCGGAGGGTGCGGATCATGGCGCGGCAGTGGCGGCGGGTTTGACGGCGCCGGCTTTAAAGGTGGTCGTGAGGGTGAAGGTGGTGGTAGGCGAACCGGGGGCGTTGCGCTGGCTGCTGATCTCGGCGAGGGAGACTTCAGGCAGTGCTTCGAGGGCGGTTTTAAACAGCGTGATCTCACCGCTGTTATCCGTGCGCGCGTCGATGGAGACTCGTTCGAGGTCTTTGGCGTCGGTGACAACGCGCGAGAAACGGATCGTACCGGGGATCTTGGCGGCGACGACGGAGATCATTTCCATCGGGAGGAGGCGCTTGGTGGAGAGGTCTTCGATGCGCGTGGCGAGGGCCTGCGCGTTCATGATTTTCTCGACGGTGGGGCGCTGGGCGGAGAGTTGGGCGAGGCGAACTTTTTGCCAAGTGGCGCGAGCGGCACCAAGGGAAATTTCCCCGAGACCCATAAATAAAAGCGCGAGCACGCAGCCGACGGCGACGCGCCAGAACATGACATCGCGGGCGAAGCCACGGCGGCGAGCCAAGAGAGCGGCTTTGTCGCGGACGTCGAGATCAGCGGCGATCGCGGCGGGCAGGCGCGAGGTGATTTCGCCGGCGACAAAAGTGAAATCACCATCGCGGGCGGCGGCTTGAGCGACGGGCAGCGAGGCGAGATCGAGAACGCTGATGCTACCCCCGACCATACGGAGGAGCTCGGCTTTCGCGGCGGCTAAAGCGGCCTCATTGGCGGAGACATCGTCGGTCGCTGGGGCAAGCGGCGTGGTGAAAATCTGCACGGGGCCCTCGGCGGCAGCGTGGAGCGCCGTGAGGCTATCGGAGTGCGTGAGGATTAACGTGGTGCCGGCGGCGAGCGGCGCGCCAAGGAGGGCCGCAAACGTGGGGAGGACGAGATCCGCTTCGTGCCAGAGGTCGGCTTGTTCGGCGGTGACGCGGCGACGGTAGGCGGCGAAAACGAGGGCGGCACTGGCACCGGGCGGATAATAGTAACCGTAGTAAAGCTGGGCGACGGGGAACGGCGCGAGAGACTCAAGGGCGAGTTCAACCTGAGAGGCGACCTCAGCCGCGGGCGTCTCGGCGGCGATCGGGATGGCGCGGGTGAAGAAGAGCTCGTCGGGCAAGAGACAGACCTTGGGCGGCGGGGGGCCGGCGCGGAGAAAGTGGAGGGGCGAATCGCTCATCGGAAAAAAGGTTGGCGGAAGTAGAAAAAGGGAGAATGACCGAGAAAGGGAGAACGTTTAAGAGAAAAAACGAAAAGGGTGGCGACGACTAGGGCGCGGGCGGAGGCGGTGGAGGCGGTGGCAGAGGCTCGTTTTCGGCGAGCTGGAGGATCGTGAAGGGATAATTGAGCCGAGTGCTAGCGGCGGCGGCGGTGGTGGCAGAGGACGGGGTGGTCGTGGGGCGGGAGGTGGTGGAGATGCTGGCGGCACTGGCCGCTTGTTCGTCAGACGTGTTGGCGCGGGTGTTGGTTGCGGTCGTCAGCACGGTGGTTGCCCCGCCACCTTGAGGGGCGACGACGGCATCGAGGCGGTATTGGGCCCGGCCTTCTTGCACGACCAGGCGGATACGAAGGGCGCTAATAGTCGTGCCGAAGGTGTTGGCGCGACCGGCGGAACCGAGGAATTTACGAGCGTCGTTACTGGCGGTGAACCAACCGGGACCGTTGTAGGCGGATTGGCCGGTGCCGGCGAGGTAGTCGGAGAGTTTAGTTTTCTGCGTTTCGTCGAATTCACCGAGAGCGGTAAGTACGTCGGATTTGGCGCCGTTAAGGTTGGTGCGCTGAAAATTAAGGAGGGAAACATTCTCGACGAAGCGGCGGTAAAGGTCGTTGGGGCGGCCAGCTTCGTCGAAGAAGATCGTGCGCGCGAAATCAATGGCGGCGAGTTCGCCGTAGGAACGCAGCGAGCGCAGCGGCGCGACGTAGGGTAAGGCGGCGTGTTCGTAGTCGGGCGATTGAGCGGTGGTGTAGGTGTGATTGCGCTTCATCCAGCCGAGCATGATGTCGGTGAGTTTCTCGGTGTCGTAGTTGGTGAGACCGAAGGCGAGAAAGAGGTTTTGAAGTTGATTAGCGCCGGCCTGCGG
>CAMDRP010000147.1 GCA_945906965.1 Opitutus sp. GAS368 | reverse complement strand
CCTAAGGGACCGGGATTCCTTTATGGAACACGCCGGCGAAGCAGGTATGCGCGGTTAGAGACGGTTACCGTTACAACGGAGCCTGCAGCTCCTCCACGGGCAGAGGCCGGCAAGTCCTGTCGACAAGATATTCTGCGCCACGATCACATTGGCCAACTTAAAGCAGTGGAAAACGGCCCGTGAAGGGCGGTTTTCTGGGCTGACCAGCCCGCAACAGGGCAGGTCAGGCGAGTGGTTTACCGCCGAATACTCCCAGCCCGACGCTGTCGAGCGAAAGAGGCTTCTGGACGGATACCACCCACCCTTCCGTCAATACCGCTCAAGCTAACCCCATGGCTCGCGACATACCGGCCGACACACCGGAGTCTGCTTGAGGGAAAATTTAGAAAAAGCTTGCTCCGTGACCCCGAGCGATAGCGAAATCTGCCTCAGTCCTTCGCCCAACCTGGCGATGATTACCTCCAACGGGGCGGAGAGCTTAGATGAGCGCCCGAAATCTCTCGTTCCGCCGCAGAACCAAACCCCAAGGATAATCCGAACCGGCCGCCAAATTAAAATCGACTCATTTACGGCTAACCCAGCCAAAGCCCATAGGGCGCCTCCGCTTAGACTCCTAACCCCCGAAAATCCAGTTTACTGACTTACCCATGCCCACATCGAACCAACGCCTCCTGATTTCCTTGGCCTCCGCCTTGACCGCCAGCATCGCGTTTGCCCAAGCACCCGCTGCGAAACCCGAGGAGACCATTAAGCTAGAAGCCTTCGCCGTTACCGGCTCCTTTTTGAAACGCCTCGAGCAGGAGAAAGCCCTACCGGTGACCCTTCTGACCGATGAGGACATCAAGACCCGCGGCGTCACGACTCCGGCAGAGTTGTTCGCAAGTATACCGCAGGCGGGTCGAGTGCCGATAAGTGAAAATCAAGCCTCCGGTGCCGACGCGCGCGGTGACATCGCGACGGTGAGTCTGCGCGGTCTCGGCTCCGGCAACACGCTCGTGCTGCTCAACGGCCGCCGCATCGCGCCGCATCCGATTTCGATGCCAGAGGGCAACATCGGCGTGCCGAGTATGGGGACCAACATTAATGTGCTGCCCACCGCCGCCATCGCGCGCGTCGAAGTGCTACGCGACGGCGCCTCGGCGATTTACGGCACCGATGCGACCGCGGGCGTCGTGAATACGATCCTCCACCGCGATTACGAGGGGTTGAGCCTGGCCACCCGCTTCGGCACGACCGAGCACGGCGGCGGCACCGAGTGGCGCGCCACCATCGCGGGCGGCCTGCGGTCGAAATCTCAAGCCACCAAGTTCGTCTTCAACTACGATTTTCTAGACCGCGACAAGATCAGGAATTCCGACCGCGCGTTCTCACGCAGCGCCGACCACCGGCTCCGTGCACCGGCGCCGTGGAATGGCTCGACCACCGACAACTCCGTCGATCTGCGCTCCGACCGCGGCTTCTTTGGCAGCTTTCAACGCGGCACCATTACCGCGGCAAACACCGTGACCGGCTCCCGCCCAGCCGGAGTCACGCCGACGCAACTCTCCGCCACCGGCGTTTTCTTTTTCGTGCCGACTACTCCTGACTCCACGACGCGAAAACTTCAGGCGACGACCCCCGATCGCACGGTGGCTTCACCGGTGGGCGCCTACTATATGAATCTAAATGATTTTCGGTTCCTGGTTCCGTCCACTCGCCGCCACAACCTGTACGCTTCGCTCGATCACGAATTCGGCAAGCACCTGACGTTTTTCTCCGACTTTACCTACTACCGGGCGGATTCACACAACGAGCGCGAGGCGTCCCGCGTCGACGGCACAGCGGACAATAATATTTTCGTCGCGGCCGGCAATCCCTACAATCCCTTCGGCACCCGCTTCTACGACGCACTGGGAACACCTAACCCTGACGGCAGCCCGCGCATCACAGGCGCGCCCTCCGATGTCGTGCTCTCGCGCGTCACGCTACCCGAGTTTGGCCCGCGCAAGATCGACGTGCGTTCGGAGACGATGCGTGCGCTCGCAGGACTGCGTGGTCAAGTATCCGAACGTTGGAACTGGGAGAGCGCCCTCCTTTACTCGCGGGCCGAAACTACCGATCTCGAATCCAACGCGATCAAGGAGAGCCAGCTCCGCGATGCGGCCCAGCGCACCAATAACACCGCGCTGAATCCGTTTATGACGACGTTCTCGGTGGTCGGCGGCGCGCTCACCACGAGCGGCGCGCGTTTTATGAACCCCGAGTCGGTGATCGCGCCACTGCGCGGCACATTCTACCGCCGAGGCGAGGCCGAGCTCAGCAGCTGGGATTTCCGCGTCAACGGCACGCTCTGGGACTTGCCCGCCGGCCCGCTCGGGCTCTCCGCCGGCGCCGAATATCGACGTGAAACCTACGTCGATTTCCGCGACGCCGAATCAGGCCGCCTCAACGCCGCGGACGTTACCGCCCTCGGCCTCCAAACGCGCCTGATCGGCGACAACAATTACATTCAGGTGAGCCCGACCGACAACACGGACGCCCATCGTAGCAATACCGCGGTCTTCGCCGAAATAGTCGCCCCGTTGATCGGAAAACACCGAGGCAAAGCCGTGCAGTCGGTAGAATTTTCCGGGGCCGTGCGCAGGGAAAAATATTCCGACTTCGGCACCACCACGAAACCCAAGGTCGGTCTCTCCGGGCGGCTCTTCGATTGGGTGATTGTGCGCGGATCCTATAACCAAGCCTTCCGCGCCCCGAATCTCGCGTCGCTGTTTTCCGCCGCCGCGCAACGGAGCATCTCCGGCATCAACGACTCCTACCGCGCCGCGGTCACCGCTTCGCCCGACGACGGCACCACCGGCCGCCGCGTTTCCCTGCGCACGGGCAATCGCAGCCTGAAGCCCGAGGAATCAGAGACTGTTACCATCGGCGTTGTGTTCGAACCCCCAGCGCTCAAGGGCTTCTCCATCGGCCTTGACTGGTGGAGCCTGGAGCAGTCCGACGCCATCACCCGCCTCGACGCCGGCAACATCATCGCCGAGGATACCGCGCTTCTCACCGCCGCCAATTCCGCCCAGCAAACCGCCGCGGTCACCGCCGTTGACCTAAGCAATGCCGGCAGCCCGAACATCATTCGTAATCCAGTTACCGCGGCCGACCAGGCGATATTCGCCGCTTACAATGCGACCCGCCCACGCGCCCAGCAGCGCGCGACGGTCGGCTCCATCCGTTTTATCGGCGAGTCCTACATCAACGCCGCCGGCCGCAAGCTTGAGGGCGTGGATCTGCTGCTTGGCTATCGTTCACCAAAGACGCGTTTCGGTACGTTTCGCGCCACCGCCGAAGCCTCGCACCTGCGTAAGTTCGACGAGCAACTCGTCGCTGGTGGTCCGATCAGCGAGCTGAGCTGGACCGACGGCAATACGCGCTGGAAGGGCTCGCTCACCGTGAATTGGAAACAGGGCGACTGGTCAGCCGGCTGGGTCAGCGATTACACCGGCCGTACGAAAGATCCGTTTGTTCGCACCACTACCGCCACTGGGCCCGCCATCTCCGGCGAGGGCTATCTCATCGTCGCAGACCAGTGGGTCTCAAAGCTGAGTGCCGGGCGGCAATTCAAGGGCGAAGGTTGGCTGGGCAACTCCAGCATTCGTGTCGGCGTAAACAACCTTTTCGACGTAGAGCCTCCCTTCGCCCTTGGCGGCGATGCCGACGGTTATATGCGCGGCTTCGGCGATCCCCGAGGCCGCGCGTATTATGTCGAGCTGACCAAACGTTTCTAAGCGCCGCCCGTGATTTCACTCATGCCGCGCTCTGCCCTGTTATTTGCGGGACTAATCTTGTCCACCGCTTCGCTGGGCGCCGCCGGTCAAGCCGACCGCGGCGATGTCCGCGTGATGCTCGTCGGCCAAGCTTTGGTGAAAAAAGATTTGCGCGTGGTTGTTCCGGAATCCGTCACGCAAGCGCGCGGCTATCTCGGAGGTGCGGATGTCGTGTTCACCAACTTGGAATCGACGATCGCGCCGGTCGGTTTCGCCGGCAAGCCACGCTCAGCATCCTCTGTCTTTGGTCCGCCCGAAGTCTTGGAAGGCCTGAAGGCGATGGGTTTCAACCTTCTTTCTCTGGCGAACAATCACGCCTTCGATCTCCTCGAAAGCGGGCTACTCGCCACGCGCGACGAGGTCGCCCGCCTCGGGTTTTCCCACGCCGGCACCGGCAGCAACGCGGATCAAGCCGCCGGTGCGGCCATTCTTGAGACGCTCGGCGGTAAAGTCGCGCTCGTCGCCATCGCTTCGGGGGGAGTCCAGCTCACGCCGGAAGCATGGGCCGGTCCAGAGAAGGCTGGCGTGAATTTCCTTGAGCTGAAAGCCGACGGTTCTCTGAACTCAGAGCACCGGGAGCGCATTTTAGACGCCGTCCGCGAAGCCGCCGCCAAAGCCCGTACGTTGATTGTTTACCAGCACAACCACTATTGGGGCGAAGCGCGGGGTCAGGACGGACCGCCGGGCCGGGAACGCCGCATCGATCGCTTCGAAACACCTGTTTGGATGGAAAATTGGGCGCGCGAGCTTGTCGATGCCGGTGCGACAATCTTTGTGGCCCATGGCAACCCGGCCCTTCACGGCATCGAGATCTATCGGGGTAAGCTGATCCTGTACGGCCTAGGCAACTACATCTTTCAATCCTCTAGTAGTCTCGATCGCTATGGTCCACTCGCATGGCAAAGCGCCATGGTCGACGTGCAGTTCACGGGCGGTCGTTTAAGCGCGGTGCGGATCAAACCGTTAGTCTTGGCGATGGAGGGAGAGGCCCGCGGTGCGCCGTTCCTAGCGCAAGGTGGCGAAGCCGGTGCGATCCTCGGTCGCCTTGCGGATCTGTCGCGGCGCTATGGAACCGAACTGCACATCACGGGGGATTCGGCGGAGTTGACCTTGAAGTAGGGGGTCAAGCCAGCGAGCGGTTTTGCGACCAATTGCTCCTTGAACCCGAGCAGATCCGGAGATCTGCCACCGCGAATCCGTTGGACGGGGAAGTAATCGGATGGTCGGCTACGGTTCAGCTGCATTCGCTGATACCAACAAGAGGCCCGCTGGCAAATCCAGCCCGGTCGATCGTGTAGATGACATGACGAACCATCTTGCCGGCCATTTCCGCGTAGTGTTCGCGACTAGTAAGTTGGCCGCCGATTTTCTCCATGGCGCGACGCGAACGCACGTTGCCTTCACCAACGATAAA
>CAMDRP010000146.1 GCA_945906965.1 Opitutus sp. GAS368 | reverse complement strand
TTGCCAGCCAGCGTGCGGCTTGCGCCGCCGCCTCCGCCCGTTTCGGAGCGATCCCGCGCCTTGTCTGCTGCGGAGGCTTTAAGAGCTTGGGACTGATGAAGCATCCCAAGGTTAGTGTTTTTGAACTTACTGGCAACGGTATGCCGGCTTACGCCGGCACTCAGTCTGGTAAACGTGGGCTTCGCCGGTGATCCCTGGGTACGATCCGTCGCCGTCGCAACTTGCGTTGCGCCTGCGGTGCTAGATTTTGCTTTTGGTTTCATTCGTCAAAGCCCGGGCTTTTAGGCCCGGGATGGTTTACTTTACTGAAGATGAGGCGGGGGTAAATTTAGCTATTTTAAACGCTGTTAAAGACGAGATGAGGGCTGCATTGAGAAATCGAAAATCGAAGCTTTTAGGTCCTTAAGTTTTTGGCCTGATTTAATTTTTCTTTTTCATCACGCGAGAGGGAGTTCAGGCCCGTGCTGTTGATTTTGTCGAGAATGCGATCCACTTCGGCGCGCAGGTGTTCCCGTTGTTTTATCGGCGTGACTGACGTGGTTTGCGTGGATTCAACTTTTTTCACGCCTTGGTCACCGGTTAATTGCAAAGCGGGATTAGAAGCTCGCGATCGAAAAAAAAGTCCGACGCCTCCTTGGCTAAGACGAAAGTAGAGCCAGCCAGCGAATAATCCGCCAAAATGTGAGGAAGGTGCGTAAGCGAAGGGGGCTGCGGCTCCGTAGATCTCATAAAAACAGGACGCCACGACGGAGATGCTGGCCAGTGTGATCACCAGAATTTTTGGCCTGATCGCCACCGGGATGAAAAAAAACAAAAGAAAGCGGAGTTCTATTTCGGGCTTTAGCCAAGCGAAGTAGGCAAGGAGTCCGCAGATGCCGGCAGTGGCGCCGGCTAGTACGCCGCCCGTTTGCCAGTGGGTCACGGACCAGAACAGGCCGCCTGTTACGATCGATGTAGCGTATAAAATCAGAAATGCCCGCGAGCCCATTGATTTTAGCAACTCACCGCCCAGCAATATGAGACCGGCCACGACCATGATAATTTGCAGGATATTGTGGGTGTCATGCACCCAGGCATGGGTTAACAAGGTCCAGAGACGAAATTCTCGAAGGCTAAATCCACTGAGTGCTACCCGCTGAAATAGGTCCGGCCCCGGCCGTGCCTGTATAAATTGGAAAAAAAGCTGGAGCACGTACCCCGCGATCACCGATGAGATCAACCAAACGTGGGCTGACGTACCTCGCTGAGTCGAGGGGGCGCGCATATATGAACGGTCAGACAACATTGGTTGGCAATACCGGTAACTTCATCGCCTTAAAACACAAGTCAGTGCACTTCTAAACGTGCACTTTTACCTTTTGCGCCTGAAACGAGATTTTTCGTAAGACAGGGACGTCCGCTTGACAGGATTCCCGCGCAGAGTTTCCTCCACCTAATATGGCTAATAAAGTAGACAAGTGGGCGCAAAACACCGCAGGTAAGTTCTTCGTCGATCAGCAATGCATCGATTGCGATCTTTGCCGAGAAACTGCTCCCGGATTCTTCACGCGCCATGACGAAGGTGGTTATTCCTTCGTGCACAAACAGCCCGTCACCGAGGATGAAATCGCGGTTTGCATGGAGGCGCTCGAAGGTTGCCCGGTCGAAGCCATCGGTAACGACGGCGAGTAAACTCGCACTCGATCTCACCTCTTATTACCTACACCTCCTTTCGGGAGGTGTTTTTTTGTGCTTAATTTTATTGGTAAACTTAAAAAATATTTTGTATTTACCAATGCCTTGTATGCGAGCTCTACAACTTTCTATTTTGTGCGCCTTTGGGGTTTTGAGCTCGGTGCTCGGCTTAGCGCAGGACGGACCTGCGGTGCTCTCTGAGGTGCGGGTGTTCTCAGATCGAATCGCCAATCAGGCTTCGGCGGGGGCCTTCGCCATGCCGGTGTCTGCATTGCGGTTCGAACCGCAGGTGGATGTGCAGACCCGAAATCTCGGTGAGGCACAAGCCGACCTCACCATCCGCGGCGGTACGTTTGAGTCGGTTGGAGTTAAATTAGGCGGCATCTCCTTGAGCGATCCACAAACAGGTCACTACCTGGCTGAAATTCCAGTCGCCCTTGAGATGTTAGCCACCTCGAAAATTGTTACGGGCGCGGCCCTCGCCTTGGACGGGACCAATGCGACCTCGGGTGCTGTCGCTTACACGTGGCGACCCATTACCACAGGAGGGCTGGCGCATATGACGATCGGTGACGGGCAGCTTTTCAGCTCGACGTGGTATCAATCGCTGGTCGCGCCTGCGCGATTTGGGCAAACCCAATTGGGCGCTGACGTTGCACTCGCTCAATCCAGAAGCGAGGGACTATTGCCGGATGCGGATCATGCATTTGACCGGGTAAATGTACGGCTGCAGGCCGTCAGCCCTGCGAGCCAGACGGATGTTTTCGCTGGGTACCAAAGCAAGCAGTTTGGATGGCGGAATTTGTACACGCCGTTCCAGTCCCCAGAGTCAGAAAACCTGCAGACATTGCTCTTCGTGCTGAATCATCGCGCGGGTCTGCCGGGCGGTGATTATTTGGAGTCCGCGATTTTTTACCGGCGCAACAAAGATGACTACGCCTATAACCGCTACGCTGCGCTGGGGGCCATTCATCCTTTTCAACATACGACATGGCTCAGCGGGGCGGCACTCTCGGCGCGACGTACGATCGATGATTTTGTGACGGATTTTCGCGGTGAGGTGTGGGCGGATGAAATTGAATCTACTTCGCTGCTCTTCGGTCGTTATCAGACGCGCACCTTGGCCAAGGCTTCACTCGCCGCGGAGAAATTTTGGCTGACGGGTCGCGCGGGGCGCGTATCGGCAAAAGTGGGCGCTACCTTTGATGATTCAAATCGTTTTCGAGCGGCGGTTTCTCCGGTCATCGAGCTGGCGCGTGAATGGGGCGCCACCGAGGTATCGCGGTTGTGGTTGAGCTTTTCTAGGGCTACGCAGGTGCCGAGTTATACGGCGCTAAATTCTAATCCCAACGCTGGTCTTTTTCGCGGCAACGCCGCGCTGGGGCGTGAGCGTGCGGCTAACCTTGAGTTGGGTGTCGCGGGTGGTCGTGCGGGCTGGACGGGCGACGCCGTACTGTTTTATCGGGTCGATTCCGATTTGGTCGATTGGACTTATCGGCGAGGCGTTACGGCCCGCTCGGCCAATGCCGTAAACTTGGCCACGACCGGCTTGGAGTTGGTGGCGCGGCGAAGTTGGGCGCAGGCGGATGTGATCATCGGATTCAATGCCCTATCGAAAGCTGCCGATTACCGCGGCGCACCGATGGATGCCAGTTTCTATGCGTTGAACTACGCGCGGTATCGCCTCACAGCGGCCCTCGTTTATCGCTTCAATCGTGAATGGGAATGGCGCCTCGATAATGCCGCTCGCCTGCAAGCCGATAACGCGCTGCGGCTCATCGGCGGGGATGAAACCTTGATCAGTTCTTGGGGTTTATCTTACCGCCCTAGGTCGTTTGCGCGCGCGCGCGTTACGTTGAGGGCGGACAATGTCTGGAATAGTAATTATCAAGAAGTGCCTGCGGTCACGGCGGCCCCGCGGCTCATTTCAATCGGCCTGACGTACAGTTGGTGAGCGAGTCGGTTTGACATCCGCGGCGGTGCGGAGTGTGTGCGTGGCATGCGCAATCATCCGTTCTTGGACGCTGCTTTCTTGCCTGCCTGGTCGACCCTGCAGGCGGAGCATATCGTGCCGGATATCACGTTGGCGGTGAACCGAGCCGAGGCGGCGATTGCGGGGATCGCGGGCCGCGAGCTCACGCAGCTGACTTACGCTTCGACGTTTCTGGCGCTCGAGCGCGCGACGGAAGAGTTAAATGTGGCCTGGGCCAAGGTGGGACATTTGCAAGCGGTGGCAGATGCCGCGCCCTTGCGCGAAGCCTACAACCTGATGTTGCCCAAAGTTTCAGCCTTTTACGCCAGCGTTCCACTCAACCCGGCGTTGTGGCAGCGACTCCGCACGTTTGCCGAGTCGCCCGAGGCGCGTGCGCTAACGGGAGTGCACCGCCGCTTGGTCGACGAAACGTTGGCCGACTTTCGCCAAGCCGGCGCGGATCTACCGGTCGAACTGCGCGCTCGTCTCGAGGCCATTCAGGCTGAGTTGGCTCAACTCACGCAGCGCTATGCGGAAAACGTGCTCGATGCGACTAACGCGTGGCAACTCGTGGTGGAGGACGAACGGCGCTTAGCGGGATTGCCTGCTCACGCCATCGCTGCGGCACGGCGCAATGCGGCGGCAAAAAACCTTGGGTCCGAGGAGTGCCCGCGGTGGCGTTTCACGCTGCATATGCCCTCGCAGGAGCCGTTCATGACCTATCTTGAAGACACTGATTTAAGACGAGAAATGTGGACAGCTGCGGCGGCGGTTGGGGCAAAGCCGCCCCATGACAACACGCAGTTAGTAGCACGTATTCTGGCCTTGCGCGCTGAAAAAGCGGCGGTGCTTGGGCAGACGCATTTCGCTGACCTCGTGTTGGCGCGTCGCATGGCCAAGACGGGGGCGCGCGCGTTGGCTTTTCTGGAAGATTTTCAACAGCGCGCTGGACCCGCTTTTGCCCGAGAAAATCGCGAGCTGGAAGAATTCAAGGCGCGGCAAACTCATGCAAACAGCGCCACGCGCCTCGCGCCCTGGGAGCTCGCCTTTTGGTCGGAGCGGCTGCGGCGTGAACAGTACGCGTTTGATGAAGAAATTTTGCGGCCTTATTTTCCGATCGAGCGGGTGATCGCGGGATTGTTTGAATTGGTGCAGCGCATTTTTGGACTTCGCGTCCAAGAAAGCTCCGCGGGTACGGTGGAAACCTGGCATCCGGAAGTAAAATTTTATGAAATGCATGATTGGCGCGGCCGCCACGCAGGATCTTTTTATGCTGATTGGCATCCGCGTGAATCGAAGCGTGGCGGTGCGTGGATGGGTTATTTGATCACCGGCGGGCCTACGCCCCAAGGCGGTCGAGCCCCGCACCTCGGCTATATTTGTGGTAACCTTACCCCACCAGCGGCAGATCGGCCCGCGTTTTTAACGCATCGCGAGGTGGAGACGGTGTTTCATGAATTTGGCCATTTACTGCATCACTTGTTGGGCGAAGTTGAAATCAAGTCGCTTAATGGCGTGAACGTGGCTTGGGATTTCGTGGAACTGCCTTCGCAGATCATGGAAAACTGGTGCTGGGAGCG
>CAMDRP010000145.1 GCA_945906965.1 Opitutus sp. GAS368 | reverse complement strand
CGTTTTTCGGCGACGATGCGGGTAAGCAGTGCCTGCGCGTCGGCGAAAAGTTTCTTCGCTTCCACGCCGACGATTTCGTCTTCGAGGATTTGCGGGAAACGGCCGTGGAGTTCCCAGGCGCTAAAGAACGGGGCCCAGTCGATGAACGCTACAATGTCGGCGAGAGGAACTTCGGAGAAGACTTTCGCGCCGAGGAATTCGGGGCGGGGAATGTCGACGCTGGCCCAGTCATACTGCTGCTTGCGGGCGCGCGCTTGCGGTAGAGAGAGGAGCGGGCGCTTGTTGCGGCGAGCGGCGAATTCTTCGCGTTGGCGTTCTTGCTTAGCGATATTTTCGGCAATGAACGCGGGCTTCTGCTCGGGGGATAGGAGCGAACTGACGACGTTAACGACGCGGGAGGCGTCGAGGACGTGGACGACGCCGCCGGCGTATTCCGGGGCAATTTTCACGGCGGCGTGGGCAGGGCTGGTGGTCGCTCCGCCGATCAGGAGCGGGATGGTGAAGCCGGCGCGTTTCATTTCTTTGGCGACGTGGACCATCTCATCGAGGGACGGCGTGATGAGGCCGGAGAGGCCAATGATGTCGACGTTGAGCTCCTTGGCTTTCGCGAGAATTTTGTCGCACGAGACCATGACACCGAGGTCGGTGACCTCGTAGTTGTTACAAGCGAGGACTACGCCGACGATATTTTTGCCGATGTCGTGGACGTCGCCTTTGACGGTCGCGATGAGGAATTTTCCCTGGGCGCGGGTGGCTTCACCGGCGGCGGTGGCGCGGGCCTTTTCGGCTTCCATAAACGGAGTGAGGTAGGCGACGGAGCGCTTCATCACGCGGGCGGATTTGACGACTTGCGGGAGAAACATTTTGCCGGCGCCGAAGAGGTCGCCAACGACGCGCATGCCGTCCATGAGCGGGCCTTCGATGATGTCGAGCGGGCGCGGGTATTTCTGGCGGCATTCCTCGGTGTCGGCGTCGACGAATTGGTCGATGCCTTTGACGAGGGCGTGCGAGAGACGGGCTTCGACGGAGGCGTTGCGCCAGGCGAGATCTTCTTTGATCTCGGTCTTGGAGGCACCGCCTTGGGCGGCTTTCAGATCGTCGGCAAATTTGACGAGACGGTCGGTGGAGTCGGGACGACGGTTAAGCAGGACATCTTCGACGTAAGTGCGGAGCTTGGGCTCGATCTCATCGTAGTTGCCGAGCATGCCGGCGTTGACGATACCCATGTCCATGCCCTCGCGGATGGCGTGGTAAAGAAACGCGGTGTGAATGGCTTCGCGGACGGGGTTGTTGCCGCGGAAGGAGAAGGAGACGTTGGAAACGCCGCCGGAGACTTTGGCGCCGGGGAGGGTTTGTTTGATGATCCGCGTGGCTTCGAAGAAATCGACCGCGTAGTTATTATGCTCCTCGATGCCGGTCGCGATAGTGAGGATGTTGGGATCGAAAATGATGTCTTCGGGCGGGAAGCCGAGGCGCTCGGTGAGGAGTTTATAGGCGCGGGTACAGATGCGGACTTTTTCGTCGCGTGTGGCGGCTTGGCCTTGTTCATCGAAGGCCATGACGACGGCGGCGGCGCCGTAGCGCATGATGAGTTGCGCGCGGCGGAGGAATTCCGTTTCGCCGTCTTTTAGGGAGATGGAATTGACGATGCCTTTGCCTTGGAGGCATTGGAGGCCCGCTTCGAGGACGGTCCACTTCGAGGAATCAACCATCACGGGCACGCGGCAGATGTCGGGCTCGGCGGCGATCAGGTTGAGGAACTTCACCATCGTGGGCTCACCCTCGATGAGCGCTTCGTCGACATTGATGTCGATGATGTTGGCGCCGCTCTCTACTTGTTGCTTGGCGATCGCGAGGCAGGCGTCCCAGTCGCCGGCTTTGAGGGCCTTGGCAAATTTCGGCGAGCCGGTGATGTTGGTGCGCTCACCGACGACGAGGAAGTTGGAGGCGGCGCTGGCCGAGGGAGTGGAGACGGAAGTGGACACGAGGCGAAGGTAGCGAAAGAGCGGGGCGTTTAAGTGCGGAGCGTTTTCGTTCAGGCGACGAGCAAAGGTTCGAGGCCGCTCAGGCGCAGCGAGGTGGAAGCGGGCGCGGGTGGGCGCGACGGGAGGCCGCGGACGGCTTGGGCGATCGCGGCGATGTGCGCCGGCGTCGAGCCGCAGCAACCGCCGACCATGTTCACGAAACCACTCCGGGCGAATTCGCCGATGACCGAGGCCATGTCCGCCGGCGTTTCGTCGTAGCCGCCAAACGCGTTGGGCAAGCCGGCGTTCGGGTAACAAGTGACGTAGCATTCGGCCATCGCGGCGAGCTCTTCGACGTAAGGCCGCATCGCGGCACCGCCGAGGGCGCAGTTGACGCCGACGGAAAACGGTTTCGCGTGACGAATCGAGTGGTAGAACGCCCCGATCGTTTGCCCAGAAAGCGTGCGACCCGAAGCATCGGTGATCGTGACCGAAATCATCACGGGTATGCGCACGCCGGTTTCGTCAAAAACCTGCTCGATGGCGAAGAGCGCAGCTTTGGAATTTAAGGTATCAAAAATCGTTTCAACGAGCAGCGTGTCGACCCCGGCGGCGATGAGCGCGCGAATTTGTTCGGTGTACGAACCGACCACTTGATCCCAGGTGACGGCGCGGAAGTCCGGACGATTCACATCGGGGGACATCGAGAGCGTGCGGTTCAGTGGGCCGATCGCGCCGGCCACAAAGCAACGCCGACCGGGCGTGGCGACTTCGGCATTTTGCGCGGCGCGACGGGCGCAGGCCACGGCGGCTTGGTTGAGCTCGGTCACGATGGACTCGAGTTTGTAGTCGGCTTGGGCGATCGTGGTGGAACTAAACGTGTTGGTCTCGACCATGTCGGCGCCAGCGGCGAAGTAGTCGGCGTGGATTTTTTCCACGATGTCGGGTCGCGTGAGGGCGAGCAGGTCGTTGTTGCCTTTGAGGTCGTGCGGGTGATCTAGAAAACGCGTTCCGCGAAAATCATTTTCCTCGAGTTGGTAGGTCTGGATCATAGATCCCATCGCCCCATCTAGCACGGCGATACGCGTGCGAAACAATTCGCGGAGGGCGGCGAAGGACGGGGACTCAGATTGAGATTTATGCATGGCGACGCGGTGCGACTGAAAGATCACACGCGGCTTCCGAGGGGATTGCAAGACACATATCGACGCATCGCTATGCGTTGATATGATAATGCTTGCTTGCTGGGCGGGGGCGAAGAACATGCGCTGACTGACGTTCTTTTGAAATTTCCAGGAAACAGGGAAGGTCGTGAAAACCGGCCACAGTTGCGCTGCGGTATCGCATCACAAACCCACACCGAACCGTCCGTCAGGCGGACTCGGGCAAAGTCAATCGGGTCGCTCAACCCGGTGAAGGCGAGGGGAGAGGAACTGTCCCGCCGCTCGGGCCGCCAAGCTCGAGCCGCGTCGCGACGACACATGCGGAGTCCGAATATCTGATCCTAGAAAGCTCACGCGTCCGTCGCGATTGCGCGCGATAGTCCGCGAAAATCTTCATCGCAAAATGAAGCGTGAGGGTAGATCCGGCCATGCGGTTTTCTTACAAGAAAACCGCCGGGTGCGCCTGCTCTTGTCCGCCGTTTTTAACAAGACCGCACTCATGAAATTTTCTATTCTTCGCCCTACGCGGCCCTCGCCTCGGAGCCTTCTCGTGCTCGCGGCACGCGTGTGCTTTGCGCTGTGCGCGCTGAGCGCCGGCTCCCACGGGAGTCTTCGCGCCCAAACCTCGCCCACGCAACTCGCCCCCGTGGTCACCCTCGGCACGCGCACACCGGCCGCTCCGACCACCCTCGGCACCTTTGTTGAGACATTCACCGCCGCTGAGCTCGCGCGTCGCCAACAAACCGCGCTCAAAGACGCCCTCGGCAACGCGAGCGGCACGCCGCTGTTCGCTTCGGGCGCGAACGGCGCGCTCGGGTCGCTCTTCATGCGCGGCGCCAACTCCAATCAGACGCTCTTCCTCGTCGACGGCATCCGCCTCAACGACCCCAACACCGATTACCAAGTGTTTCTCGGTGGTGCCTGTGTGAGTGCCTGCGACAGCCTGGAAATCGCCCACGGCCCACAAAGCACGCTTTACGGCGGTGAAGCCATCGGCGGCATCATCTCCCTGCGCGCCCAACGCGGCACGGGCGACCCGAGTGCGCGCGTGAGCGCTGAGTCCGGCAGCTTCGGCACGGTCCAAGGGGCAGTCTCCGCTCAAGGCACGCGCGGCGCCAATAGTTACGCCTTCGCGAGCGCGGGCGGACGCACCGACAACGACCGCGCGAACAACGCCTTCGATTCCGCCACCACGACGCTCCGTCTCGATCGCACCCTCAACGACCACGCCGCCGTCGGCGCTACGGCGCGTTGGTTTCACGGCGTCTACGGCGATCCCGGCGACCGTTACACCAACGACCCCGACAACACTACGCGCGAAGAAAACCTCCTCGTTACCACGTTCGCAGACGTTAAATGGTCCGACGCTTGGACCGCGCACACCGTCCTTGGCGGACAAGACCGTCGCTTTGTCGCCGAGAGCCCGCGCGCCGGTCGCGCCACTGCGATTACTGTTGTGAAAAATCGCCGCGCCGTCCTCGACACGCAGACGACTTACACCGGCCTCGAGCGCCACCGCTGGACTGCTGGCTTCACCGCCGAAGCGAACCACACGCGCAACACCGGCTTCGGCGACATTAATAAAAAACAAGCGCTCCTCGCGCTTTTCGCGCAGGACGAATTCACGCCCATCGATACAGTCTTTTTCACCGCCGGTTTTAGAAGTGACGACTTCGACACCTTCGGCCGCGCCACGACCGGCCGCGCCACGGCCGCGTGGCTCGTCGCACCACGCGCGCTCAAACTCCGCGCCAGCTACGGCACCGCGTTTCGCTCCCCGAGTTTTTTGGATCTCTATGGCCAGAGCGCGTTCTACGTCGGCAACCCCAACGTGCGCCCCGAACGTGCGCGCGGTTGGGATAGCGGCGTCGATTATTATTTGCCCAATAAAAACGGCGCCCTAAGCGCGACCTGGTTTGAGACCGATTTTACCGACCTCATCGCCAGCACGACGAATTTTCGCAGCGTGGAAAATATCCAGCGCGCCCGCACCCGCGGCGCCGAATTGACCGCGCGCGCCATCTTGCCCGCCGCCATCGAAATCCGCGCGAGTTTCACGTACCTCGAAGCGCAAAACCTCACCTCAAATACGCGCCTCCTGCGCCGCCCGCGGCAAAGCGGACGCATCGACGCGTGGCATGATTTTGGGGCCGGCGTGTCGGCCGGAGCTGGGATGAATTTCGCCGCGCACCGCCGCGATGTGAACGCCAAGACCTACGCGCAAATTGACCAGGAGGATTACACCGTCACGCGCGTCTACGCCGCCTGGCAGATCAATCCACATCTCGCGCTCAAACTGAGATTCGAAAATCTGCTCAACGAAAACTACGAGGAAGTAAACGGCTACCCCGCGCTCGGTTTCGGTGCCTTTGGCGGTTTAGAGTGGAAATTTTAATGCAAAAATCAGAGCAAAAACACCAGAGTGTCACCTAATAGGTGACACTTTGATTTAGGCGAAAAT
>CAMDRP010000144.1 GCA_945906965.1 Opitutus sp. GAS368 | reverse complement strand
CGCGCCGCTTCTTCCTCGGGGGAGGCGTTAAGGTGGCGAGGCGGACGCGAGGCTTTGGCGGCGACGGCGGCTTCTCGGTCCGTGACGATGCGGTCGCAAATTTGGTGAATGTGCATGCGCAGCCACTGCGTCGTGCTGCTTTGGGCCGTGTAATCGGCGGGGCCGTAGTGATCGATGCGGCCGACCTGGCGTAGCCGGTCGTTTTGCGCGAATTCCTCGGGCTTCGCTGGATTGTACACGCCGAAGGATTTACCGCCATTGCCTTTGACGACAGAGAAACTCGGCACATCGCTCGGACCGTCGGCGATGTAGATCATATTTTGAAACGGAATGCGGCGATCTTCCTCGGCCATCTTGGAATTTACGTCGATGGCCGGATTTTTATTCGTGCCTTTGTTGATCTCAAAAATAGCGCGGGTCTTGGTGGTGTTGTCGATGACCATGCCGATTTGTGAGATCTCGGCGGCGGCGTCGAGGGAGAGTTCTTTTTGCCGCAAGAAACCGGGTTGCAGCGGATTTTCGATGAATTCGCAGGCCCAAATACCGTCGACGAGTGGGGCGATTGCGCTACCTCGGACCATCTCGGCCAATCCAGTGCTCACGATGTAATGTTCGAGCGAAATTTCGTGCTTTTGATATTCGGGGCGCTCGCTGACGAACGATTTGGCGCGATCAAAAAAATCGGGCAGGCCGGGATAGAAACCGATTTCGCGACCGCTCGCGCGGAGTTTCTCGTTGTTGAGGCCCGCCATGGGTCCGGCGAGGACGTAGGTAAGAAGATGGTTCAGGTAACTGATCTCGGGGGAGAGATGGTAGCCCCGTTTTTTATAGTGGCCGACGAGTGCGTTGGTCTCGCCCCAAAACGTCGCTTCGTCGATGCCGTAGCGCCGAAATAGAGGCGACTGCATGTATTCGGGGATTAAGGTCTTGTCGAAATCCCAGATGCAGGCGATAATGTTTTGAGTGAAGAGCGTCGTGGCCATTGCAGATCAACACCGCTAGGCATTCATTGCCTCGCGCGGAGCCGATTCGCAGATAAGCCGTACCCAGTCGTTCGCGCAATTCGCAAATCTTCACCGTTTAAACGTCCGGTTCCATGGATTCCCTGCCTGATATCGCTCCCTTTCAACGCCGCCTCGATGAACTCGATGCGCAAATGGCGGAGCCTGCCTTTTATTCCAACTCTCGGCGTGCCGCCGAGGTCATGCGCGAGCATCAAAAATTACAAAAACTCGTAGCTGATTTCCGACTCCATGAGCGCATCGAACGCGAAAAAATCGAAGCTACGGATTTGAGCCGCGATGCCCAGGCCGATCCAGAAATGCGCAATCTCGCCGCCGCAGAATTGCCTGAGTTGCAACGTCGCGCCGCTGAATTACGCGAGGCGGTTTTACTAGCGATGATCCCGCCTGAGCCCACAGATTCGCGTAACACCATTATGGAAATTCGCGCCGGCACGGGTGGCGAAGAAGCGGCGCTTTTCGCCGCAGAATTGGCGCGCGTTTATCATCGCTACGCCGATGCGCAGGGTTGGAAAATCCAGCCGATGAGCACGAGCTACTCGGAACGCGGCGGTTACCGTGAAACCATTTTTCTCATAACCGGTACGGATGTTTATAAACAACTGAAGTTTGAGAGCGGCGTCCAACGCGTGAAACGCGTGCCCGTCACCGAAGCCAGCGGGCGCATCCACACCTCGACGGTCACAGTGGCCGTGCTGCCCGAGGCCGAAGAAGTCGACGTGGTCGTCGACCCTCAAGATCTCGAAATCACCGTGGCCCGAGCGAGTGGGCCCGGCGGACAAGGCGTGAATACGACAGATTCAGCGGTGCAGATTCTTCATAAACCCACAGGCCTTATCGTCACGTGCGCTGATGAACGCTCGCAGATTAAGAATAAAGCCAAGGCGATGACGGTCTTGCGCTCACGCCTGCTTCAGCGCCGCCAAGACGAAGAACACGCCAAATACGCAGCTGTGCGTCGTAACCAAATTGGTTCGGGCGACCGTAGTGAACGCATCCGCACGTATCATTTTCTCCAGAATCGCGTCACCGAGCACCGCATCGGCCTCACGCTTTACAGCCTGCCTCAAGTGATGGAAGGCAAGATCGATGAGATCATCGCCGCGCTCCAAAAAGCGGATTATCAAGCCAAGCTCGCGACGCTGACCGGACACACTTTCGAGCCTCACCACGCTCAGCACGACGAAGAAGATTAATATGCCCTCTGTTTTAGAAATCATTCAGAAATCGTCGGAGTTTTTATCAGCCCGTGGCGTCGAATCGGCGCGTTTAAATGCCGAGCTGCTCATTGGCCACGCCCTCGAATTGAAGCGAATGCAGCTCTATTTGCAGTTTGAGCGTGTGCTAATGGAGTCGGAATTGGAGAAAATCCGGCCTCTCGTGAAGCGCCGTTCACAGCGGGAGCCGCTGCAATACATCATCGGCACGGTTGAATTCGGTGGACTGAAATTAAAGGTCGATCGGCGGGCATTGATTCCTCGTCCGGAGACGGAATTGTTAATCGAAAAAATTATTGGGCTCTGCGTACAACCGCCCCTGAGCGTATTGGACCTCGGGACCGGAACAGGCGCCATCGCTTTGGCGCTCGCTAAGGCGTTTGCGGAGGCGCAGGTCACGGCGGTTGAGGTGAGTGCGGAGGCAATGGCTTTGGCTGCGGAAAATGTACTCGCGTCCGGCTTCGGCCCGCGCGTGCGCTTGATAAACTCCGCGTGGTTTAAGGGGCTCCTGCCCGAAGATCGTTTTGAGTTAATCGTGTCGAATCCGCCTTATCTCACTGCCGCGGAGACTGACGCCGCTGCGCCTGAAGTGCGTGGCCATGAGCCCCGCTCGGCGCTGGTCGGCGGCCTCGATGGACTGGTGGATTTACGCGAGATCATCGTCGCGGCCTCGCCGTTTATGGCGCCGGGCGGTTTGCTCGCGTTGGAGACAGGTATCGCCCAACATGCTGAGTTGATGGCGCTCGCTGCCGCGCATGGTTTTGAGCGGATCGAATCCAGCCGTGATTTGACCGGCCGGGATCGTTTTATTTTTGCGCGGAAACCCGGCGCTCGCGGAGCCTGATCTTCAGCCTTTGCGATCGGCCGTGAGGGGCGGGCGATTGGTCGCCCAGGATTCACGGTTTTTGCCGAGCTCAATGGCGTCGACGATCACGCGGAGTGTTTCACGTAGGTGGATATCCACTTTACCATAACTTTCGTTTTCCTCGGTCAGTGGCTCGGCGTCTTCATCGTCGTCTTTTTTAGGAGCTTTGATGCGCGGAACGGGAGGGGGGCCGAGGCGGTATTCCTTAAAGGTGAAATCATTTTTCGCGAGCCGCTCGCGTTCTTTTTTCATGTCTTTACGGAAAGCGGTGTCGGAAATTTTTTGCTGCTGGCGCTCCTCAAGGTTGAGGGAGACGAGTTTCTGTTCTTGGCGGCTTTTGAACCACTCGATGTTGCGTTTAAGGAAGGTGAATTCCTCCAGCTGAGATTGGCGTTCAAGACTGGCTTTGCGGAGTGGGCTGAGAATTTTTGCATCCAAGGGACTGCCGTCGTAGAAACTGGTTGGGATCTGATCCCAGACGAGGGCGTGGGGCAGCGCGGCTTCACCGATCGGGAGGTAATCCTCAATCGAGGGAAGGATAATATCGGGGACGACGCCTTTGAGTTGGGTTGAGGCACCGCCAGGAAGGTAGAATTTCTGGATGGTGATTTTGGCCGCGCCTGTTTTGGCGGGCGAACTGGCGAGGAGGCGGGAGATGTTTTTCATTTCCATGACGGTCTGGACCGTGCCTTTGCCGTGAGTCGAGGTGTCGCCGATGACGACGGCGCGGCCGTAATTTTGGAGGGCGCCGGCGACGATTTCTGAAGCCGAGGCGCTGAAGCGGTCGACGAGCACGGCGAGCGGGCCGTCGTAGGCGATGTTGGCGGACTTGTCGCTGTCGACTTGAATTGCGCCCGAGTAGTCTTTCACCTGCACGACAGGCCCGCGGCGAATGAACAGTCCTGCAAGGTCGATGGCTTCGGTCAGATAGCCGCCGCCGTTGCGCCGCAAGTCGAGAACTAGGCCGGTGATGCCGGCGTTTTTGAGCTGCTCGATGAGTCGGGCGACGTCTTTAGTGGCGCCGGTTTTTTCTCCATCGCTGTCCGTATCGCCGTCTTCCGCCGGGCCATAGAAGGCGGGCAAGGAGATGACGCCAAGGGCCTGGTTGCCGCCAGAAGGGTCGGGCACTTGGAAGATGGCGGAATGCGCCCGGGCGGAATTCAATTTAACGACATCGCGGTTGATGATGATTTCTTTGCGCACGGAGGGGTCGGTCGCATCGGCCGGCTGGACGATGATGCGCACTTGGGTGTTTTTCTGACCACGGATCATGTCCACGACTTTGCGCAATTTCATGCCGATGACTTCGACGGGCTCCGCGCCGGTTTGGGCGACGGAGACGATGCGGTCGTTGGGTTTGAGTTCGCGACCGATATCGGCCGGGCCTCCGGGGACGATTTCTTTGACGTAGCAGTTATCGTCTTCGAAGCCCAAGAGCGCGCCGATGCCGACGAGTTGGAGTTTCATTTGAATCCCGAAATCCTCGAAGGTCTCGGCGGAAAAATAGGTGGAGTGAGGGTCGTAGAGACGGGCCATGCAGCCGAGGTAAATTTCGGCGAGGTCGCGACCTTCGATCTCAGCGAGATTTTTGAGCATGCGCTCGTAACGTTTGTGGACCGTAGTTTTAGCCTCCTCGATCGTTTTTTTATTCAGGAGCTCGTCGATGAGTTCGAGCTTGAGTCGATCCCGCCAAAGATCATCGGAGTTGGCGAAATTCGACGGCCAGTCGGATTTGGTGCGGTCTTTGCGGTAGGTGGTGTTGGTCTTGAGATCGAAGTCTTTTTTCAACTCTTCGAAAATCCAAGCGATACGAGTTTCGGCGCGAGTCTCGTAGGTAGAAAAAATCTGATACGCTGCGTCGATGTTACCGAGATAGGAGGCGTTTTCGTAGACGTTGTTGCCGTATTTAGAGACGAAACCGGCTTTGTCGCTGTTGAGGAAAAATAGGCGTTGGCCATCGAGTTCGGCCATGTAATCGGCGATCACTTGCGTGTAGTCGGAGCTTTTGACGGCGTCGCGATTGTAGTGAGCCTGCTCGAGAAGTTGGATGAGAGTTTTGGTTTCCGTCGATAGCGTGGTCGAGGTGCTGAATTTACGGTCGGATGCCACCAAAACGCTGGTGGAGCTGAGAACGTAAATTAAGAGAGTATGAAACCAGGCTTTTTTAATTTTTTTCAGATTCATCTTTGGGAGACGTGGCGGAAACCTGGCCCTTTAGGACCAGGAGGAAGCCACGCATAATGGTTTTGGAGTGTGGGAAGGAATCGGAACGAGATTAAGCTGGTGGGTAGGCGTAGCCGTCAGCGCGTTGGACTAGGGCGCAAAAGCGGTGGGCGATACCTTGCACGACCCCGAGCCGAATCTGTACATTGAAGCTACCCGAGGCGCGGACGGCGACACGGCCGGCGTGTGTGCCTTGCTTCGCGCCAGCCGGAACGCAGGCGCGGACAAGATCGCCGGTACGAAAGCCGAAGTGGTTTTTCTGGCGGGTCAGATAACCGCGAG
>CAMDRP010000143.1 GCA_945906965.1 Opitutus sp. GAS368 | reverse complement strand
AAGCCAATCCACAGAGCGAGTTGGCGGTACTAACCTTGCCGCCGGGCGCGGCGATTGTGTTGCGGCCGAGTTTTTTGGCGGGGGTCATCGTGCCGGAAGGTGGAAAGCTGGAGATGCGCCGCCGCTGGCAGCTCTGGCGCTGGCAGGCCGGGGTGACGTTGCAGTTTCGTGGTTTTGTATTTGTCGGGCCCTGCCGTTTGATCGTCGCGGGTAGCCGCGGGGTGCGCGCGGAGCGTTTGGCCGAGCGCGAAGGCAACGCGATGCCCGCCCGTCGCGCCAATCAGGATGCGACGATGGGCTTTACGCCAAATCTCGATTACCGGCCTGTACGCGCGGAGACGTTTTGGAGTTATTACCGCGGCGTGAATCCTTTGTTTGACGATCTGTTTGCCGGACGCGGGATATTTTTGTGTCAGGAGATTTCGGCCGAAGGCGATGCGAGCCGGGCGCGGCACTTTTGGGGCGGGCTCTGGGGCGGGTTGATGAAAATCTTCGGGCTTTGACTCGTCGTCGCGGTGCGGTGGAGTGGGAGATATGTCGATGCAGGTAGACGATCAAATCGCGGTGTTGTTCGATTGGGATGGCGTCATCATTGATTCGTCGCGGCCCCATGAAGAGAGCTGGGAGCGTCTTGCCGCGGAGGAGAAAAAGACGCTGCCAAGCGATCATTTCACCGTCGGTTTCGGGAAGAAGAACGAGTGGATTATTCCGCATCTGTTGCGCTGGACCGCGGTGGACGATGGGGCGCAGGTGAAACGTCTGTCGTTGCGTAAGGAAGCGCTATACCGGGAGATCATCGTAGAGCGCGGATTGAAGGCGCTGCCCGGCGTACATGATTTTCTCGAGCGCTTGAAGGCGGCGGGCGTGCCCAATTGCATCGGCTCGTCGACGCATCGGGAAAATATCACGACGATCTTAGGCGTGCTCGGGTTTGAAGGCTTATTTGGCGGGATGGTGACCTCCGAAGATGTGACGCACGGCAAGCCGCATCCGGATGTTTTTTTGAAAGCGGCGGCCAAGACGGGCGTGCCGCCGGCGCGTTGCGTGGTGTTTGAGGATGCGTTACCCGGCATCGAAGCGGGACACGCGGGCGGGATGAAGGTGGTGGGGGTGGCGACGACGCACTCGGCGGAGGTGTTGCGCGGAAAAGTTCATCGCGTCGTGACGCGATTGGATGAGCTGACGGTTGCGGATTTGCGGGCGTTGGTTTCCGGTTGAACATGCTCTTCAAGCTCGCATCCGATTACCAACCGAAGGGCGATCAGCCGCAGGCGATCGCCCAGCTGGTGGCATCGATCAAGGCGGGCAATAAACATCAGACGCTGCTCGGGGTGACCGGCTCGGGCAAAACCTTCACGATGGCCAACGTCATCGCGCAGTGCGACCGGCCGACCTTGATCATTTCGCACAACAAGACGCTCGCGGCGCAGCTCTACTCGGAGTTTAAGAATTTTTTCCCAGACAACGCCGTCGAGTATTTCGTCAGTTACTACGATTACTACCAGCCCGAGGCCTACGTGCCTTCGAGCGACACCTACATCGAGAAAGATTCATCGATCAACCAAGAGATCGAGCGCTTGCGCATCGCGACGACGAGCTCGCTCGTGTCGCGTAAAGACGTGATCGTGATCGCGAGTGTTTCGTGCATTTACGGTCTCGGCTCGCCCGAGACGTTTTCCGAAATGCGCATCGCGATCCGCATGCACGATGAGTTGGGGCGGAACGCGTTTCTCGAGCGGCTCGTCGAAAACCGCTACGAGCGTAACGACTACGAACTAAAACGCGGCTGTTTTCGCGTGCGCGGCGACGTGGTTGATGTGATGCCGGCGTACCTCGAACACGGACTGCGCGTGGAGTTTTTTGGCGATGCGGTGGATGTCATCACAGAGTTTGAGCCGATCAGCGGCAACGTGATCCGCACGCTCGACCAATTCGATCTTTACCCGGCGAACCAATACGTGACGACGCGTGGTAAACTGGAACCCGCGATTGCCTCGATCAAGGCCGAGCTCGAGGAGCGGGTGGCTTATTTCGAAGGGAAGGGACTCTATCTCGAAGCGCAGCGGATCAAAATGCGCGTGAGCTACGACCTCGAGATGCTTCAGGAAATGGGTTTCTGTAACGGCATCGAAAATTACTCGCTTCAGCTCACCGGGCGAAAGCCAGGGTCGCGGCCGTTTTGCCTCATCGATTTCTTTCCTAAGGATTTTTTGCTGATGATCGACGAGAGCCACGCGACGGTCTCACAGATCGGTGGCATGTTTAACGGCGACTTGGCGCGCAAGACGACGCTGGTGAATTTCGGCTTCCGGTTGCCTTCCGCGCTCGATAACCGGCCGCAAAATTTCCCGGAGTTTCAGCAGATTACGGGTCAGACGCTTTATGTATCGGCGACGCCGGCTAAATTTGAATTGCAGTGTTCGGCGGTGATTGCGGAGCAACTGATCCGACCCACGGGTCTTTTGGATCCGGTGATCACAATTCGCTCAACCAAGGGTCAGGTCGAAAATCTTAAGAGCGAGATCAACCTCGCCGTGGCGGCGGGAGAACGTGTGCTCGTCACTACGTTGACGAAACGCCTCTCGGAAGACCTTACGAGTTACCTGCGAGAATCGAAAATCAAAGTTGAATACTTGCACTCGGATATCGATGCGATTGAGCGGGTGGAAATTCTGCGAAACCTGCGGCTGGGAAATTTCGATGTCCTCATCGGTATCAATTTACTGCGCGAAGGGCTGGATTTGCCCGAAGTGGCACTGGTGGCGATCCTTGACGCCGACAAAGAAGGTTTTCTGCGCAGCGAAACCAGTCTGGTGCAGACGGCGGGACGCGCGGCCCGCCACGAAAAAGGCCGGGTGATTTTCTACGCGGACAAAGAGACCGATTCCATCAAACGCACGATCGCGATCACGAATTACCGCCGCGAAAAACAAATCGCTCACAACCTCGAACACGGGATTACGCCGCGCAGCGTGAAGCGCTCGGCGCAATCGAGTCTCCATCTTTACGACGGATCGGGCCGCAAAGATGAGGAACCGGCTGTCGCGGAAAACGCGGACGATGTCGCAGCAGTCATTGCTGAACTTGAAGAAGACATGCAGGCGGCCTCGGGGCGGCTGGAGTTTGAACGCGCGGCGTTGTTGCGCGATCAGATCGAGGCCCTGCGCACGGGCGATTATCGGAAAATGGCCAAGATCGACGCCAAGGACTACGCGATGCGTGGGCGCAAAGGCGGCAAGCCAGCGGCGGCGAAATTCAGCGCGCGGCGCAAGTGAGCGCCCGCGCCGGAGGCGCGGTCTTATTTGGCGCGGGCGGGATTGAGCACGCCGATGCAGGGCAAATTGCGGTAGCGCTCGGCGAAATCGAGGCCGTACCCGATCACAAATTTATCAGGAATTTTAAAGCCCACGAAATCAGCCTCGAATTCGACCTCGCGGCGCCCAACTTTGTCGAGGAGTACACAGGAACGTAAACTCGCGGGATTGAGCTTACGGACGAGACCGGCGACGAGCTGGAGCGTTTTTCCCGTGTCGAGAATGTCGTCCACGATGAGCACGTGACGGTTGAGTATGTCGAGCGTGAGGCTGGCGACGACTTGGGGCGTGCCGACGGATTTCGTTTTTTCGCCATAGCTGGAAATACGGATGCAGTCGAGGCGCACGGGGTTGTCGATCTCACGCATGAGATCGGCGGTGAACATGATCGCCCCGTTGATGAGGGAAACGATGGTGAATTCGCCATCGCCGTACGTGGCCTTGAGTTCCTGCGCGATGGAGCGCACGCGTTTTTTGATCTGGGCCTCGCTGTAAAGGACGCTTTCGAGGTCCGGGTGAATGGCGGCGGGCTTTCGCTTGGTTCGGGTCGGCATGGAATAGAGACGGAGAGAGACAAACCGGCGGCAGCGAGGCAACCGGTTCTCCAGGGTTGGTTGAGGTTTATTACTTTGACTTGGCCGAAGGTGAAATCTTGCCTCCGCGGCTGTCCACGCCCGGCATGATTTCTATCAAAATCCAGCAACTGACGAAGCGTTTTGGAACCGTCACGGCGTTGCATCAACTCGATCTCACGATTGAGCCCGGTGAATTGTTTTTCCTGCTCGGGCCGAGCGGCTGTGGTAAGACCACCCTGTTGCGCAGCATGGCGGGTTTTTACATCCCAGAGGAAGGTAAGATTTCGTTCGGCGATGAGGACGTGACGCGACTGGCTCCCCATAAGCGGAACACAGGCATGATGTTCCAAAGCTATGCGCTCTGGCCGCATATGTCGGTCGCTGGAAATGTGGCATTCGGCCTCGAAGAGCGACGCGTGCCGAAGGACGAAATTCGTCGGCGCGTCGGTGAGGCCTTGGAATCCGTGCGCATGGGCAGCTACGCGGATCGCAAACCCAATCAACTTTCCGGCGGGCAGCAGCAGCGCGTGGCGCTGGCGCGGGCGCTGGTGATTCGGCCGCGATGTTTGTTGTTGGATGAACCTTTGTCGAATTTAGATGCGAAGTTGCGACTCGAGATGCGCACGGAAATCCGGCGCGTCTGCAAAGAGTTCAAACTTACGACGGTTTATGTGACGCATGATCAGAAAGAGGCGCTCTCGGTTTCAGACCGGATGGCAATTTTGGAAAGTGGACGTATTTTGCAGGTCGGTACACCGCGTGAAGTTTACAAGCGGCCGACCCGTAAGACCGTCGCGCATTTCATCGGTGAGACGGATTTTATTACGGGTAAAATCACCGCAATTTTGAAGGATTCCGCTACGGTGGAGACGGCGATCGGTCGTTTTGATGGAGTATTGGGCGATCCCACCTGTCCGCCTGTGGTGGGACAGGACGTGACGCTCTCGATTCGGCCCGAATGTTGGGAGCTTAGTCATGTGCAGCAGACGCCGCAGAACTCCGTGCGTGGCGCGATCGGCGGTTTTGTCTACCTAGGCGAAGTGGCGCAGTATGACTTGTTGGTGCGCGACCGGGTGCTGAAAGTTTTTGAGCGTAATCCGCGTTTTGTGGATGGAGCCTCGCGCGGCGAGTTGTTCGCAACCGTGGCGCCGGAGGATGTCGTTATCTTGGTGGGCTAAGCGAGCGCATGCTGCGGCAGATCATCATTGTCTTGGCGTTGGTCGCGACGGTGGCTTTGCCCTTTGCTTTGCGGCCCAAGCAGGCGACGGCGGAAAAGGCGGACGTAACGCTGGTGCTGGTCACGCCGCACAATGAGGCAATCCGGCATGAGTACGGGCGTGGGTTTCGCGAGTGGTATCACGCACGCACGGGCAAGACCGTCCTGGTCGACTGGCGCGTGATCGGCGGCACGAGTGAAATCGCACGCTTTCTCGAAGGCGAATATGTGGCTTCGTTTCAGAATATCTGGACGCAGAAACTCGGAAAAAAATGGAGCGCGGAAATCCAGGCAGGTTTCCAGAATGGCAAATTGCCCGCCGATGCACCCGCTTGGGTGAAAGAGGCGCGGGCGACGTTTTTGAGTTCGGAGGCTGCGTGCGGCATCGATCTTTTTTTTGGGGGCGGCACGTATGATTTCGACAAGCAGGCGAAGGCGGGGCGCATCGTGGATAGCGGAATCTTGAAGTTGCACCCGGAATGGTTCACCGACGCGGTGATCCCGCGCACCTATGC
>CAMDRP010000142.1 GCA_945906965.1 Opitutus sp. GAS368 | reverse complement strand
AGATCGGACTTCGTGTTGGGTGCTTGGTGAATCTGGAGCGTGCGTTGGTCGAACTCTTGGCCGCTCTCGGCGACGGTGAGGGCGAGCATCTCAGAGAACGCGCCCGGGGCTTGCAGCTGCGAGAGCGATTCGTGGCGGGCTTGGCGGGCACCGAGGTGGACGTTGAGGGATTGGACGCGGGCGTCGCGGCGGACGACGGTGCTGTTGGACTGGAAAGAAAGGGCGCGGTGGCTCCAGTCCTGTTTTCCGATGTAGGTGAGATGCGCGCCGTGGCTAGCGTAGAGATCGTTGGCGCCGGCGGCGAATTGGGCCTCGGTGTCGTGGCCTGAGCCAAAGTATTCGACGATCGTCGCGCGGGAGTTTTCTCCGGCGACGACGAGCGTGTGCGGGAACACCGCGGCGGTGGCGCCGAGGGCGTACGAGAAAACGCCGATGGGCGATTCGACCGTGACGTCGCGCGGGATGTGGATGAACGCGCCATCAATGAGGAACGCTTCGTGCAGCGCCGTGAATTTGGCGGAGCCGAGCTTGATCGGTTGGGCGAGGAGATGTTCGCGGACCAAGGCTTCGTGTTGAACGAGAGCGTTTTGAAGCGTGGTGACGATGACGCCGCGCGCGGCAAGTTCAGCGGACAACGGGTCGTGCGAGAAAAGGCGGCCGTTGGCGAAGACGAGTTTGGTGGCTATTTTGATGTCGATCGGCGCGTGGGGAACTTGAGTCGCGACGGCGGTGGGCAACGTGAAGCCGTCGAGGGTGAGCGTGCTGATCGAGCTAAAGCGCCAAGACTCGTTGGTGCGCGCGGGGAGCGGGAGCGCAGCGAATTTTTCGTAGGCGGCGCGCTTGCGCGCGATCCACCACGCGGGCAGCGAGGGCGGGAGGCTGGCGAGGTGCGCGGCGAAGGCTTCAGCGGTGAAACTGCCGACCAGAGGCGCGGCAATGGTAAGAGAAGAGGCGGACATGGCGGTGGTGCGAGGAGAAGCGGGGATTAGCCGACGCTACCTTCCATTTCGAGGTCGATGAGGCGTTTGAGTTCGACCGAGTATTCCATGGGAAATTGGCGGGCGAGGTCGTTGATGAAGCCGTTGACGGCGAGGCTCATCGCCTGGCCCTCGGTGAGGCCGCGCTGTTGCATGTAGAAAATCATGTCTGCCGAAACTTTGGAGACGGAGGCTTCGTGCTGCGTGGAGTTTTTGTCGCCGCGTACGCTGATGGCCGGGTAAGTATCGGTTCTGCTGTTGGTGTTGATGAGTAGGGCGTCGCACTCGGTATTGTTTTTGCAACCCTTCAGGTGCTTGGGGATGTGGACGACGCCGCGGTAGGTGCTGCGGCCCTGGCCAACGGAGATGGATTTGGCTACGATGTTGGACGTCGTGTTGTTGGCGGCGTGGATCATCTTGGCGCCGGTATCTTGGTGCTGGCCGTCGTTGGCGAGGGCGATGGAGATGACTTCACCGCGGGCGCGTTCGCCTTTGAGGACGACGCCTGGGTATTTCATGGTGAGGCGGCTGCCGATGTTGCAGTCGATCCACTTGATCTCGGCGTCTTCGTGGGCGATGCCGCGTTTGGTGACGAGATTGAAGACGTTATTAGCCCAGTTTTGGACGGTGATATATTGGATCTTGGCGCCTTTGAGGGCGACGAGTTCGACGACGGCGCTGTGGAGCGTCGAGGTGGAGAATTTTGGCGCGGTGCAGCCTTCCATGTAGACGACTTCGGAGCCTTCGTCGGCGATGATGAGCGTGCGCTCGAATTGGCCGAAGTTTTCCGCGTTGATGCGGAAATAGGCTTGGAGCGGCTGGGCGACTTTTACGCCGGGCGGCACATAGATGAAGGAGCCGCCGGAGAACACCGCGCTGTTGAGCGCGGAGAATTTGTTGTCACCGGTGGGGATGACTTTACCGAAGAATTTTTTGAAAAGCTCGGGATGCTCGCGGAGGCCTTCGGTCGAATTGACGAAGATGACGCCCTGTTTAGAGACGATTTCCTTGATGTTGGAGTAAGCGGCTTCGGAGTCGAATTGGGCTTCTACGCCGGCGAGGAATTTGCGCTCCTGCTCGGGGATGCCAAGGCGCTCAAAGGTTTTTTTGATGTCGTCGGGGACTTCGTCCCAAGTACGTTTTGGTTTTTGGCCTTGGGAGAGGTAGTAGCGGATTTTTTGAAAATCGATATTCTCGAGATCCTTCGTCGCCCAGTGCGTGGGCATGGGCATTGAGAAGAATTTTTTCAGGGCCTTGAGGCGAAACTCGAGGATCCATGGCGCCTCTTTTTTAACGGAGCTGATGTAGCGGATCGTGTCTTCGCTGAGCCCGGTGCCGGCGTCGAAGGCGTATTCCATTTTATAGGAAAAATTGCCGGCGGACTGGTCGATGCCGACGGCGGGATTTTCCATGGCGGCGGCTTCGGCAGGATCGGGTAAGATATCGGTTGCGGTGGATGGATTCATGGCGACGGACGGAGCGGAACGGAGGTGGCGGTTGGGCGCGGGGAGCCGGTTTAGGCTTGGGCGGTGGCGAGTTCTTTTTTGATCCAGTCGTAGCCCTTGGCCTCGAGTTCGTGAGCGAGGTTTTTGTCACCGCTTTTCACGATGCGGCCATCGTACATGACGTGTACGTAGTCGGGCACGATGTAGTCGAGGAGGCGTTGGTAATGGGTGATAAGGAGCACGCCGAGGTTGGGGCTACGCATGGTGTTGACGCCGTCGGCCACGATGCGGAGAGCGTCGATGTCGAGGCCGGAATCGGTTTCGTCCATGAGGGCGAACTTGGGCTCGAGCATGGCCATCTGGAGAATTTCGCAGCGTTTCTTTTCGCCGCCGGAGAAGCCGTCGTTGACGGCGCGCGAGGTGAACTTCCGGTCGATCTTGAGGAGGTCCATCTTGGCGTAGAGGCGTTTGTAGTAGCCGGAGGCGTCGATTTCTTCGCCATCGGCGAGGCGGGCTTGGAGGGCGGCGCGCAGGAAGTTGGCGATGGAGACGCCGGGGATTTCGCTCGGGTATTGAAAGGCGAGGAAGATGCCGGCGCGGGCGCGTTCGTCGGCTTCTTTCTCAAGAATAGAAACGCCGTCGAGGAGGACCTCGCCGCTGGTGATCGTGTAATCGGGGTGGCCGGCGATTGCTTTTGAGAGCGTGGATTTGCCAGTGCCATTGGGTCCCATGATGGCGTGAACCTCGCCACCTTTAATGGTGAGCGAGAGGCCTTTGACGATTTCCTTGTCTCCGATGGAGACGTGGAGGTTTTTGATTTCGAGTTGGCTCATGGAGGAGTCGGTAAAAATTAAGCGAGAACGTGGAAGCGAAGCGGGTCAGTTGGTGGGAGATTGGGCTTTGCCGCGGAACGTGATCTCGACGGCGTTGGCATCGAAGCCGGGCGGGAGTTCAGATTTGAGTTTGGCAAACAGCGTCTCGGGGAGGTCGACGTCATGCGTCTCTCCTGTGACTTCGTCGTGGAAATGGGCGTGCGGGCGCAGATTGGGGCAGTAGCGGGTGGGGCCGCGCTCGAAATTGACGGCGCGCACGAGGTCGCACTGCACGAGCGTCTCAAGGCAGTTATAAACGGTGGCTAAAGAGATGCCGGGGAGCTCGGGCTTCACGCGGGCGAACACTTCGTCGGCGGTGGGGTGGTCGCGTTTGTTGAGTAGGACGTCGTAAACCAGTTCGCGTTGAGGGGTAGAGCGCAGGCCGCTGTCGGCGAGTTTTTGCGCGAGCCCAGCGGGGTGACGGGGTGCTTGAGTTGCGGTGGTCATGGGTTTTGAGGAAGGGGCAACAAATTGGAATGATTCTAAGGCGCAAGCAATAATTAGAATAATTCTAAAGAAGCTCACGTGGGGTTTGGCGCGACCGGTGGCTTGGTCGCTCTGGTTTTTTAGATCCGGCCGTAGTTGTGGCCCCTAAGTCGTTTCTGCTGAAGGACGCCAGCACCAGTGCCAAGGCTCGTAAGCGATGCCGTGGGGGTTGTTCTTTGCAAAAGACATGAGAAAACCGAAACGGCACGCGTGGGTGTTTAACCAGGTGAAGGCCGGGGTTAAGGCGAAGCCAGCATCGAGCGGCGGATCGTCGGGCGTGGTGAGATCCACGGCGTGGCCGGTGTGGTGTTCGCTGTAGCCCGGTGCGGCGACGAGGCGAAGGATATCGTCGAGTGGACGACCGGAAGCGAGGTGGCCGCGGATGATTTCCGTCTGGCGGGTGATGCTGCGAAAACCGGAGACCGGGATGAGCTGAATGGCCGCGGCATCGGCGGCGCGTTTGAGGCTCATCCAAGCGGCGGCGGCGGGTGGGGCGAGTTGGATCGCGCGCCCGTCCTCGGTGTACGCGATGGTGACGAGGGAATCGATCGTGGCCTCGGCCTGAAGGGCGAGGCCGCGACGTTGCCCATAATCGGCGGGTAGCCCGAGGCAACGGTGGAGCTCAGCGAGCGCGACGGGCCCGACGGCCATGGCGCAGGTGATGGGCACGGTGGCATTCATTTTCGGCGTCCGCGAAAATCCCCGATGCGTGCGTGCGTCGCGCAGCCTCAGCTGTGGTGCTCGGCGAGCCAGCGTTCGGCTTCGATGGCGGCCTGACAACCCATGCCGGCGGCCGTGATCGCTTGGCGGAAAACGTGATCCGAACAATCGCCTGCGACGTAGATGCCGGGGATGTTGGTCTGCACTTGCGATCCTGCATGAGGCTTGAAGTAACCGCCTTCATCCACCTCGAGCGGCGGGGCAAACGGCCCGGTGTTGGGAATATGGCCGATGGCAACAAAGATGCCTTTGACGGGCAGCACGGACTCGGCGCCCGTCTGTACGTTTTTAATCTTCAACCCGCTCACGGCGCCCTCGGGCACGCCGAGAACTTCGAGTGGCACGCTATCCCAGACCATCTGGATTTTTTCGTGCGAAGTCGCACGGTCGGCCATGATTTTCGAGGCGCGCAGCGAGTCTCGGCGATGTACGAGATAAACTTTGCTAGCGAAGCGCGTAAGAAACAACGCCTCCTCGGCGGCGCTGTCGCCACCGCCGAGCACGGCGACCTCCATCTTGCGGTAAAACGCGCCATCGCAGGTGGCACAGGTCGTCACGCCCTTGCCGCCGTAGAGTTCTTTTTCGCCGGGTATGCCGGTGAGTCGCGGCGAGGCGCCGGTGGCGATGATCACGGTCTTGGCTAGGATGACGCGGTCGCCGCAAAATAATTTGCGCGGCATCGAAGTGAAGTCGACTTTATCGACAAGGGTCTGTTCGAAGCGCGTGCCGAAGCGCGTGGCTTGCTCACGCATGTTTTGGGTGAGTTGGAAACCATCGACCCCGTGAGGGAAACCGGGAAAATTTTCCACTTCGCTGGTCGTAGTGAGCTGCCCGCCGGGGAGGGGGCCTTCGAGCACGAGCGGGTTGAGGCTGGCGCGACCGGTGTAGATCGCGGCGGTGAGGCCGGCGCAGCCGGTGCCAACGATGACGACGTTTTCGACGGTGGGGGACGACATAGGAATAAGTAGCGACAGAGCGGCAAATGCGCGAGGGCGACAAGGGATTTCCCGCATTGGACTGAGAATCGATTGGGGTGCAGCCAGCGTATTTTCCTGACTCACGTTGTTGTTGCGCGCACGCCATCTGCTTAATCCCGTGGACGGCACCGCTCCGTTTTGTACATTTTTCATTTTAATGAAA
>CAMDRP010000141.1 GCA_945906965.1 Opitutus sp. GAS368 | reverse complement strand
CGCAAACTCACTCTCGGTGGTCTCATCACGGCCTGCTTGGCGATTTATTACCCTGAAGTCGCGCCGTTCGTCGCACTTGGCATCGGCATCTGCGCCCTGCGGCTGCGCTACACGGATCGACCCATTTTTAACCGCTACGCGCTCTTTATCGCGGGCGTGGCAACGCTGACGTTCCTATTGATCGCGACCAACACCTACCAATTCATCAACACGTTGGTCATGCAATCCGTGGGTTCCGCCGGTCTCGGCGCCATGGCCGAAATCAACGACCAAAGCGGCGGCCTCGTGCTCTTCCCTTGGACGCTCGTGCCTTCGTTCGTGCCCATGCTTTTCGGCCTGCACGCTTTCGGCGTCGTCGGCACCGACCCGCTGATCTCGTTCCTGATCGCGCTGAGTTTCGGATTCCTTATTTTCATGATCGTGCGGGCCTGGAAAAACGTCCGCGAAGGGGCGCCCTCTGGCTACCTCGGTGTTTTAATGCTGTGCCTCGGCTTCTACCTTTTTACCAAAGGCCAGGACTTCGGTCTCTTCAAACTCGCGATGTTCGCCCAGCCGGTGATCACGCTATTCATTGCGCAAGGGTTCGCGTTCTTCCTCTTCGGCCCCTCGGCCAAACACCGTCGCTGGGCCGCCATCGCCCTCGTGCTCTTTTTTGCCCGCACGATCTGGCCGCACGCGTACTACACCTACGCCTCCCTCGGCACCTACGGCGGTGGCCTGACCGAAGTTGTCGGCGCCTCGCGCCTCGGCGTGAGTTTTACGCCGCCCAAGGATCTGAAGTTCGACGCCATCGAGAGCGACATCAACAACGTCGTCACCGCCAAGATGCTCGCGCAATACACGCAGGGCATCGACACGCGTTTCCTCTCGCGCAGTTACATGGACAACATCGCCAACATCGCGGTGCTGAAATTTCTGCGCACGCCCGACCCCGACCTCGGGCCGCAAGCGCGCATCATCGAAAAACTTTCCCTCCTGCGTTTCCTGCTGCCAGAGGAAATTATGACCGGCGACGTCCCTGACTACAAAGTCATGTCGATCCAGAAGCTCGACAACAACTGGACCGAAACCTCGTCCCGGAATCTCAACTACAAGGACCGTCTCCTCGTCTCCGTTCGCCGCGACCTCGACCATTTCAACAAAGCCAACTCCGGCACCGGCTGGGTCACGCAGAACATGTTCCAATACAAACTCGAGAGCCAGGTGAAGGATCACCTCGTCTTCATCCACTCCGAGTTGAGCCCCCACTATTATTCGTCCGCCCGCTTCAAAGCCGCGTTCTTCCAACGCGAGCCCGAGCCGATCACTAAGGGCGACGTCTACTTCCACGGCAGCGGCCGCTACAACCTGTTCAACATCATCCACCCTTCGCCCAATCTGCGTCTCATCGTAGATTTCTCACGAACCTCCCTTGGTAAGGGCCGCTCCAAACTTCCATCCAAAGCGATTGTCATCGGCGAAAAAGATTACCCGTTGCCCTTCGTCGGCCACGGTTCTGCCCGCGTCGTTTCGCCGCCGCTCAAGCCCGAATATTTCGAGCAAAATGCCTACCTCACTCTCGATTTCGGCGAAGTTCCCCACCCGATTGAAAAGGAAAAAACCGGCCTTATGCGCCTCTGGGGTTTGAAGTTCAACCTCGACGATCGCCGCCTGGTCGGGTTCATGCGCGACGCCTCTGTCATCACCGAGGAACAATACCTCGCCCTCCCGCGCCCGAGCAAAATTAACGACTTCCCCGGCGATCTCGCGCGCTACCCCGGACTCGAATACTCGGGCCTCTTCGAAGATGGTTGGATCGCGGAAGATGCGTTCTTCAAACTCGGGCCTTCCCGCGCCGGCCAGATCCTGACCTTTAAGGGCACGATTCCCGAAACCAAAAAATTCCGCGAACAGGGCGTCGACGTCACCGTCTCGATCAACGAGAAACCCACGGAGATCGTTAACTTAAAGAGCGGCGCCTTCACCCTCACCCGTCTCATCAAGGAAGCCACGCAGATCACCTCGATCAGCCTGCATTTTTCCGACGCGCAAGTTTACGGCACCGACGACCCACGCGCTGTCTCCGCCTCGATCGCGGAAATCTCCATCGGCGACCTCCCCGACCTCACGTCCTTCCGCAAACTCGTTAATCAAAAGGGCGACAAGTTCGACCTCACCGGCGTCGACGAGGATGGCTGGATCGCCCGCCGCTCGACCTTCAACGCCCCCGCCTTCGACGCCTTCAAGGTCTTGAAAATTGACCTCGAGATGCCCGGCTGGGCGCCCGTCGCCACCAATACCCTCGACGTCACCGTCAACGGCCGCGTCATCGACCACCAAGACGTCGCCCGCATGAGCTACGTGAGCCTGCTGCTACCGCTCACCGCGCAACAACGCACCGCCGTCACCCTCGACGCCGCCAACGTCTTCGCATTGCCCAACGAGAAACGCGAACGCGCTTTCCTGATCAAAAACATCTCCTTCGAGAACTTGAGCCCGACAGATTTGTTCGCTCGTGGCTGGCACCGCTCCGGCTATCTCTTCAAACTCGACCGCGCCGACAACGACGGCTGGGTGGACCGCCGCATCGCGTTCGATTTTCCCGCGACAAAGCAGTTTAAGACGGCCATCATCGAAGTTATCCGCTTCCCCGCCAAAGCCGATCTCCCGCTCACCGTGGGCGTCAACGGCACCGCTCAGCCCATCGTCTCGCTTGGCCTAGAGAAAACCGAACGTATCACCGTCGCCCTCTCGCCCGACCACGCCACCGGCGTGACGCTCGATGCCCCGCGCAACTTTGCCCTCGCTGCGCCCGACACCCGCCTGCGCTCCTTCCGCATCGTCAACATCGACTTTCAATAACTGACGCCCGCGCCTCTGAGCTAAAAATAAGTGTTCAACCACACCCATTAGTCGCTAACGTCTTCCTATGCTGCTGAGCATCGTCGTCCCAGTCTTTCGCGAAGAGAAAAATATCCCCGAATTCCTTCGCCGGATTCGGCCTATCTTGGGCGAGATCACCCAAGACTACGAAATTATCTTCTCCATGGATCCCTCGCCGGATCGCACCGAAGAAGTCGTGCTCGAAGAACGCCTCACTGATCCGAGGATCAAACTGCTCAAATTCTCCCGTCGCTTTGGCCAACCCATGGCCACCCTCGCCGGCATGGAATATTCCCGCGGCGACGCCGTCATCGTAATGGACGTCGACCTCCAAGACCCGCCCGAGTTGATCCACGAGATGGTCAATAAGTGGAAACAAGGTTACGACGTCGTCCTCCCGCAGCGCCGTGCCCGCACCGGCGAACCGTGGCTGAAAAAACTCGTCGCCGGTACCGGCTACAAGGTGATCAACAAAATTGCCGACGTAAAAATTCCGCAGAATACCGGCGACTTCCGCCTCATGTCGCGCCGCGTCATTCTCGAAGTCGTGAAGCTCAAAGAATCCCACGGCTTCCTCCGCGGTATGGTCGCCGTCGTCGGATTCAAGCAATGCCTTATCCCCTTTGACCGCCCCGCCCGCTTTGCGGGCGAGACTAATTACAACCGCTTCTTCGGTTCGCTGCGCATCGGCTTCAACGGCATTTTTTGTTTCTCCACCTACGCGCTCACGCTGAGCACGCAGTTCGGTTTCGTGATCGCCGCCGCCTCGTTTTTGATCGCGATGACCTACCTCGTGATGAAGCTCGCGGGTTTCCCTTTCCCGATGGGCAATCCGACGATGGTGATTCTGATTTTGTTCATGGGCGGCATTCAGCTCATCAGCATCGGTATCCTCGGCGAATACATCGGCCGCATCTACGAAGAAGTCCGCTCGCGCCCCAAGTTCATCGTGGACCGCGCCGAGGGGTTTAAATCGGAGTGAAACCCCTGCCCGCCGCCGCGTCGTCCTAACGTTCCCGCGCTGCCCGCATGATTTTCACGACGTACTGGTTCTTCGCCTTCACCGCGCTCACGCTCGCGGTGTATTGGCTGCTGCCGGTCGCGACGCTGCGCTGGTGGTTCCTCGCCGCCGCGTGCACGGTCTTCCACGGTTATTTTGCCGGGCCCGCCGGCATGGCGCCGATCGTGGTGTTGATGGTGATCACATACATCGCTGGGTGCAGCCGCCAAAAATGGGCCTGTCTCGCGGCGATGATACTGTGCGCGCTCACGCTCTGTTTTTACAAATACGCGCTCTTTTTCATCGGCATTGCGATCGAGCCATTAAGCAGCGGCCTCGCCGCCCAACTCAGTGATGCGGCCAAGCAAATCATGCCGGGCGCTCCGCCCCTCGGCATTAGTTTCTTCGCCTTCGAATTCGTCCATTATCTCTTCGAAGTGCGGCGCGGGGGTGAACCGATCCGCCATCCAGTCAAGTTTCTGCTCTTTTCGATTTTCTTCCCGTCGCTCGTCGCCGGTCCGATCAAGCGGTACCCGCAATTCCTCGCCGCACTCGAAACCGGTAGCCGCCGCCTCGTCGCGAGTAACTTCGCCGATGGCCTGCGCCGCATCGCGATCGGCTTCGCCAAGAAAGTCGCGATCGCCGACAACCTCACGTTTCTCATCGATCACCAGCAACCGCAGTTCGCCGCGCTCGGGCTGTTCGAGCGCTGGGTGTTTTTGGCGATGCTGGCATTTCGCATTTTGCTCGATTTCTCCGGCTACAGCGACATCGCCATCGGCGTCGCGAAACTCTTCGGCGTCGATCTGCCCGAGAATTTCAATTGGCCCTACCTCGCGCGCAACATCCAGGATTTTTGGCAACGCTGGCACATCTCGCTCAGCTCGTGGATCCGCGATTACATTTACATCCCGCTCGGCGGCAGTCGCCACGGTCCGGTGCGGCGCGTGACCAACGGCCTCATCGCCTTCGGCCTCTGCGGCCTCTGGCACGGCCCGGCGTGGAACTTCGTCATCTGGGGTCTTTACCACGGCGTCGGCCTCGCGCTCTGCGCCACGTATGAAAAAATCCCCGGCGTCGGCCCCGCGATCTCTGGCGTGTTCAAAAAAGAGCCGACGATCGGCTTCGTGCTCACTCAAATGTTCGTTTGGCTCGGCTGGCTGGTGTTCTTCTATCCGGTGGCCGAAGCCCTGAAAATGGCCCGCCTCCTCTTCGGCCTATGAGCGACTCCACCCCCCAGCCCTCGCCCGCCACGTCCGCCGCCGACCCCGCGTCGCGCCCGTTTTTCCGCCCGTGGACCTTGCTTACTGGCTTCGTGCTGGGCCTCGGACTCATGGCGTGGGCTGGCCGCACGGTCATCCAACGCGACCTCCATCCCAATGCGGTGCGTTTCCACCCCATGATCGCGCCGGACTCGCAATACCAGCCGACAATGGGAGAAATGCGCGCCTTCGTCCGCGCCCGCTGCCGGCCCGACCAGATTCTAGTGATCGTCGGCGGCAACTCGATTCTCCTCGGCGTCGGCCAACCCGCCGACCGCGTCTGGACCAAGCGCCTTCAGGAAATCCTCGGCGATCGATACGCCGTAGTGAATCTCGCCTTCCGCGGCTCTAGCCCTACCGACGGTGGCGCCTTCGTCGCCGAATCGCTCCGCGATGAATTCCCCCGCCAGATCTACATCGCCAACGTCGCCGCCCTCCAAGCCGCCGACGCGATCGGCATCGAGAGTTACCGTTTTATTCTTTTTGACGCGTATTACAAAGGCCTGCTCCTGCCCTGGGCACCGCGCGATCAAGAGCTCAAAGATCACCTCGCAGATCCTGACCACAAAACCGCCCGTTTCGAACGTCGCCTTGGAG
>CAMDRP010000140.1 GCA_945906965.1 Opitutus sp. GAS368 | reverse complement strand
TCTACCCGATACCACTCCTCGCCGATCCGCAGCCGCCTCTGCCGTCCGACGAACGCAAAATTGTCGCCGAGTTCGAGCAGGAATTTTTCTAGATGGCGCAGCAGCGCTTCCTCCAGATCTGACTCGGAGTATTCGTCCTTCAGGTTGAGAAATTCGAGGACGAGGGGATCCTTGATCTCTTCGTCCGCTTCGACGCGATCTTCCGGCCGTGCTTTGGCTCCTTTCGTGAGCATCGCGGTCTTATTGCGGGATAGCGCCGTACGCTCGTAGAAAATTGTCGCGATCTGCCGGTCGAGTTGACGCACAGACCAGCCGCCACGCAGCGCTTCGGTTTCGTAAAAGTGCCGAGCGGCATCATTTTTCACCGTCATTAAGCGCACGTAGTGCGACCATGGGAGGGGAAACGCGCAGCGAACGGGTGCCGTCGCCAATTGGCCAGACACTGTCTAGCCAATCTTTGGTGTGTCGCGCGATGGCAATTGGTCAGACGTCGTCTGGCCAATCGGCCATAGCAAATAAAAGGTTCGCGCACTCTTTAGATTGCTCAGCGAGTAACCTCGTCCGAACCGGGCCGTGAGATCCTCTGCCAGTCGGGCAACCAATTCTTGGCCATACCCTGCGCGCTTTTCGCCACCCTGCTCAAATTCAACAATGCGCCGTCCTAATTCCCATTAGGTCGCCGTCATCACGCTGTTCACGGCACGTGCTGAGACGCGACCTGCGTCCTCCAATAACCGGCTCAGATCTGCGACTAATCCCTGATAGTTTGAAGCGGAGTTAGATTTGGTGGGCGGCATGGAGATGGGACCCAAGTTCATGTTTTTTAAGAGGCAATCAATCTCGTTCTATGGTGATCACGGCCAGCCGGTAAACTTGCTCAATTTGGCGAGGTTGCGTCAGAATTTTCTACTGAGGTTCTCCTGCTTTTGGGTCTCCCAGCTCTAGGACGGCTTTACTACTCCATCGCGGCGCAATTCCAGCGACATTCACTAGCGGCTGAGTTGAACGACCTACTGTAAGAGCGTGGAGCAGGTCAAAATAAAGCTCGTCGAGAGGCTAATTCTGGGCACCAATCGGTGTTGATGCACGAATCTAAAGCTTCAATGTTGAACCCTAAGTCGGGTACATCGCGAAAAGCCTAGGCATGTGTGTTATCCCGCAATGTTTAGAAATATACCGTAATAACACAAAAAATTTTGGTAAAAAATTAGTGTTCAATGGCTTGTACAATAATCTAGGCGTACTTTCGGCTCCGCTACTTACATTTTAACTTTCTTCATGCGACACACGATCTCCGTCCTCGTTGAGAACACATTCGGCGTTTTGGCCCGCGTGACCGGCATGATTTCCGGTCGCGGTTTCAACATCGATTCCCTCAACGTTGCGCCCACGCACGATGCCTCACTCTCGCGCATCACCATCGTCTTAAAGGGCGATGAGGCCGCGCTCAGCCTCTGCACCAAGCAGCTGCGCAAGTTGGTCAACGTCGTTGACGTCTCCGATTTTGGTGAAGGCCAAGCCGTCGCCCGCGAGCTTGTGCTCGTGAAAGTGCGCGCTGACTCCCATACCCGCGCCGAGTTGTTGCAGATCGCGGATGTGTTTCGCGCCAAAATCGTCAACCTCTCCGCCGACTCGCTCATCATCGAAGTCACGGGCGATGAGGCGAAGATCAACGCGTTCCTCGGCCTCCTTGAGCCCTTCGGTATCATCGAGCTCGCGCGCACCGGCCAACTCGCGCTCAAGCGCTGATCGCTCTTCCGCAATCGATCACGTCGCCCTTTTTCCCTAACCCAAACCTTATCTCCATTTTCATCATGCCCGCTAAAGTCTACACCGACAAAGACGCCGATCTCGGCGTGTTTAAAAATAAAACGCTCGCCGTCCTCGGCTATGGTTCGCAGGGCCACGCCCATGCGCTCAATCTGAAGGACAGCGGCTGCAAGGTCATTATTGGCCTCTACGCCGGATCTAAATCGAAAGCCGTCGCTGAGTCCCACGGCTTCGAAGTCGTCGAGACCGGAGAAGCCGTACGCCGAGCTGATGTCATCATGGTCGGCTTGCCCGATATGAAACAGGCCGACGTCTACGCGAGCGCCATTCTCCCCAATCTCACCAAAGGCAAAACCCTGCTCTTCAGCCACGGCCTCGCCGTTCACTTCGGCCTCATCAAGCTGCATAAGGATATCGACTGCATCATGGTCGCCCCCAAAGGCCCCGGCCACATGGTGCGCCGTCTCTACGCCGAAGGCAAAGGCATGCCGGCCCTCATTGCCGTCGCCCAAGACAAATCCAAGACCGCCAAGAAAATCGCGCTCGCTTGGGCCAAGGGCATCGGCTCGACCCGCGCCGGCGTGCTCCAGACCTCCTTCAAGGAAGAAACCGAGACCGATCTCTTCGGCGAACAAGCCGTCCTCTGCGGTGGCGCCAGCGCGCTCGTTCAAGCCGGCTTCGAGACCCTCGTTGAAGCGGGTTATCAGCCCGAGATGGCCTACTTCGAATGTCTCCACGAGCTGAAGCTCATCTGTGACCTCATGTATGAATCCGGCATCGCCGGCATGCGCTTCTCCATCTCCGAGACCGCCAAATACGGCGACATCACCCGCGGTCCTCGCGTCGTGAACAAGCAGGTCAAAGCCGAGATGAAGAAGATCCTCAAAGAGATCCAATCGGGCCAATTCACCAAAGAATGGGTCAAAGAGCACAAGGGTGGCCTCAAGAAATACAACGCCCTGCTCAAGGCCGGCGAAAAACACCAGATCGAGAAGACCGGTGCTTACCTCCGCAGCATGATGCCGTGGATGGCCAAGAAGAACCTCAAGGGCGTCCAAGCCAGCTACTGAGCACCTAACCCAACGTTGCCAAAAGCTTCTGGGCGCAGACACTTGTCTGCGCCCTTTTTCTTTCCTGTGTCCAAACTCATCCTCGCCACCCGCCAGAGCCCTTTGGCGCTCGCACAGACCACGATGGTCGCGACGCATCTGGGCGCTCGTCTTGGCCTTGAAACGGAGTTTTTGAAAATCGTCACCACGGGCGACCAGCAGGCTGAATGGTCACTCGAGCAACGTGGCGGCAAGGGCCTTTTCACGAGCGAACTTGAATCCGCGTTGCTCCGCGGTGAGGCCGATCTCGCCGTACATAGCGGTAAAGACCTACCCGGCGCCATGCCCGCCGGCCTCGCCATTGCCGGCTACTTACCGCGCGCCGATCCCCGCGATGTGCTCGTCCTCCGTCAAGGCATCACGACGCCCGCCCTCGTGGCCACGAGCAGTCCGCGCCGGCGCCTGCAATTTTCCCTGCACGTTCCCACCGCGACTTTCACCACCATCCGCGGCAACGTCGACACGCGTCTCCGCAAAATCGCGGTCGATCACTTGGCCGACGCCACGATCCTAGCCGCCGCGGGCCTCGCTCGCTTAGGCATTCACACATGGCCCGGCACTACGTTCGTGCCCTTCGATTGCACGCGCATGGTGCCCGCGGTTGCACAAGCGGCCATCGCAATCCAGTGCCGCGTGGCCGACGTAGCCATATACGCAGCGCACTTCGACGCCGCTACTTCACGCGTGGTCACACTCGAGCGAGCTTTCCAAGCCGCCCTCGGCGGTGGCTGCCACACGGCCTTCGCCGCTCATGCGACGGTCGACACGCTCTATCTTTTTCACGAAAACATCGGTGTGCGCACTCTTCCACTTGTCGCCGCTGATTTCGACGCTCCCGTGGCCACCGCGGCCCGCATGCTCAAACAACTCGGACTCCTATGAACCCAGCCACTCCTCTTGCCGGTCGCCGCATTGCCATCACTCGCGCCCGCGAACAGTCGCCCGAACTTTCCGCCAAACTAAAAGCCCTCGGGGCAGAAGTGCTCGAACTCCCGTTGATCACCATCACCAAAGAAGTCTCCAACGACGCTTTGGCCGATGTGTTTCTGGAATTCGGTAGTTACGATTGGCTCGTGTTCACCAGCGCCAACGGGGTCCGCTACTTCTTTGAGGAAATTCGACGTATTTTCGACGACATCCGTTCCCTCGGCCTGATCCGCCTCGCTTGCATTGGCGAAACCACGGCCGAAGCAATTCGCGCCCACCACCTCAAAATCGAGTGCCAGCCCAAGGTCGCCACCGCCGAAGCACTAGCCGCCGCGCTCATCGAAACCGGGAGCCTCGACCACGCCAAAATCCTCGTCGTGACCGGCAGCCTAAATCGCGACGATCTCGTCGACAAACTCACCGAAGGCCGCGCCATCGTGGATACGCTCCAAGTTTACAAAACCGAGCAAACCGATCTCGCCGGCGATCCGGTCGCAGCGGATTTTCGTGCGCGCGGGGCCGACGCGATTCTTTTTGCTAGTTCCTCTGCGGTCCAATCCTTCGCCGATCAAGCTGCGGCACTTAAACTCAGCAAAAATGCCGTGCACCCGATCGCCGGCAGCATCGGTCCGCAAACCACTGAAACCATGAAAAAAGTCGGCGTGCCCGTGAGTTTCACTGCCAAGACGCCTAACCTCGACAGCTTGGTCGAAGTACTGGTTAAAAAATTAGCCTAATGAAAGTCCCGTTCCTCGACCTGAGTTTGCAGCACCGCGCCTTGCGTGAGTCGGCGCTCGCCGCCTTGACCGCGACGTACGACGCCACGCGTTTTTGCCTCGGTAAAGACGTCGAAGAGTTTGAACAAAATTTCGCGGTCACGCTCGGTTATCCGCGCGCTCTCGCCATGAATAGCGGGACGTCTCCGCTGCACGTCGCCTGCATGATCGCAGGCTTTGGTCCGGGCGATGAAATCATCACGGCGCCGTTCACGTTTATTTCTTCGGCGTGGGGTATTAATTACGTTGGAGCGACTCCCGTCTTCGCCGATATCGAGGCCGGCACTTACAACCTTGATCCGGTGAAACTCGAGGCGGCCATTACACCACGCACCAAGGGCATCATCGTGGTGCACATTTTTGGCCAACCCGCCCGCATGGATGAAATTATGGCCATCGCGCGCAAACACCGCCTGTTTGTGATCGAAGATTGCGCTCAGGCCGTTGGCGCGCGTTACGAAGGGACTCCCGTAGGGTTATTGGGGGATGTCGGTACGTTCAGTTTTTATCCGACAAAAAATCTCGGCGGTTGCGGCGAGGGCGGTGCATTCGTGGCTAAGGACGAAGCGATTCACACCCAGGCCCGCCACATCCGCGTGCACGGTTCGGATCGGCGCTATTATCATGACATCGTCGGCGGTAATTTTCGCATGGACGGTTTTCAAGGCGCTTTGCTGAACGTGAAGTTGCCCCACCTCGCGGCCTGGACGGCCCGCCGCCAAGCGATTGCCTCTCGCTACCTCGCCGGGATCAAACTGGCCGATACTCATCTGCCTGCGCAGCCCACCTACGGTAAATCGGTCTTTCACCAATTTACGATTCGGCATCCGCGCCGTGATGCGTTGCGCGAGCATCTCGCAAAACATGAGATTGGCACCGATCTGATTTATCCTGTCCCGCTGCATCTGCAGAAATGCTACGCTGGGCTCGGCTACGGCGTGGGTTCGTTCCCGGTTTCTGAGCTAACCGCGAGCACGTGCGTGAGTTTGCCGATTTTCCCTGAATTGACCGACGATCAAGTCGATCACGTCATCGCGTCACTGAACGTATTTTGACCCGATGATCCACGGCGTACGCTTTAAGGTCTGTGGGTTGACCTCGCTGGTGGACGCGGAGGCGGCGGATGCCGTGGGCGCTGATTATTTGGGATTTATT
>CAMDRP010000139.1 GCA_945906965.1 Opitutus sp. GAS368 | reverse complement strand
CTTGGTGGCGATGAGCGCGCGGATTTCCGCGGGCGGGCGTTGGTCGCCGTCGTACCAAGTGACCGCGACGGTTTTATCCGCGGTGTACGGCGTGCCGGGGAAAACGTAGCGGATGACGGCGTCAGTCGCCCAGTTCCAGCGATCGGGGGCGGGACCATCGGAGCGCACGGAGAGTGGCGCGGTGAGGGCGACGGCTTCGAAGACGGGATCGAAGATGTGGCAACCCATGTCGCCAAAAGTGCCCGTGCCGAAGTCGAGGCGTTTGCGCCAATTGCCGGGATGATAATAACCGGGGGTGTAGGGACGCTCGGCGGCGTTGCCGAGCCAGAGGTCCCAGTTGAAACCACCGGGGACGGGCGCGGTGGCGGAGGGCGGGGCGCCGACGTCGCCCCACTTTTTATTACTCCACGTGTGGACTTCTTTCACTTTGCCGATGACGCCGCTGTGGACGATGGCGACGGCTTGGCGGTAAACTTTCTGCGAGTGAATCTGGATGCCCATTTGAGTAATGAGCTTTTTCTCGCGGGCGAATTCGGTGAGGACGCGCGTCTCGTAGATGTCGTGGGCGAGGGGTTTTTGGCAGTAAACGTGTTTGCCGAGTTGCATCGCGGAGTAGGCGATGGGCGCATGCATGTGGTCGGGCACGGAGACGTTGCACGAGTCGATGTTGCCCTGCTCTTTGTCGAGGAGTTGACGCCAATCTTGGTAGATACGCACGTCGGGGAACATGGCTTTGACGTCGGCGACCTTGTTGAGATCGACGTCAGCGACGGCGACGAGTTTCACGAACGGATTGTTGGCGATGGCCTGGATGTCGGACCACGCCATGCCGGAGGCGCCGAAGCTGGCGTGGCGAAGAATCTTGCTCGGTTGCGCGGCGAGTAGGCTGCGCGAAATAAACGGTGCGGCGAGGCCGGCGGCACCGAGAGTTTTGAGGAAGGAGCGGCGGGGGAGGGATTTCATGGGGGGGGTGGGGAGGGTAGGATCGAGTCAGACGAGTCGAGACGGGAGAGCAGAGATCAGACGGGTTCGTTGATGACAGGGTTGGTGAGCGTGCCGATTTTTTCGATATCAATGCTGACGGTATCGCCGGCCTTAAGCCAGACTGGAGGCGTGCGAGCGAAGCCGACGCCGTGCGGTGTGCCGGTGAGGATGACGGTGCCGGGCAGGAGGGTTTTGCTAGAGCTGAGAAACTCGATGATTGCGGGCACGTCGAAGATCATGTCGTCAGTGTTCCAGTCCTGCATCGTCTCGCCGTTGAGGAGGGTGCGGATGCGCAGGGCGTTGGGGTTGGGGATTTCGTCGCGGGTGACGAGGACGGGCCCGAGCGGGCAAAACGTATCGAAGCCTTTGCCTTGGCACCATTGGCCGCCACCGCCGTCGCGTTGCCAGTCGCGGGCGGAGACATCGTTGGCGCAGGTGTAGCCGAGGACGTAGTCGAGGGCGTCGGCGCGGGAGACGTTTTTGCAGCGTTTACCGATGACGACGGCGAGTTCGCATTCGTAGTCGACCTTCGTGCTGGGGAGTTTGACGGGGAGCTCGATGGGGTCGCCGGGGTTTTGGACAGAGGCGGTATTCTTGATGAAGAGCACGGGGTATTTCGGGAGCGGGCTGTTGCTCTCGGCGGCGTGCTTTTTGTAGTTGAGGCCGATGCAGGGAAGATTGGTGGGTACGACCGGGGCGAGGAGTTTGCCGAGGGTTACGACGCGATCGGTGACGCGGAACTCGCCGAAGATATCGCCGGCGATTTCACGAGCGGAACCGTCGGGTTGCAGCTCGGCGTAAGCGGGGCCAGCGGGGGAGAGGTGGCGGATGATTTTCATCGGCCACAACGAGAACGAAAAAGCCGCGTCGAGCGCAACGCGCCTTTTAGGGAATAATCTCCTTCGGCTTTTACGGCTTCGCTTCGGCGTAGGCTGCCATGCCGAGGCAGGAGCAAACGAGATTGCGGTCGCCGTAGACGTTGTCGACGCGGCCCACGCTCGGCCAGAATTTGCTGACGCGGGTCCATGGCGCAGGGAACGCCGCCGTCTCGCGCGAGTAGGGGTGATCCCAGGTGTCGCCGCAGACGACTTTCGCGGTGTGCGGGGCGTGTTTGAGCGGGTTATTGGCTTTGTCGGATTCGCCGTGCGCGACGGCTTGCATTTCGCCGTGGATGGAAATGAGCACGTCGCAGAAACGGTCGAGCTCGCTCTGGGCTTCGCTCTCGGTGGGCTCGATCATGAACGTGCCGGGCACGGGGAACGACATCGTCGGTGCGTGGTAGCCGTAATCCATGAGGCGTTTCGCGGCGTCTTCGACTTCGATGCCGGATTTTTTCCAGGCGCGTAGATCGATGATGCATTCGTGGGCGATGAGGCCGGCGTTGCCGCGGTAGAGCACCGGGAAGAATTTCTCTAGGCGTTTGGCCATGTAGTTGGCCTTGAGGATGGCGTGTTTCGTGGCGGCGGTAAGGCCGTCGGGACCCATCATCCGGATATACATCCAAGAAATCACGAGGATGCTGGCCGAGCCGTAAGGCGCGGCGGAGACGGCGCCGATGGCGGATTTCTGCGTGCCGACCGGCGCGACGATTTGGTGGCCGGGGAGGAACGGCACGAGGTGCGCGGCGACGCCGATGGGGCCCATGCCGGGGCCGCCGCCGCCGTGGGGGATGCAGAATGTTTTGTGGAGATTGAGGTGGCAGACGTCGGCGCCGATGTGGCCGGGCGAAGTGAGGCCGACTTGGGCGTTCATGTTGGCGCCATCCATGTAGACTTGTCCGCCGTGCGCGTGGATCGTCGCGCAGATGTCTTTGATGGCGGTCTCAAACACGCCGTGGGTGGATGGATAAGTGACCATGAGCGCCGCCAGATCGTAGGCGTGCGCGGCGGCTTTGGCGGTGAGGTCGGCGACGTCGATGTTGCCCAGCGCGTCGCAAGCGACGGGGACGACGGTGAAACCGCACATCGCGGCGCTGGCGGGATTGGTGCCGTGGGCGCTGGTGGGAATGAGGCAGATGTTGCGGTGGCCTTGGCCGCGCGCCTCGTGGTAGGCGCGGATGACGAGGAGCCCGGCGTATTCGCCTTGCGAGCCGGCGTTGGGTTGCAGGGAAATGCCCGCGAAACCGGTGATATCGGTGAGCCAAGTTTCGAGATCTTTAAAAAGTTTGGCGTACCCACGTGTCTGCTCGGACGGCGCGAACGGATGGAGCTTGCTGAACTCGGGCCAAGAGACGGGCAACATCTCGGACGTCGCGTTGAGCTTCATCGTGCACGAGCCGAGCGAGATCATCGAGTGACAGAGCGAGAGGTCTTTCGCCTCGAGGCGCTTGATGTAGCGCAGCATCTCGTGCTCGGTGTGGTAACGGTTGAACGTCGCCGCGGTAAGAAACGGGCTCGTGCGCGCAAACAGCGCGGGGAACGTCGCGAGCTGGGCCTCGGCGGCGGCAAGGTTGAGTGCGCCCGATTCGCTAAAAAAGCCGAGGATCATCTGCACGTCTTCGACCGTGGTGATTTCGTCGAGCGACACGCCGACGGTGCGGGCGTCGAGGCGGCGGAGGTTGATTTTTTTTGCGGCGGCGGCGGCATGGACGCGCTCGGGGGCAACGTTGCCGATGGTGAGCGTGTCGAAGACGGGCTCGGTGTTGACCGTGGCCCCGACGCTGCGCAGCCCTGCGGCGAGGAGCTCGGTGAGGAGTTTTACGCGGCGAGCGATTTTCACGAGACCCGCCGGGCCGTGGTAAACAGCGTACATCGAGGCCATCACGCCTAGGAGAACTTGGGCCGTGCAGATGTTGGACGTGGCTTTGTCGCGGCGGATGTGTTGCTCGCGCGTGCCGAGCGCGAGGCGCATGGCGGGATCGCCTTGGGCGTCTTTGGAAACGCCGACGAGACGGCCGGGCATCTGGCGTTTGAAAGCGTCTTTGGTGGCGAGGAAACCGGCGTGCGGGCCGCCAAATCCGAGGGGGACGCCGAAGCGTTGGGCGGAGCCGACGGCGACATCGGCGCCGAATTCACCGGGCGCGCGCAGCAGCGTGAGCGCGAGCAAATCGGTCGCGACGATCGTGAATGCGCCCGCGGCGTGCGCGGTGGAGAAAAATGTTTCGAAGTCGTGGATCGAGCCGGTGGTGTCGGGGTATTGCACGAGCACGCCGAAGCAATCCGCGGCGGGTGTGTAGGTGCGGTGGTCGCCGATGACGACGTCGATGCCGAGGGGGATGGCGCGGGTTTTGACGATGTCGATCGTCTGCGGGTGGCATTTTTCGGAGACGAAAAAGCGGCGGTGCGCGTCGTCGTTGCCGCCTTTGAGGCGGTGACACATCATCATGGCCTCGGCGGCGGCGGTGCCCTCGTCGAGCATGGAGGCGTTGGCGATTTCGAGCGCGGTGAGATCGGTCACGAGCGTCTGGAAATTGAGCAACGCTTCAAGGCGGCCTTGCGAAATCTCGGCCTGGTAAGGCGTGTAGGCGGTGTACCAGCCGGGGTTTTCAAAAATGGTGCGTTGGATGACGCCCGGCGTGGCCGTGTCGTAGTAGCCGGCGCCGATGAAATTGCGGAAAACCTTATTTTCGTTGGCGAGTGTGCGCAGTTCGGCGAGGGCGGCGGTTTCACCGAGGGCGGCGGGAACATTGAGTGCACCTCGACGGATGTGAGGCGGGACGGCGGCATCGACGAGCGCGTCGACCGAAGGGTAGCCGAGCAGCGCGAGCATGGCGGTCGTCTCGGGGGCGTAATCGCCGGTGTGACGGCGAGCGAAGGTGTCGGTCGGGGCGAGAAGAGCGGCGGACAAAGACATGTGTGAATATACAGTGGAAGCCGTCAGCGCTCGTGCAACCGTGATTTGAAAAAAGGCCGAGTCTATTAAGGGTTTGTTTTTGGCCGCGAAGCGCGGCTGCTTTGTGGACGATGGTAACGCGCGGAGCGGCAAAACCTTTTTGTACGAGAATCGAGCGGGCGGCGTGGGTGGATCACCGCTTGGCGGAGCTGTATCCGGAGACGCCGGTGCCGCTCGACCACAAGGATGCTTACACGTTGTTGATCGCCGTTTTGCTTTCGGCGCAATGCACGGACAAGCGCGTGAACCTCGTGACGCCGGCGTTGTTTAAACTGGCGGATACGCCGGCGGCGATGGCGCGGCGGACGGTGGCGGAGATCGACGCGATCGTGCGCCCGTGTGGGTTGGCGCCGCGGAAGGCGCAGGCGATCCGGGATTTGTCGCGGTTGTTGATCGAGCATCACGGCGGTGCGGTGCCGGCGAGTTTTGCAGAGCTCGAGGCGTTGCCCGGCGTGGGGCACAAGACGGCGAGTGTGGTGATGGCGCAGGCATTCGGCGTGCCGGCGTTTCCGGTGGACACGCATATTCACCGGCTGGCGCAGCGGTGGAAATTGACGAACGGAAAAAACGTGGAGCAAACGGAAGCGGATTTGAAAAAACTGTTTCCGCGCGAGCATTGGAACGCGTTGCACCTACGGATTATTTTTTACGGTCGGGAGCATTGCTCGGCGCATGGTTGTGACGGCACGGTGTGCGAAATCTGTCGCACGGTCGTGCCGGATCGAAAGCGCGCGGTGGTGACCAAAAAATAGCGCGCTGGCGCTCACCGAGCCAAGCCGACGAAATCCGGGTTTTAGAAAACAGGATTGATTTGGCCGCAGGGGAGGGGCACGTTGCCCGCTCGATTAGAGGGACGCTTAGCTCAGTTGGTTAGAGCACCTGCTTCACACGCAGGGGGTCGGCGGTTCGAGTCCGCCAGTGTCCACCATCTTTTCAGCCCTCCTAGAGAGGGCTTTTTTTGTCTCTCAGAGGTAAAATGATGAATTTACCATCTGGTTTCAATATGAATCAATTTAGCGTAAATTGACTCAAATTCCGTTACCAATCGTTACCAAAACAGTTACCAAAACAGTTACCAAGAGTTTGACATTATGTAGGGAGGGGCTAGTTTGGTTTTAC
>CAMDRP010000138.1 GCA_945906965.1 Opitutus sp. GAS368 | reverse complement strand
GCGGTCTGCGCCAACATAGTTGTAGGTCGCGGAGTTGTCCGTGATATCGCGCACCCCTTCCTGGAGATTGAATCCGGCCTTCAACGTCACCGGGATTCTCGTCGGGAGCTTGCGGCTCACACTACCGTAGGCGGTTTTTTGCGTGTCGTGGGTGGCGTTCTGCTGGCTCGCTGCCGAAGTGAGGGCATAGTTGGAGATGAGGTAAGGATTCACGTCGGCGCCGGCCGCATTCTTCACCGTGATCGCGCCGGGACGCAGGTAGGTGACGTCGTCAAACGACACCGTGAGGCCGCTGCGGGTCGCATTCACCGCGCGGAAATATCCTTGGTTGGTGTCGTGGTTATCGTCCGTGGCGGAAGAGTAACCCAAGCCTAGGTCGGCCTTCCACTCGGGGCCCTGGTGTTTCCACACCACGCTCGGCATATAGGTGCGATTGAAACGATTTCGTTCGTTGTGGATCATTGAGACGTTGCCCGCCCCGGTGTTCCCGCGGACGAAGGTCGAGGAGAAGCCGCCGGGCTGAACGCCGCCGGGGTTGAACGTCAGTGAATGCAGCGCGAACTGCACATCGAAGGAGGAATACAGGAAGCCCACGGAAACGCGGTCGTTATCCGACAACTTGAAGTCCATGGATCCGGCAAAAGATTTACGCTCCGTGATCTTGGGCTGATCTTCTACGCGGAAGGCCGACAAATAGGGCTGCGAAAATGCCGTGGCGGGGAAGGCGGTGCCGGCGGTGGCGACGCCCGTGCCGCGCCAGGTGGCCTGCACGCGATCCTGCGCTGAATAGCTCGTGGAGTCACCGGCCGACAGAGAGAATCCAAACTTTTTATTTACCGGCGCGGAGTAGGAGAAATCGAATCCCGGATAAATGTTACGCGTCGAGTTTGGCTTGGCCCCTGGAGCCTTGCGGAAGCTCCTCGCGTTGTCGCGCATGCTGAAATAGACGTTGGACTGGAATAACGGTTTGGTGCGCTCGAAGGAGCTGCGCGTCACCATGTTCACGGTGCCCGCGAGCGCGGAGGCCGGAGACTCGGGCGTGGGGGTGTTAAGGACCTCGATGCGCGAGAGGTTGTTGATCGAAACCATGTCGGCCATGACCGTGCGGTTGGTTTTACCACCGTCGGCCGAGGCGAGATTGAAACTGTCGATCGTGACGGGCACGTAGTCGGACGGAACGCCGTCGATCGAGATGCCTCGGGCATTGCCGCCGGTGTAGCTGATCGTGATCCCGGGTAGAAATTTCAAAAACTCAGCGGTGTTACCCTCTGCGACGTTGCCAAATTGCTCAGTCGAGACGACCTGCTTGATGTTGGGCGCGAACCGCTGCTCGTTAATGGCTAGCGCCGAGGCGTCCATCTCGCGCGAGGTGGAGACCTGAAATTCTGCCAACTGCACGACCTCGCCGCTGCTCTTGGGCGGCACGCCTAGCGCTATACTGAGATCGGTGGCCTTGCCTGCCGAAATTTCAACGGAGCGCAGGTCGCGTGGTAGCCCCGTGTAGAACGTCTGCACCTTGACCGTGCCCGTCGGCACCTGCGTCAGGCGGAAGTTACCCTCGGCGTCGGTGAGCGTCACCAACCCGGTGCCCTCGATTGAAATGCGGGCCCCCTCGACATACAGGGCGCTACGTTCGTTGAGCACTCGGCCCTGCAGGGTCCCGGTGTTTTCCGGGTTAGCCGGCCCCTGAGCTTGGACCGAGGATGCGGTGATGGCGAACCATACTCCGAGGATACTTAAGACGTTGGTTTTTTTCATGGTGGATGCTTGAGGATTGTTCTTAGCGGTCGGTGCTTGAGTGGATTTAGATTTTACGGCGGGCGGGCCTTCGTTCCCCATCTGGTTCACCATCAAAGCGCCTGACTTGGCGTCTTCGGTGAGAACCAGTCCGGTGTCTGCGATAAGGAGCGTGAGCGCCTCCCGCACGGTATAGGCGCCTCGGATGGCATTGGTCGTGATGCCGCGTACGGCATCGACTAAAAATACCACCTGGCGGCCCGATTCGTCGGCGAAACGCTTCAACGTGCTGGCGGCATCGCCGCGCGCGAGGTCGAAGCTTTTGCGCGCCGTTTCCTCGGCTTGGGCGGGCGCGTAGGCGCAGGCCAAACAAACGACGGTCATGACGGCAGCCGAACCAGTGGGGATAAGGGGTTTCATCAACAGAAGCAGGGGGAGCGCTCCTGAGACGCAGCGACGGACGAAACGGGTTACTCGGGCGCGCATGATTTTTTTCCGCTAGGCGCGGCCACCGCCTAGCGCTTGGTGCGCAGGATCACGTTGGTTTCTCCTTGCCGCTCAACCGTGATCGTAGTGCCGCTCTCGAGTAGGCGAATGAACCCCTCGACGTTGTCGGCGGCGAAGGTACCACCGACGGGGCGCTCGGCGAGTGCGGCGTCGCCGAGGATAAGCTGGACGCGGTTGCGGCGGTTGAACTGGGCGACGACTTCGGAGAGCGGCGTCTCGGAAAACGCCAGTTTGCGTTCCTGCCAAGAAAGAGCGTCCCGCACCGTCGCAGGCGTGATTTTTTCCACGGCGGGAGCGGATGGGGCAGGGTTAGTGAGTGAAGGTAAGTGGACGAGCGTGCGTTCGTTGGCGGCAACGTAGGTGGTCGAGACGGGCGCTGAAAGTGCGTTGGGGACAACGCGCTCGACCTCGGCGACCGAGACTTTGCCTTCGGTGACCAGCACTTCCACGGCGGTGGTGGCGAGGCGGACATTAAACGCGGTGCCGACGGCACGCACGGCGACCCCGCCGGCGGAAACGATGAACGGACGCGCGCGATCGTGGGCGACGGTGAAGTGGGCCTCGCCGGCGACGAGTTCTACACGGCGGTTGGTGGGCGCGAGGATGACGCGCACCTTGGTTTGGGCGTTGAGTTCGATGACGGACCCATCGGCGAGGGCGACGCGTTCGTAACCACCGGTGGAGGTGGTGAAGACCTGAGCGGCCGAGTCCGGAGCGGTAGGAAACGGCATGACCGTCAGAAACGCGACGGTGATGGCTGCGGCGAGGCCGAGGCCGAGGGCGAGGGCGACGCGCAGCGGGCTGAGCGTGCGCCGGGACGCGGTCACCGGGCGGCCCGCGCGAGCGGCCACGGGAAACGCGATGACGGGCTGCAGCTCGGCGCGCACGAGGGGCATTTTCTCTAGTAAGGCGCACGTCGCTTCGAGCCGTGCAACAGCAGCGGCGTGGCGGGTATCCGTGCGGCACCAGCGCTCAAACTCGCGTTTCTGCGCGGAGGAAAAGCCCTCGGCGCGGAGCGCCAGCCAATCAGCGGCGGCTTCCTCGATGGGGTCTTCGTGGTCGAGCGAGTCGTTCATGCGGTGGCTTCTCCAGGGGAAGGGATGGCGGCGTCCAGTAGGCCGCGGGCAGCAAAGAAGGCGGCGCAGCGGCGCATGCCTTTAGCCATATGGACTTTTACGGTCTCGGGCGAGATGCCGAGTTGGTCGGCGATTTCTTTGTAGGCGAGGCCGTCGAGGTAGCGCAGCATGATGACCTGGCGGCAACGGTCGGGCAGGGCGCGCACGGCCTCAGCGAGGACTTCGAGTTCGTAGCGTTGGTCGAGAGCTTCGGCGGCGCTGGGCTGGGCCTCGAGGACGACGAGCTCGTTCTGGTCGTTGATCGACTCGGTGGGGTGGGCGCGGCGGCGGCGGAAAAGATCGAAGGCGGCGTTGCGGGCGGCGGTGAAGAGGAAGGCCTTCGGGTAGCGCACGCCGCCGATATCTTTGGCCCGGAGGAGGCGCGTGTAGGTTTCCTGCACCAGATCGTCGTGATCGGCGAGGGTGGGGAAGCGAGCCTGGAGGTAGGCGCGCAGAGCCGGTTCATGGGGATGAACTTCCTCGGCAAACCAGCGGGCTTGTTCGGTCGGTGGCATGGGGTGATGCGCGGCCATGGGCATCACCCCCCGAGTTCCGACTGTCGAGGGCATTTTCGGCTGAAACGGGATTTGGAAACTATTTCGCTCCGGCGATAACCCGAAACGCTAGACGATGCGTCTTAATATTTCGGGTGTGCGCGGAAAGACCGTAGGTGGCGGTCAAATCACCTCCATCAAACGGCGACCGGCATCTGAATTAGCGGAATGGAATCGGATCGTCTTCGGAGATGGGGCGGCCTTCCCAAACCGCGCGGCGGGTGGCGGGATCGTAGGTGAGGACGCGCTGGGCGCTGGCGGGGGCGGCGGGCACATCGACTTGGGGCAACCAGCGGCGGTGTTCGGCAAGGAGGGCGGCGGAGGTGGGCCGGGCGGCGAGGTTGGTCCACTCGTGCGGGTCATTGCGGAGATCGTAGAGTTCTTCGCTGCCGTCGGCGTAGCGGATGTAGCGGTGGTGTTCGCTGCGGATGCCGTGGTTGCCTTGATTGTGGGTGGTGATCGCGGGGCGTTCGCGCGGGGCGGTGGCGTCGCGGAGTTGGGGGACGAGACTTAGGCCTTCGAGGCCGGCGAGGGCGGGAAGGCCGGCGAGGGCGGTGAGGGTCGGAAAAATGTCGAGTAACTCAGCGGGACGGTTCACGCGGGCGCCGGCGGCGATGCCGGGGCCGGCCATGAAGAGCGGGACGCGGGTCGAGCGCTCCCAAAGGGTGTTTTTACCGCTAATTTCTTTTTCACCGAGGTGGTAGCCGTGATCGCCGGCGAGGACGACGACGGTGGGTTCGCGTTGGCCGGAGGCATCGAGGGCGGCGAGCACGCGACCGATCTGGGAATCGACGAAGCTGATGCTCGCGAGGTAGCTGCGGCAGAGGTTACGCCATTGATCGCGCTCGCGGAGCCAGGAGAGGCGAGGTTCGGGGAGCGACCAGTGGAGATACCAAGAGAAACGCGAAAGGCCGGCGCGTTCCTCGGGGCGCACGGGCGGCAGGACGCGGTCATCGTCGGGGTAAAGATCGAACCACGGTTGGCTCACATAGCACGGGACGTGGGGCAGAAAAAAACCGACGCTGAGAAAAAACGGTTGGTCGCGCGGCAAAGTGGCGAGTTGTTGGCCGGCCCAGTCGGCGACTTTCCAATCGCCCTTGTCCTCATCGCGGTGGGGAAACGTGCCCCAATCCATGAGGGGGTTGTTACCGGCGGGAGTGGAGCCGATGAGTTTGGCGGGCGGGCGGGCGCCGACGCCACCGGCGTTGCCCACGAGGTCAAACTCGGTCGCGCGAAGCGTGGGGGTGAGGCTGTGCCAGACCTTACCGACGGAAAGGGTGCGGTAGCCGTGGCGTTGAAAAAACTGGGGCAGCGAAGGGCGGTCGCGCCACTCGGGCAACGTACGGATCGAGGGTTCGAGCCCGTGGATGCCGGTGGTGCTGGGTCGCAGGCCCATGAGCAAACTCGTGCGAGACGGGTTGCAGAGTGGGGCTTGCGCGTGGGCGTTGAGAAAGGTGGTGCCGCGGCGCGCGAGGGCGTCGAGGTGAGGGGTCTGCGCGAGCGGATGGCCGCCGAGCGGAGCGACCCAGTCGTTCAGATCATCGACGAGGATGAGGAGGACGTTGGGTTTCGCCGGACCTGAACCTTTGGCGGTTTCAGCGGCGAAACCGGTGGCCATCGTGGCGACGCAAATCGAGAGCAGGCGGATGGAAGTCATGCTAAATAGAGCGAAAGGGAAAAGCCTACCGAAGCGAGGCAACCTGGGCTCGGCTCCACATTTCCCAAGCGGCGGTGAGATCGGCCAAGCGGTCGGGTTCGCGGGTGGCGAGATGGTTGGTTTCGCCAAGGTCCGCGGTGAGGTTGTAGAGTTGCCAAGCTCCGGGTTGGTCGCGTGTGGGTTCGCGCAGGAGTTTCTCATCACCTTGGCGCAGGGTGGCCTGGTGGCCGTCGGGTCTAGGCAATGGCGGAGCGTAGCGATCTTGGCCGTTTTTTCTTCAGCGTTTTCGTTTGGCGGCGATGACAAGGAGTTCCACGGCCGTGAGCTTGTCTTTGCCGCGTCCCATCGCCTCTTTTCCTGCAATGAGGTCTGGCAGTGAAATCACCCAGCAAACGCGTCCGTCCACCTCGAATTTCTCCGCCGTAGATTTCAACCGTGCGAAATCACCGACGCCTAGCACCGAGGAGAGAATGTCTACGACCCCGACGTCGGTTTCCAGATAGAGATTATTTACCGGCTCACCGGCCTTGGGGAATTTCAGAAACGAAAGCCGCTCCGGGGTCATGCGATGACG
>CAMDRP010000137.1 GCA_945906965.1 Opitutus sp. GAS368 | reverse complement strand
CTGGCCCTCGCGATCACCGCTGAAGCCAGCCCAACCTTGGGTGGTGAAGGTGTTCGTGCTCCGGTTCAGGCGATGCCTGCGATTATGAAACAAATCGGAGGTGGGCGCGAAGCAGCGCAGCCTACGGCAGTTGCAGCCGCGCAAACGCCGGCCACGCCAGCGCCGGTCCCGCAGCCAAGCCAAGTCGAAGGCGTGCGGTTAAATTTTAATGATGCGACCGAAGGTAAGGCGATTACCGCGGACGGGGAACGCTCGATGCCGCAAGATCCGGCGGGCGCTTTCAAGCTTCCGGCCGGGTTGAACGCGGTCACCGCGCAGCCGGTTCCGGGCGTGGCTGCGGCTTCGATGCCGCGCTCTTTAAAGGCAGAAAAAACTGCCGCTCTGTCCTCCGCCCCCAGCGCTAAAGGGGATGAAAGTACGGTATCAGGTGTTTTTAATAATTTAGAAAATGTTGTTAATAAATCATTTACTAAAGTAGATGCCTTGGTTGGCCCAGCGAGTGCTAACAATGATTCGAACATGTCCAGTCCTCTTCTCGATTTCTCGGCCGCGAGCCCCTCGGATGCACCCGCAACCGAAGCGGTGACGCGCGTGAATTTGGTGCAAGTCGTCGATGAAGTCGCGGCGATCACCGAGAAGGTGCGGATTTCCGGGCAGCAACGCTGCGTGGTCGATCTTGATGTCACCGGTCACGGTAAACTCCGCGTCGAAGTGGTGCGTCGCGCCGACCAATTGGAAACGGTCTTGAGCACCGATTCGACTTCTTTGCGCGAATCGTTGCAGGCGGCGTTTGATCGATCGGATCGCCCTAATAGTTTTTCTTCCTCGTTTCAGTGGCAGGGTTCCCCGGATACGTCCGGCCGAGGCCAAAACGGGGCGCAAGCCGATGCGGACGCCCGGCAAAACCTGTATTCCAAAGCCGAGCCCGCTACGCGGGTGGGGCGCACCCCATCACTTCCGGTTGTCCCCGTCGCTCCTGTCGAGGCTCCCGTTCTCGCCCCCAATCACCGTTTGCAAATCTTCGCCTGACCATGCCTATCATCTCCACTACGCCCGCTCCCGCGGCGACCGCTTCTGTCGCCGCTCCCACCGTTACTCGCACCAACAAGCAGTCCATGAGCCAGCAGGATTTTTTGAAGCTGCTCACCATGCAGTTAAAAAATCAGGACCCGATGAAGCCGATGGATGACAACTCGTTTGTCACCACCATGGCCCAATTTACCGGCCTCGAGCAATCGAGTCAGATGATCACCTCCTTGAAGGGCATGGGTGACGCCAACAAGATGATGGCCGCCAGCAGCATGATCGGCCGTGAAGTCACCGTGAGAGATTATACCGGTGCAGAAACCACGGGTATTGTTGATGCCGTGGAAAATTCATCCACCGGGCTGCAACTGCGCATGGGGACCTCGCTTTTCTCCTTTGATTCCGTCACCCGCGTCGCGCCTACCTCAGCCAAGGTTCTTCCTGCCAACGTTCCTGCCTAAACTTCATTTTTAAACTCAAACTCAAAACCTAAGTCTTATGCCTATCTCAGCCTCAATCTATTCTGGCGTCACCGCCATGAAGTCCTTCTCCAAGGGTGTCGAAACCATCAGCGCCAATATCGCTAACGCTAACACCACCGGTTACAAATCCGCGACCGTTTCGTTTTCGACGCTCATGAACGATTCGATCAAAAACTCTCAAGGTTCGCTTTCAGTTACCGGCGTTAAGACCGATCTCGCCGTTTCGGGCGAAGGTTTTTTCCGCGTGCTGAAGACCGATGACGGCTCTGAGTACGCCACGCGTGCCGGTGATTTCCACTTAGATGAAGATGGATATTTGGTTAACAGCAGTGGCTATCAGGTGCAGGGCTTGACCGGTGGTGCCGCTGGCGCTGCGCCCGCGGCCGTTGGCAGCATTCGCGTCAGCCAGACCCCGCCCGCCGGTGCGGAATTGCTCAGCTTTGCTTTTGATAAAAAAGGTAATTTTACGGAAACGTACTCTGATGGTACCACCGCCGTGACCAACCGTGTCCTCCTGCAGCGCTACTCGAATCCAACCGCGCTTAAATTGACCGGAGCCAATATGTTCACCAATTTTGAAAACGCTGCGCCTGTCGGCGGATTAGCGCTCACCGCCTTAGCCAACGTCCCGGGTGGCGTGGGCAACGGCACGATCGAACCAGAGACGCTCGAACTCTCCAACGTCGACCTCACCACCGAATTCGCCTCCCTAATCAACGCTCAACGCAGTCTTCAGGCTTCCTCTCGCATTGTAACCGTGTCCGACTCTATGGTTGAAGACACCGTCAACCTTAAGCGCTAAGATTTAACTTTTCTTTTCCCATGTCTGACCCAGCTCCCGATAAATCAGCCGAAAAACCGGCACCAGCCGCGGGTAAATCTGCCGGTGGTGGCATGCTTCCGACGATCATCGCGGTGGTGCTCGCCCCCGTGCTTTCATGGGCGGTGGTTAACTTTGTACTCATTCCTAAACTCACTAAAGACATCAAGAGTGAGCTCACCACCATCATGGCGCAGGCTAGCAAACGTGATGGCACGGAAGTAGCCCCAGAGCATGATGACGGTGCGGGTGCGGGTGCGGGTGCTGGTGCCCATGGCGCGCCGAAAGGCGATGCGGCCGGTAAAGAAAAACCAGAAGTGCGCCCTAAATTTGAAAATCTCACCGTCAATATCGCCGGCACGCAGGGTACCCGCTACCTGAAGGTCACCTTTAATGTCGTCGGAAAAAACGACGCCGCTAATAAAAAAATCGACGCCAAGTACGCTGAGATGGTCGATACCACGCTCACAATTCTTGCCAGCCTCTCGATGCCTGAGCTCGATGAGCCTAGCAGTAAGGCGGTCGTACGTGGTCGCCTCGTGGCCGCATTCAACGATTTGCTCAAAGCGCCTCTGGTGGAGCAGGTCTTTTTCTCTGACTTTGTGGTGCAGTAATGACGGCTGAAACCCAGACTGAGCCGGCGGGGCCCGCGATTCATCTCGATCCCTTCGGTAACCGCGTCGCCGCCGAGGCTTTCCCGGCAGTGCGCGCCTATGATTTCCGCAATCCCGTCATGTTGACGGAGGGGCAATTGGCGCAGCTGCGCGAGTTACAAGCCCAGTTCGCCCGCCAACTCGCGACGCGTTTATCCTTGGTTTTGAAACTCGAGTGCGTGCTCGGCAAAGTCGGCTTTTCCGAGTCTACTTTTGCCGAATTTCGCGGTCAAATTTCCGAACGTTCGTACAACTGTACCTTCAAGGCCGAGCCCCTGCGCGGTCTAGGGCAGATGACCTTACCCGCCTCTTTGGCCTCTACCGTGGTTGACCGGCTTTTGGGTGGTCCAGGGGTGGCCCAGACCGTCGAGCGTGAACTCACTGAAATTGAGTGCGCCTTGCTTGACGACATGATGGTGCAAGTCCTCGAAGAATGGTTCAACCAGTGGGGCTATGAACAGGCTCTGCTGCCCGCGATCCTCGGTGGTCAGCGATTTTCGGGCTTCATGCAAAGCTCCTCCAAGACCGCGTCCTTTGTGAATCTCAGTATTGAGATGACCCTCGGTGGCGCTACGGGACCGCTCTCGTTGTGTGTGCCTGAAGTCATGGTCGAGCCGCTCCTGCGCTCCTTCCAAACCCGCCAGGAAAAAATGCAGCCGGACAAACCCGTCGTACGTGAACCCAATTGGCACCCTGCGTTTGAAGAGGTGCTGGTGCCGATCACGGCGCATTGGAACGCCTTTACCCTTACCCTCGCCGAACTTTCGAATCTCGAGATCGGCTCGGTCTTGCCGCTGCCTATCAGCATTTTGGAGCAGACTTCGATCGTCGTTGGCTCCGAAGAAAAATTTATCGGCACCATCGGCATTGAGGGTGAACGTATCGCTGTCTCTATCACCTCGGCCACTCGCTAACTTTTCACCTTACCCATCATGGACAATAAATCTCTCGACCTCGTTTTAGACATCAAGGTGAACGTCGCCGTGCAACTCGGCTCGTGCGAACTGCCCATGCGGGAGGTGCTCGCTCTTGCGCCCGGCACCATTTTGCAGTTGGCGCAAAAAGCCAATGAGCCCGTGTCGCTGCACGTGAATCAGAAACTCGTCGCTCGCGGCGAAGTCGTACTTGTCGGCGATAGTTTTGGTATTCGCGTCACCGAATTCGTGGGCCGCGCCAAATGAGTCGCCCCACGCTCACCGTGTCGATTTACCGCCCACGTCGCCGTCGCCTGACCCTTTGGGCTCTGAGCCTAGTCTTTTCTGGCGGCTTACTTTGGGGGGCGGCTCCGACCGCGCCCCGATCCGCCGATACGGTCATTTTTCCGCAACCGATCGAGCCCAGCGCTGCGCGGCCTACGGGTTCACCTTCGACTGGTTACATCGTGTTTGTCGTGCTCTGTCTTGGCGGCGGCGCCTGGCTTTGGTTTCGGGCGAAAGGCAAGGGCCGGTCGCTTAAAAACAATGGCTCAGAAATTTCGATCGATGAAACTCGGCCCCTCGGTAACCGCCAGTACCTCGTGCTTACCTCCTGCCGTGGCCGGTCCTTTCTGATCGGTGTCAGCCAAGGTCGTATCGATGTGGTCTCGGAAGTGCCGCCTGCGGAACCTACGCCATGAATCTGATGTGGCTCCGGCGCCTGCGCTTGCCGATTTTATTTTTGTTCACGGCCTTGGTATTGACCCAAGGCTTGCTGCACGCGCAAACGCCGCCCGCGGCTCCGGGCAATGGCTCGCCCGCGGCGACGCCGGCTCCGTGGAAGTTAGCGGTGAATCTCGAAGGCGCGGAAAAACCCGGCGAGATCAGCGTCGGTTTACAGATTGTCGTCGTCATGACGCTGCTGTCACTGGCGCCCACGCTGGTGATGTTGATGACCAGTTTCACGCGCATCGTCGTCGTGTTGGGTTTTCTCCGCACGGCCATGGGGTTGCCCAATGCGCCTTCGAATCAAATTATCACCGGACTCGCCCTGTTTCTCACCTTGTTCGTGATGGGGCCCACCTTTGAGCGAGTGAATACCGAGGCCTTACAGCCGTATTTGTCGGGCAATCTGCCTTCCGGGTCTGCCTTGGAAGCGGCCGGTGAACCGATTAAGGGATTCATGCTGAAGCAGACGCGCACCCGTGACATTGAATTTTTTCTCAAACTCGGACGGTTTCCACCCACCCGAGTTCAGGATTTGCCGCTGCGCGTCGTCGTACCCGCCTTTGTGATCAGTGAATTGCAGACCGCATTTCAAATGGGCTTTTTCCTCTTCTTGCCGTTTCTCGTGATCGATCTGCTGGTCTCGACGATCTTGATGTCGCTCGGCATGATGATGATGCCGCCCGCCGTGGTGGCTTTGCCCTTTAAATTACTGCTCTTTGTCTTGGTGGATGGCTGGCAACTGGTGGTAAAAAGCTTGGTCGAGAGTTTTAATGTTTAAACGCCCATGACGCCCGAAGCTGCGATCGATATTTTAAAAGAAGTCATCATCTTCTCGCTGCTGGTGTGCAGTCCGTTTTTGATCGGGATGTTGGTGGTGGGCTTGATTACGAGTATTTTTCAGTCGGCGACCAGTATCCAGGAGCAGACCTTAACGTTTGGTCCTAAGTTGGTCGCGGGCGGGATCATGTTCGTGTTGCTAGCGCCGTGGCTAGTCCGAGTGATGAGCGAATTTACGATCAGCTGTTTTGCGCGGATGGCTAGTTTAGGCAATTAACGCGGAGGGATGAAGCCATGCTCCTTTGGTTGATTGCATGGGTTCTGATTAGCTTGCGTTCGTTGGGGGTGATTGCCGCGTTGCCCACGCCCGGAGGAGGTCCATTGCCCACTCGTATTCGGGTGGCGCTCAGTATGATGCTGGCGGTCTTACTGGTCGGCGTGGTGCCGTTGCCGGTTGAGTTGCAAGATGCGAACTGGATCCGGTTGGCGATGGCGGCGGTGAGCGAAGTTTTGCTGGGTTTTGCGATGGGTTTGGTGGTACGAGCGGCGCTTTCGATCACAGCGCTCGGCGGTCGATTGATCGCTAATGAAATCGGATTGAATTCACCGCCAGGCTTCGATGTGCCGGTGCCGGCGCAGGAACCCTTGCCGGCTTTCATCACCGCGTTTGCGGGGGTGTTGTTTTTTGGGTTGGGGGTGCACCAGGATATGTTGGCGGCTTTTGCCCGCAGTTTTGAGTTTTCGCCGTTGGGCACGTACAC
>CAMDRP010000136.1 GCA_945906965.1 Opitutus sp. GAS368 | reverse complement strand
CGCGATCCTGAGTTGCGGTGATGGTGAAGGGAGTCAGTTCCACGACCTCCGAGGGGATCGCCTGACTTGTGTTTTCTGACGGTGGGACCGCCACCGCTGGATTTGCGGCGGATTGCGCGCACGCGATCGAGGCCAGCAAAGGCAGGCTGAATAGAACGGTGAAACGCGATAGACGCGGGATCGGAGGCAAGCAGGAGAAAGCCATTTTCGCAGGGGGGGGTGGTTTGAACCGAATGTGTAACGAAAGCTATGACCATATTATGCGACATATCGATCCGCTGACATGGATGAATTTGAGGTATATCTGGATTTTTCGCTACAAGCAGCATCTTTCCTTGAAGCGCTGATTTCGGAGTTGGATGAAGCAGCCCAAAATGGAATCTCTCCGAAATCTTGGGTGGGGGGCGAAAGAAGGGTAATGGGTACGAATTTCGCCGGTATCGAAATAAGTCCAGCAGGTGTGAGAAAATATCCATGCCCCTGCGCGCGTACCTGACTTAGAGTCGTCCTAATCAGTAGGGCATGAGCCGAGCCTGATCTTTTTTATTACCCCTCCATTTGCCTTTCCTGCTTCGGTTCCACACTACAGTAGTCCGTTGCCTCCACCTATCCGCCAGCTAATTGGGTCCCACTTAGCCTGTGGAACGGTTTCTCATCGAACTAGCAACGGGCGCTCCCTTTTTACCACCCACCCACTATGTTCCTTCGTAATACTTTGCTTTGTTTCGCCCTAAGCCTGCTGCTCGGGGCCCGCCTCGGCGCCAGTCTGCAAGAGGCCCAAGTCAGCGTCAATGTGAGCCGACTACCCGCAACAGCGCCGCTGCGCCAAGAAATCCGGGTGAGCGCCGCTGAGCAGGGCGCTCAGCGGCTCACGATCAGCGTCACAAATACGTCTGGCGCTGACCTCAGTCTGTCCGGCTGGACCGTGGAATTCCCTTGGGTCGGCCCGATGGGCCCGGCCGACCGGGTTTCAACTGGGGGTTGGGACATGGGTCGCAGCGAAGCGCGCGTCTGGTCGCCCGCTGCCGCCGAAAAGGTGACGACCGGGAGCTATCTCCTCGCCAAAGGCGCAGGCGGATACTCGCTCGCGGCGTTTACCACGTGGAAAACATTCAACGCCAAGCTCCGCTACGCAGCCGGCCGCGTGATGGTCGCGGGCGAGGGCGAGGGTCGGCTGCTGCGTGCGGGGGAGACGGTCGCGCTGGAAACCGTCTGGTTGACCAGCGGCTCGGACTGGCAGGACCTCTTGTTCGGCTACGCCGACGAGATCGCCCGCGAGAATCGCATCCAGCTGAACGCCCCGAAACCCTACATCGGCTGGGCGACTTGGGACTACTTCGGGCGCAATTGGACCTACGACCAGGTCGTGGCGAACATGGACAAGCTCATCGAAATTTATCCGCAGTCTGACTTCCTCCAGATCGACGGTGGTTGGTGGCCGCAACGCGGCGATTACAAGCTTGTCCGCGAGAGCTTGCAGCCCGAGGGGATGAAGCGCCTGGGCCAGCTCATCCGGCAGAAGAAGCTCATCCCAGGCATCCATCTCGACGGCATGCGCGGCGACGCAAAAGCGCAGGTCGCCAAGGAGCACCCGGACTTTTTCCTTAGAGACGATAAGGGTGCCATGCTCGTGGAGTCTAAGGTCAACGTCGGCGAGAACCTCGACTATACGTTCTTCGATTTCTCAAATCCGGCGACGGGCGCTTACTTCACCGAAGTCATGAGCAACATCCGTCGCCATTGGGGCTATGATTATATCAAGGTCGATTTCCTCCGCTTCGGCCTCAATGAATTTATCCATACGGCTGTCGGTAAAGACACCGTTATCGTGCCGCAGAACCGTGGTCTCACGAGTGTCGAGCGCATCCATCTCGGCTTGGCGGCGATGCGCCAAGGCATGGGCGCAGACGCTTACTTCGTCGCGTGTTCGTCCGTTTTCGGCCCAACCTTCGGCCATGTGGACGGGCTGCGCTCTGGCGCGGACATCAATCCGGAATTCAAACAGTTCAAAAAATGCGCCGTGGATAACGCCGGTAATTTTTACCTTCATGGCAAAGTCGTCCACAACGACGCCGACTACCACGTGGTCCGCGCCAAAGAGGACCAAGACGACACGCTGGTAAAATCTCCCGTGAAGGACGGTAAGAACATGACCCTGAACGAGGCTGAAATGTGGACGCATTTTGTCGCGCTCTGCGGTGGGCCGCGCCTAAACAGCGACAATTTTCCCACCCTGCGCGAGGAGCGCCGCGCGCTCTTTCGCTTTGCCGCGGGGTTCCCAACGGCCGAGCGCTACGTGCCGCTCGATTTTTGGGCGCACGCGCGTGACGACGAGGATGTTTCCTCTGCCATTCTGACCCAAGCGAAGGGCGATGTTTATCTCGGGACTTTCAACTGGACGGATGCGGACAAGAAGTGGGTGGTAACCGGGCTGTCCACCGCCGACCTCAAGACTTTCAGTAAGGTATCCGGGGCCGCCGTGACCGAAACCGCGGCTGGGACGGTCACGATCACGCTGCCGGCCCGGCACTCGACACTCTTCAAACTCTCAGGCGGCGATTTCGACCGGCTGCGCAAGGCGATTCAGATCAACTAAGGGTTCCTTTCCCCAATGACGATCGACGGTGCCACCCTTGGGGCGCAGGTCGGGCGCTGAGAAATTGGAGTCACTAGGTTCGAGCGCGTAGGTTCCCTAGAACGGAAGTTTACGCGCTCCTGCTGCGAAGAATCAGAACTCAGTCGTCAGCGATAGGACCGCGCGCCTTGGCATACCGATCGTGGCGATGCTCGGCTGGTAGTCCTCGTCGGTGATATTCTGTAGGTTAAGGAGGGCCTTCATCTTGGTTTTGCCCCACTTCCAGTCATATCCCAGCGAGGCGTTCCAGAGCGTGTATTCGGGCGCGAACAGGTTCTTGTTCCTGGCGTCCATGGCCTGCGGTCCGACGTAGTTGAATCCTGCGCCGCTCCATAGTCCCTTCCACTTACCGGTAGTGACGCCGTATCGGGCCCAGAGATTGCCCATGGTCTTGACCGAGTAGACGGGATGCGCGCCGAGGTAATAGAGCGCGCCCGCCGGTTCTTTAATATTACGAATGTCCTCTTGGGACAAGCTGGCGAAGACCTGCCAGTTCTTGGTTGGCGTGAAGATGAATTCCAACTCAACGCCTCGACCCCGCACGGCGTTGTTCTGATTGTCTTGGCCGAAGGCGTTGCCGTTGATCTGCAGCCCCACCGTCTGCACCACGTCCCGCTGCGTGATTTCGTAGAGTGAAAGCGTTGAGGAAAATTTTCCCTCATAAAGATCGGTCTTCAGGCCAAGCTCGTAGCCCTCGCCCTGAACCGGCACAGCCTGACCGGTGAAGATTTGCTGCGGCAACCCGTTCGAGTCCGTCGCGATTCCGCGTAACACGGTCTGGGCCGGGATCGTGTAGGATTGGCTGTAGGAGCCAAAGAGCAGCATTCCCTGGCTGATCTTGTAGCCCATACCGAATTGCGGGATCGTCTTGCTGAACGTTGCCTTGGTCCCCGGCTTAGCCGATACACGGTAGTCGGTCGACTGGGTCGTTGAGCGGTTGTAGCGGAGGCCGCTCACCATCTGCAGCTTGTCATGCAGGAAGCTGCCGTTGAGCGCGATGTAGGCCGCTTGGTCTGTGCCTGCTTGCAGCGTGTTGGTGTTCAGCAGCGGGGTAGTGCTGAGCGCATTAGATGTATTGGGGTCGATGAAATAAGTCGGACTCGCTGGGTTCACGTCCCAGGCGCGGAAGTTCGGCGCGGCGAGGGTGCCGTTGCTTTGTATGAGGTAGTCGGTGTTGTCGGTGCTGGCGTAAAGGAGGCCGCCCAGCGGCTTGATCGCCCCCCAGGCGAAGGTGTAGCTGCCGGTCAGGTCGGCTTGTAAGCTGGTGTTCTTCGTCCCGGCCGTTTGCCAGCGGGGACGCCGCACGTGCACCGCCGGGCCGGGGGTGCCGTTTTGGCTGGTGACTGCGAGACTGGGGTTTTCCAGGACCTTTCGGGCGAAGTCGAGATTGGCCGCGAGCTGCTGCGCCGCCGTCTTCGCGTCCCAAGTCGGAGCGACTGACCAGACGCCCTTGCTAAACACCAACGAATCGGGCGCTGCGACGAACAGCGAGTTGGCGACGCCGGTTTGGAATTGATCGTTGCTACTCTGATTGTGTCCGAGGCCGACGCGGGCGTTCCAGCGCTCGCCGATCTTCGTGCTAAGCTCTGCATTGAGGCTGCTCAGGTCGGTCGTGCGATGGTCGTTTCGGCTGGATTGATTGAAGGTGCGGGGCAAGCCGACCCAGCGGTTAAGATAGCCTGGATCAGAGTTGTTGCGGTAGCCGGCGGCGAGATCCGGACCGCCTTGGTTCACCAATGCAGCCGCGCCCGATGGGTAGCCGAGTGCCGCGGTGAAGGATCGCGAGACTGAGAGCGGCGTGGCGATGGACACCGGGGGCAGGAAATTTGCCGGAGGAGTTTCCTCCCGGTGTAGCCACTGGTAGGAGACGCGCAGCGAAGCGCCGGGGGTGATGTTCCAAGTCACCACAGGTGCGAAGACCTTGGTTTTGCTTTCGGCATAGTCGACGTACTGAAGAGCGTCGTTCCACGAGGCATTGATGCGGAAGAGCAGCTTGTCTCCGATCAGTGGCTGGTTGATGTCGGCAGTGGCACGCAGATAGTCATAGCTACCCGCCGCCGCACTGAGGACGGCGAATGCACGCGTGCCGGGACGCTTGGTGATATAATTCACCGTGCCTCCGGGTGAGACTTGGCCATACAGGAGTGAAGCCGGCCCCTTCACGATCTCGACGCGCTCGAGGTTCACGGTGTCGACGTAGGTATTACCGCGCTCCGACTCATAAAAACCATCGCGCTGCGGTGGCTGGGTGAAGCCGCGGATACTGAAGGCATCGCTGCCGAAATTGAATCCGCGCGCGCCGCTGGAAACCCCAGTGGAGTATTTCACCACATCGTAAAGGCTAACCGAGTTTGTATCCGACATAAACTCCGGGGTGAACGCGCTGATCGCAAAGGGCAGGTTAGCAATCGGGGTGTCGATGCGCGTTCCCGAGACCGAACTGGCCGCCTTATAGCCGATGTCACCGCTCGTGGTGACTTGGAAAGGATTCATCACAACGGTGTTTTCCTCCTGCGGTATGCTAGCGGCTGTGGAGGGTTTAGGGGCGGTTTGCGCGGACAGCGTAGCGCCAGCGAAGGCGCACGAGACGAGGTAGGGGATCAGAGATTTCATGGTGAGGTAAATTTCCTAGGGGTGGTGCGTTGGAACGTTTGAGCTTCTAGTTTTCAGTTAGTCTTCGGCGGCGGACTGGGTGGTCGGGGAGTTAAGGGTAACCCCCCTAATGCGATTTTAAGGCGTCCCCTTGTCGTGGAAGGGACGGGATGGAGGACGAGGGGTGGGGGTGAACTAAAACTTCATGGGCAGAGGCTCGCACTATACGCGATACCCGCGCGTTCGGCATGGACGATTGCAGCGACTTTCTGGACTTTTCTAAATTCGCCGAAGTGGCCTGAGCAGGAACTGCCGCTGACACGGAAATCGCGGCGATAGACTTCCACCGTAGGCGTGGAGGAAAGCGTCGCGGTTTCCGATGGCCGGCTCATCCGGCTGCCGGTGGCCACCGGCGCCGAGAGGAAGCAAGCGGTTAAACTCGCCCGGCGAGTCAGCCGCTGTGTGCCCGGATCGAAGCGGCACGCCAAGGCCAAGCGCAGGCTGCTGGTTAATCGCCGCAAGATCGGCCACCGAATTTCCGATGCCCGCCATAAACTCACGACGACTCTGGCTAAAAACCACAGCCTGATCGGCGCGGAGGACTTGGCGCTACGTAATATGACCCGTTCGGCCAAAGGCACGGTTGATGCCCCTGGCCAGAACGTCGCCGCAAAGCGCAGCCTCAACCGCTCGCTGCTTGAACAGGGCCATGCGGAAACCCTCCGCCAACTTAAATACAAAGCTCGTTGGCTTGGCGGGGAAGTGCGGCTAGTGAACCCAGCCTATACGTCCCAGACCTGCCCGTCCTGCCGGCATATCAGCCCAGAAAACCGCCCCTCCCGGGCTGTTTTCCGCTGTGTTAAGTGCGCTCACTCCGGCCATGCCGATGTGATCGCCGCTCAGAATATAATGTCGGCAGGACTTGCCGCCACTGTCCGTGGAGGAGCTT
>CAMDRP010000135.1 GCA_945906965.1 Opitutus sp. GAS368 | reverse complement strand
GCATTCGAAACCACGCGCACCGTGAACAACGCATCACTTATATTTAAACGAGACGCCGATTGGGAACAAGCGCCGGCAAAACTCGCAGCCAGTCCCGGACGCGCCACCGCGTCCGCCTCCGTGCCCGCAGGCACCTCCGCCTACTATTTCAATCTCGATGCCGATGGCCTCACGCTCAGCTCAGAAGTCCAAAGCATCAATCCCGCTGCTCCGCCTCGCGTGACAGCCGCCTTACAAGGCTTCAATTGGGACCGCGTGCCGCTCAACCTCCACTTCGGCAAGCGCACTGGCGACCTTACCGACGCCGAAATCAATTTCGTCGCGAGTCACAGCACGTTGATCGCGCTCGAAAAAAGCCACGGCGTCACCCCCCACGGCAGCACCGAGGCCGGCATCGCGGACTCCGCACGGCGAATCACGCAGCGCAATCCGGACGCCAAAGTTCTCTTCTACCTCAACGCCTTCATTAACTGGCCCGGCTATGAGGCCTTCAAAACCTACCGGCCCGAGTGGATCCTCCGCACCGCGAGCGGCGAGATCGTGACGCACCCGTCCGGCACGCCGCGCCCCGATCCCTCCAATGCCGACTTTCGCGAGTGGTGGTCGGAGGTCGTCGCCCACGCGAACCGGACCGCACCTCTAGGCGGAGTCTTTGTCGATGCGCTGCCGCAGGCCCTTTCTCCCGGCCTCGCCAAACAGGTCGGCGACGCCAAAGCCCGCGCCATCGTGGCCGGGCTGCGCGAGATGCTGGCCCTCACCAAACGCAAACTTGGACCCGACCGCCTCGTACTCGTGAACGGCCTGCGCACGACGGATTTTCACGAAATACTCGATTGGGAAGGCATCGACGGCGTGATGATCGAGCACTTCGGCGCCTTCAAAACCGATTCGCCCACCGACATCAAAGCCGACCTCGACTCCATCGCTCTCGCCGTTGCAAAAGGAAAATTTGTCGTCGTCAAAGGCTGGCCCGGTTTTAACTGGCTGGACAAAGAAATGATGCAGCGCCCCTACGCCGAGCTTCTCCAGCTCGCCCGCGCGCGCCTCACGTTCCCCCTCGCCTGCTTCCTCGTCGCCGCGCAACCCGGCTCGCATTTTTGCTACTCCTGGGGCTATACCGACACCCACGGTATGCTCGACGCCTATGCCGAGTTCGACCGCCCGCTCGGCCCACCCAAAGCCGACGCCATCTGGCAAGGCCTCACCGCCACCCGCGAATTCGCCCACGCCTCCGTCTGGGTCGACCTCACTACTAAACAAGCCCGCATCGAGTGGCGTTGATCTGCCCTTCGCCGTTTTTACCGATCGCCTATGTACCGCCTCAGCTCCCTTCTTCCTCTCACCCTTTTTGTCGTTCTTGCCATCTCTGCTACCGCCGCGACCGGAGCACCCACCCGCCCCAACATCGTCTTCGTCATCACCGACGATCAGGGCTATGGCGATCTCGGTTTCACGGGTAATCCCGTCGTCAAAACCCCGCACATCGACCGCCTCGCCGCCGAGTCTTCGCAGCTGAAAGACTACCACGTCGCGCCAACTTGCTCGCCCACCCGCGCGGCCTTACTCACCGGGCATTGGACCGATCGCACCGGCGTGTGGCACACGGTCAACGGGCGCTCGATGCTACGCGAAAACGAAATCACTCTCGGCCAATTGCTGAAATCACACGGCTACGCTACCGGCATGTTTGGTAAATGGCACCTCGGCGACAACTACCCCTACCGCGCCGAAGATCGCGGCTTCACCGAGGTCTATCGCCACGGTGGCGGCGGCGTCGGCCAGACGCCCGATCTCTGGGACAACGCCTACTTCGACGGCCGCTATTTTCACAACGGCCGCATCGTCACCGCCAAAGGATTTTGCACCGACGTGTTTTTCGCTGAGGCCCACCGCTTCATCCGCGAGCAAGCCGTCGCCAAAAAACCCTTCCTCGCTTATATAGCGCTCAACGCCCCACACAGCCCGTTTCACGCGCCAAAAAAATACACCGATCTTTACCCGCAGCAGACGCCCGAGCTCGCCTCATTCTTTGGCATGATCACCAACATCGACGACAACGTCGGTGCCACCCGCGCCCTCCTGAGCGAGCTCGGCCTAGCCGATAACACGCTCTTCATTTTCACCACCGACAATGGCACCGCCACGGGTGAAAAAATCTTCAACGCTGGCATGCGTGGGAAAAAGGGCAGTGAATACGAGGGTGGCCACCGCGTGCCGCTCCTCGCACACTGGCCCGCCGCCGGTTGGACGAAGCCTCACGTCAGCGACACGCTCAGCCACGCCGTGGACATCGTACCGACGTTGCTCGACGTCACCGGTGCGCCGACGCCCACCGGCCTCAAGTTCGACGGCCGCTCCATCCGCCCCCTTCTCGATCCAGCCTCAAAAACTCCCACTTGGCCCCACGAGCGCATGCTCGTTACCGACTCCCAGCGCGTGCGCGACCCCATTAAATGGAAGCAGACTGCCGTCATGTCCGGCCCATGGCGCCTGATCAACAACACCGAGCTCTACGACATCCAAGCTGACCCCGGGCAACAGATGAACGTCATCGACTACCAACCCGCGCGTGCCGCGAAAATGCGCGCGTTCTACGACGGCTGGTGGGCCGAGCTCGAGCCGACTTTCGCACAAACGACAGAAATTCACCTCGGTCATCCCGATCACCCGAGCGTCAGTCTCACCGGCCACGATTGGATTCAAGAAGCCCTGCCCCCGTGGCACCAAGGGCACATCCGCGTAGCCGATGGTTTCGCTACGGCCCGGCCCGCCACAACCAAGGCTAAAGCCACGAAAGCCGCCGCGCAATCTCCTCACGCCGGTCACTGGGCTGTGAAGGTTGTAACCAGCGGTCGCTACGAGGTCAGCGTGCGTCGCTGGCCCGTCGAAGCCGACCATCCTATCACCGCCGATCTGCCTCCGGGCGCCAATGTCAGCGGGTCAGACATCGCTTTTCGCGCCCGTTCCGGCGCCGCGATCCCTGCAGCTACCGCCACGCTGCGCATCAACGGCCGCGACCTCGCCACGTCACCCGTGCGCCCCACCGACACCAACGTCGCTTTCACGACCACCCTTACCGCCGGCTCCCATCAACTCGCCCCGGTCTTCACCACCGCCGACGGTAACGAGGTGGGTGCCTACTACGCTGTCGTCACGAAAATTCCCTGAGCGTCTGCCGGTTGCTGGCTCTACTTTTCATTTTTAATCTTACTATCTAGAGCATGCGACTCTTACCCCTGCTTCTTGCGATCTATTTTTGCCTACAGTGCAACTTTACTCAAGCCGCCGCGTCGCGTCCCAATATCGTCATCCTCTACGCCGACGATATGGGCTACGGGGACCTCGCGATCCAGAACCCCGAATCTAAGATTCGCACTCCACACCTCGACCAGCTCGCGCGCGAAGGCCTGAGGTTCACAGATGCCCACAGCTCATCGGGCATCTGTACCCCGAGCCGCTACGCGATGCTCACGGGCCGCTCTCACTGGCGAAAATTTCACGGCATCGTGAACAGCTTCGGGCCGCCTTCGTTTGACGCCGAGCTCACCCTGCCAGCGATGTTGCAGCAACAGGGCTACCGCACCGCCTGCATCGGCAAGTGGCACCTCGGCTGGAACTGGTCGGCACTCATGCGCCCCGGGGCCAAGCCTGATCCGAAGACCGGCTATGCCCCCGCCGATTTTGACTGGACGAAACCCATCCCCGGCGGCCCGCGTGACCGCGGCTTCGACTATTACTTCGGCGACGATGTCCCGAATTTCCCGCCCTACGCTTGGTTTGAAAACGACCGCGTCATCACCCCGCCCACCGTCCCGCTTGCGATCACACCCCAAACGGCCGAAGGCAATTGGGAGGCCCGACCCGGTCCGATGGTAGCGGGCTGGGATTTTCACGCCGTGATGCCGCGCATCACCGACCGCACGGTCGCTTGGATCGGCGAACAGCGAGGCCAACCGAATCCGTTTTTCCTCTACGTGCCCTTCACATCGCCTCACGCGCCCATCGTGCCCTCGCCGGAGTTCGCTGGGAAATCCAAGGCCGGCGGCTACGGCGATTTCATGGAACAGACCGACGACTCGGTCGGCCGCATCCTCGCCGCACTCAAGACCTACGGCTTCGCCGATAACACTCTCGTTATCTTCTCCGCTGACAACGGTGCCGAGACTTACGCCTACGCCCGCATTCAGAAGTTCGACCACCGCAGCTCCGGACCGTTGCGCGGGGTCAAACGCGACCTCTGGGAAGGCGGCCACCGGGTGCCATTCATCGTGCGCTGGCCTGGGGTCGTCGCACCCAACAAAACCACCGCCGCGCTCGTGAGCCAGATCGATCTTATGGCGACTTTTGCGTCGATCTCCGGATTCAAACTTCCCGCCGGCAGCGCCGAAGACAGCCATGACTTACTGCCTGTTTTAAAGTCCAGCGCCTCGAGCCCGCGGCGCACCATCGTGCACAACACCAATGCCAACAGCTACGCGCTTCGCCACGACCAGTGGCTGCTCGTGGCAGCTAAAACCGGTGCCGTATCGAAAGTCCCAGTCGGATTCGATCAGGCCAACCACTACACGCCTCACGACCAGCCGGGCGAACTTTTCGACCTCAGTCGAGACGTCGCTCAACGCGACAATCTCTACGAGAAGGAACCGAAGGTAGTAGCCGAACTCCGTGCGCTGCTCGAAACCGTGCGCCAGCGCGGCCAAGTCCGATAAGTCTGAAGCCTCGTCCACTGACGATTTCTCCCCACAAGCCGTGCCATGGCCCGAATGCAGGTCCCCCCAACGCCTAGGTGTTTCTTTCCCAGTTTCATCCGGTAACGATAGATGATAATCTTACCTAAAAAAAATAGATTTCTCCTCGAAAACGAAAAAACCGCCCGAAAGCGGTGAAACGTGGTGGACGCCGAGGGTGTCAGCTATTTTGCTCCCAGAGATAGCTCTGGTTGTCGCTTTGGTTGTATGTTTTTATGGATGAGAGCCAAGTGCGATCAAGCCGTTCGAGTTGACGGAACTAGTGTGGTTTCAAACGTCGCGATGTTCGCATTAATCACCTCACGAATTTCATCCACGATTAAGGCACCTTCGACGTTTATTTCAGCGGCATTCTTGCCCATCACTCGCCCACCTAGCTCCACCTCAAGCTTGAGTCTGAGCAGTAAGTCTAGCTTCTGCGCCAAGGTCGCCAGCATGTCCTCAACCACGCAGCTTTGAATCACCTCGCCCTCTTCGCGTTGGTTCTTGGCTCGAACATGACGAATCTGCTCTCGAAGCAAGTCGGCCTTGAGCGTGTTCAGCTCACCTGTAGCCCTAGCGCGGCCCAAGCCTCGTTCAGCCTTGAAGGCCTGCCACGCCTCAAGATCGGCAGTCTCAGGCGCACCTTCGAGCTGCCGCCACAGGTGCAGGCCTTGGTGGCTGACTTCTAGTTCCTTGGCCAAGGTTTTCCATGTGAGCGGCTCCATGCCTCTATCAAGTTCGTTAAAAAAACCAAACGCTCAGGACCGCACGAGGTCGCCTAACCCAGCTCCCACATTGGACCGAAAAGATTCCTTAGGCCCACCCATACTCGCCTACCCATCGAGCCAATTGTATTTGTTTCGGTCGCCATCGTGCGCACGGCTCAAGTTGAGAGAGCTTACTCGCCCTGATCGCGCGTCAGACTTTCTGAGGTAGCTCGACAAGACTTAGCACAAGGCCGACCAGCGCGCTGCACATGGAGCTCTTCAGTCCAGCGAACCTAGATCAATGGGTTCCAGAGGGCGAACCGGATGTCTACATGGTATTCGGCGCGCTGGCATCCTACACGCGATACCGATACTGCTGCGCCCTTTCGAAGCGGCTCGCAGAGAGACTTGGGCTATCTCTTGATACTCGCCCGGACGCAATTTTGGTTAACAACGATACCGGGGAATACGTCATCGCCGAGTTCAAGATGCATTCGTCGTCCTACCGGATAAACCATGCAGCCGATGACGTCGACGTCCTCGTGGTTTGGGAGCACGACGAAACTGACCTGACAAAGTTACCTCCCGAAGTCGTAACTCTTCGCGAAATCGCTCGTGATGTTGCTTTCACCTCACTGGCTGACGAATAACCGAAATGGAATCCGGCGGTAATATTCACGATAAACTCGCCTTCGATACTACCAATAAAACAGCAACTCCTACCGCATGATCTCTCCCGGTACAAGCCTCGGTGTCCCAAGCTCCCTTATGAATGTTGGGCCCTTCGCTGAGCAGGGCCCACATCGGGTCTGCACCGACGTAGTCGGGGATCACTTCTAGGAAGGCAACCTGAGCTGAGGCCGAGGCCAGGTGAACGTGGAAGTGCGGCCACACGTGCGGGATGATTCGG
>CAMDRP010000134.1 GCA_945906965.1 Opitutus sp. GAS368 | reverse complement strand
AAGTTGGGCCACCCCGCCCGCTTGGAAGTTGTCCAGATACCGGAAAACCGTGGAGCGGTTCACGCCCGCGGCAGCCGCGATCCGCTCCGCGCTCAATTCATGCTGCGCCACCAGCCGTATCACCAACAGGCGCTGCCGGGCCCACCATGGAGCCGCTCACATGGAAAACCTTGGCCAAGGAACTGGAAGTCAGCCACCAAGGCCTGCACCTATGGCGGCAGCTCGAAGGCGCGCCTGAGGCTGCCGATCTTGAGGCGTGGCAGGCCTTCAAGGCTGAACGAGGCTTGGGCCGCGTTCGGGCTGGAGGTGAGTTGAGCGCGCTCAAGGCTGACTTGCTAAGAGAGCAGATTCGTCACGTTCGAGCTAAGAACCAGCGCGAAGAGGGCGAGGTGATTCAAAGCTGCGTGGTTGATGAGATGCTGGCGACCTTGGCGCAGAAGTTAGACTTACTGCTCAGACTCAAGCTTGAGGTAGAGCTAGGTGCGCGAGTGATGGGCAAGAATGCCGCTGAAATAAACGTCGAAGGTGCCTTAATCGTGGATGAAATTCGCGAAGTGATTAATTCTAACATCGCGACGTTTGAGAGCGACTTAGTGGCTTGATAGAATTCCAAGCACAGCAAAATTAAAACACCGCCAAGTTTTGATTGTAGACCTGATCCACAAGAGCGAAAAAAGTCATCTGCGTCGTCTATAAAACTAGGCGTCTTGTTCTCACATTAGGCCGTTTTCGTTCTCACTTTTTCAGCGCTAAACAAAAAAACCCCAGCTAACGTTTTCGTTAACTGAGGCTTATCTTAAAATGGAGCGGGCGAAGAGACTCGAACTCTCGACATCTTCCTTGGCAAGGAAGTGCTCTACCAACTGAGCTACACCCGCAAACTGGAGGGGTAGAAGTAGGCCGAGATTGGTCACCGTCAACAGCAATTTTACAAACACCCCAATCTCCAGTCGGCCCAACAGCTTCCATCACTTAGTTCTCTTCATCTTACGGCCCACAACCGAGCGCGCCGCGCCCGGTTATTTATCCGTGACGTCGAGCTCGGGCCATTGGGTGAGCTTGCGGTGCAAGGTCCGGCGGCTCACGCCCATCAAGGCGGCGGCTTTGGTGCGATTACCCCGCGCTTTGATCAACGCCTCGCGCAACAGAAGTTTTTCATTCACCTCTACCGAGAGAGACGGGCCAGCCGATCCGCTGGCCGCAGGCACGGATGTTGGCGCCGAGCCGAGCGCGCGCGCGCCATCGGACGAGGCAACCAAACCGCGGAACTTGGGATCCAGGTCGTACTCGGTGAGTTTGCCGCCGCGGCGGAGGACGACGGCATTTTCGCAAAAATTACGGAGTTCGCGGATGTTGCCGGGCCAAGCGTAGGCTTTGAGCGTGGCGATGGCGCCGGGCTCGAGCGTGAGCGGCGGATGGCCGTTTTCCGCCGAGAAAACTTTCAAGTAATGCGCCAGCAGCGCGGGGATATCATCGGGGCGGGCGCGCAAGGGCGGGAGCTCGATGCGGACAACGTTGAGCCGGAAAAAGAGGTCTTCGCGGAATTTGCCTTCGCGCACCATGACCTCGAGTTGGCGGTTGGTGGCGGCGACCAGACGCACGTCGAGGTCGATGGGTTTGGAGCCGCCCACGCGCTCGATGGCTTTGGTCTCGAGAAAGCGGAGGAGTTTGACCTGCGTGGAGAGAGAAATCTCGCCGATCTCGTCGAGGAAAAGCGTGCCACCCACGGCGGCTTCAAAGCGGCCGATGCGACGTTCGGTGGCACCGGTGAAGGCACCGCGTTCGTGACCGAAGAGTTCGCTCTCGAGGAGATTTTCCGAGAGGGCGGCGCAATGGACGGCGATAAACGGCGCACGGGCGCGGGGGCTGGCTTGATGGATCGCTTGAGCGATCAGTTCTTTACCCGTGCCGGATTCGCCGTCGATGAGTACGGTGGCGCGCGAGGGCGCGACCAGTTTAACGCGGTCAAGGACGTTGAGGAGGTTGGCCGACTGGCCGACGATGCCGCTAAAACTGAACTTTTCGTCGAGGCGCTCGTGCAGTTGTTGCACCTCAATCTCGAGGGTTTTCGTCTTGAGAGCGCGCTGGATCAGGACTTCGAGGCGCTCGATGTTGACGGGTTTGGTCAAAAAATCGACGGCGCCGCGTTTCATGGCTTCGACGGCGGTATCGATATTGCCGTAAGCGGTCATCATGAGGACGGCGGGGCGCTGTGGGAGCGCGAGGGCTTTATCGATGACTTTCAGGCCGGACTTGCCGGGCATGCGCAGGTCGGTGAGGACTACGTCAAAAGGCTGAGCATCGAGGAGGTTAAACGCTTCGTCGGCGCTGGCGGCGATAGAGACATCGTAGGTGTCGGCCAGCACCTGCTGAAGACCTTCACGGGTGTGTTTCTCGTCGTCGACGATGAGCACGCTGGGAACCATGGTGCGATTCACGCGGGGGGTGCGAGGAGCGTCAAGCCCGGCGACAGGCCGGGCGGTGGTCACTTTTTAGCGGGAGCCGGCGCGAGGCGCTGCGCGGCAGGAGCGAGGCGGCTCAACATGATGCTCGGCGGGGGTGTGGAGTCGACGATGGCGAGGAATTTTTCCCGGCGGTCGCGGAGTAGTTCACGGGTCTTGAGCTGTTGCGCATCGGTGAGCTTGAGGTCCTTGATGAGGGAATCCTGTTTCATCGTGGGCGCGATCATCCAGAGCACGCCAAAAAGAGAGCGTTGGCGGAGTTGTTCGATCTCGTCGTCGGTGAGCGGATCATGTTTAGCGGCCGCTTGCGCGGCGCCCTTGGCGCTGCGATCGGCGCGGCGCTTTTGAGCGGCGGTGTACGTGACGGCCTGCTCAGGCGTGAGGTGAGCGATGAGTTCGCGGTCGAATTCCAGGTCGAGGGCCTCGAGGCGTTGGCGGTAGCCGTCAATTTGGGGACGCAGGCGCTCGATTTCGGCGGCGAGTTGGGCGCGGTTGAGGGGCGAGCGAGATGACGCCGGGGTGGGAGTCTTTCCGGGAGTGGGCGCGTGTTTACCGGAAAATTCGCCCATGAGGGGGGCGGGCGGCGGGGGCACGGGGCGCGTACGCTCCGTCCAAAGGCCCGCGGCGTAACCGGCACCAAATACGGTGACAGTCAGGCCCGTGATGAGCAGGCGTGGTTTCATAAGTTAACGGCAAATTCCTCGGAGTCCGCGGCGATCTGTTGCCAGCCAGCGAGATTGAAATCACTTTCGCCGGTGTCGCGGGAGGACGTGTTAAAGAGCGTGACCGCAAGCAGGCAGAGCGCAGCCGTGGCGGCGCTGAGGGTAAAAATGCTGAGAAGGGACGGTACGGCTTCGGCTCCAGCGCGAGCGGCGCGGACGACGCGGTCGGCGAAGCCGGGACGAAGTTGAGCGGAGGCGTGGCGCTGGAGTTGTGCCCAGGCGCGAGTTTCAGTTTTCATGAGGGGATTGATAATGTTCTCGGAGATGTTCGCGAGCGCGATGTAAGCGGGCTTTTACCGCGGCGACGCTGGAGCGAAGGGTGACGGCGATCTCGGCGTGGCTGCGGCCTTCTTGGACGAGGGCGAGCAAAGCGCGGTCTTGGGGGCGAAGTTGTTCAAGCGCGTGACGCAGGGCGTCGAGCTCCTCCGAGCCGACCGCGCCGGAGGGTTCGGGGACGTTTTCGTGCTCGGGTGCGAAAGGCAGAAATATCCGGCGGAGTTTCTGGCGACGGAGGTGATCGATGCAGGTGTTGCGTGCGAGACGAAACAGCCACGATTCAAACTGCGCGGGCGCTTGCAGGCGATCGATGGCGCGAACCATTTTGATAAAAATGAGCTGGGCGATGTCTTCGATGGAATCGCTACGGCCGATGATCGCATAAACAAAACCGGCCACGCGGTGCTGATAAGCCAAGATGAGCTCGCGTTGAGCGTCCGGTTCGCCGCGTTGTGCGCGGAGAATAAGTTCGACCGGAGGTGTCGGTTGCGAGGATTCCATGCCGTGTTCATTGCGTTACCTTAGCCAGACGCTGGGCGACAACTAAGGATACGCAGCATTGCGATGAAGGGGCGGTGGCAGTGAGGCAATCTTTCCTGCGCAAACAATTTGGCAAACAGGCGCAACGCGCTGTTCAAAGTCCGTTATCGTGGGTGCAAAGCGTGCGCCCGCGCTCAACGCCCGAGCATGCGCACCCGCCGATCTTTACGCGGGAACTGTAACGTAACCACGGTGCCAATGGCTTCTTTACTTTCAATACCGACTTGGCCGCCGTGTTCGCGCATGATGCGCTGGACAATCATGAGGCCGAGGCCATGGCCGTCGGGCTTGGTGGTGTGATAAGGCTGAAAGAGACGCACGAGGTCCTCCTGCTTGATCCCGCTACCGCTGTCGCCGAAGAGTAAGTACACCGATTCGTCGTCGGCCCGCGCGCGTATCTTGAGCCGTCCGCCGGGTTGCATGGCGTCCATCGCGTTTTTGTTAATATTGAAAAAGACCTGCTTGAGTTGATTGCGGTCGGCCATGACTGGGGGTAAATCAGCGAGCGCGTCGGCTTCCACCGCGATACGCCGATCAGAAAATTCCCGCTGTTGGAACTTCAACACCTCCGTTAAGACTTCAGCCAGATCGAGCTCCGTCAGATCGGGCGGACGCGGCCGAATCGCATCGAGGAAGTTACTAATGATGCCATCGAGACGAGCGACTTCAGCGCGACACACGGACACCGACTCCGCGAGTGACTCCGCTTCTTTCGAAGCTTTAAGTTTCTTCAACTTTCGCTCCATGAGCTGGAGATGAATCGTGAGTGAATTGAGCGGGTTGCCTAATTCGTGGGCGACACCCGCCGCTAAAAGAAGAATCGAAGAGGTGCGCTCATCCTCGATTTGTTGCGCGTTGGTTTGTTTATCGCGGGTGACATCAGTGAGGATGACCGCGAAACGGCGCGCATCCCCCCGCCCTTCGCCGCGAAACGGCACCATATAAAGACGCACCGTACGGTGCTCGGGATAAGTCAGCTCAAACTCCCGAGTGACGACGGGCAACGCCGCCGCGGTGTCATCCTCGAGGGCCGCGCCCAACGAAGGCCGCAATCCAGGCACGAGCCGCCAGAGGATCTGGCCCGCGAGTTCATCTTCGCCGATACCGATGAGGCGATGCGCGGCGTCGTTAGCGTAGTCAATTTCGCCGTCGAGCGTGATCACGAGTACGCCTTCTTGTAGTGTGTTGAAAATCTCCTCGAACAAGCCGCGTTCGCGCGCGAGGCGTTGGACCAAGTTGGCCAAATTGACCGAGTCGAGCGTGTCGAGACGCCCGAGCACCCGATCGAGCGAGGAGTTTTTCTTGCCGGCCATTTTGGACGAACTTGGTGAAGGAGGCGGCGGCGGTCAACGCCGTGACCACAGTGAGACGCAAAGGTTATTCGCCGAGAAAATCCATCTGCGTGGGGTCCACGCGACTGGCCATGAGTTTGCGCAGAAACATCTCGCGGTGCTGCGGCGTGCGCCCGAGCCGCAACACCGCTTCGCGATGTTCTTCGGTGCCGTAGCCTTTATGCGCGGCGAAACCGTAGCCGGGAAATTTTTGATCGAGCTCATTCATGAGTCGGTCGCGCGTGACCTTGGCGATGATCGAGGCCATCGCGATGCACAGGGAACGACCGTCGCCCGAGACGACGCCGGTGTGCGGATAAGGAAAATTGCGCAACGGCAAGCCGTCGATCAACACGCGCGACGAGACCGTCGGTTGAAACGTCGCGAGCTCCTCGGGCGCGGAAAAAAGATCGGGCTCAATTTTGTGTTCAAACGCGCCGGGCGGATAAATGCCCTCCAGCGCGCGGCGCATGGCAATTTTAGTCGCACCGAGGATATTGAATTGCGCGATTTCGGTGACGTCGGCCGTACCGAAATGCGCATGGATTTTTCCTTCGGCGGCGAGAGCTTCGAAGTCGATCCAGAGTAAGTCGCGCTCGGCAGCCGTGAGCTGTTTGGAATCATTGATGCGGCGGGCGTTGGTATCAGCCCAGCGGCTATCGAGAAATTCACGCGTCAGGAGCACCGCGCCCGCCACAACCGGACCCGCGAGCGCGCCGCGGCCCGCTTCATCGACGCCGATGAGGCTAGATACGCCTTCGATCTGCTTGAGATCAAAGCCGCGAAGTTGGCGTCGTTTGGACATGCTCAATTAGACGAAAAAATGGAAGCAGAGCGGTCGCACGGATCCTCACCACTCCATCTTGGGGGGCGGTGGTTTGAGCGGGAGTTCGTCGAGTTTACCGGCGGCGGACACAACCTCGTAGGCGGTGCGAAAGTGCAGTTTGGCGTAGTCGCCGAGGGCGCGGGTGCCGAATTTCTGCATGATCTGATCGGCCTGGATTTTGACGAGCGGCCCCGCGCCT
>CAMDRP010000133.1 GCA_945906965.1 Opitutus sp. GAS368 | reverse complement strand
GTGCGCCGGAAATACTCGTGGCGCGGATAGCTGAGGAAACTGCGCGAATCGGTGAGCATGCCGACGAAGCGCGAGAGCAGGCCGAGGTTGGAGAGCGAGTTGAGTTGCCACTCCATCGCTTCCTTCTGGTCGAGGAACCACCAACCGCTGCCGAATTGGATTTTACCAGGAATGGTGCCGTCTTGGAAATTTCCAATCATCGCCGCCATGACGTAATTGTCGGCGGGATTGAGGTTGTAGATGACCATCCGCGGGAGCTGGTCGGTGGCGTCGAGTGCGTTCAAGTAGCGCGAGAGCGCAACGGCCTGCGGGAAATCGCCGATGGAATCAAAACCGGTGTCGGGCCCGAGCTTGCTGAGGAGGCGGGTGTTGTTGTTACGAAGCGCGCCGAGGTGGAGCTGCTTGGTCCAGCCGCGCGCGGCGTCCCAGCGACCGAGCTCAAGCATGAGATAAGAACCGTAGCGCGCGATGTCGTCGACGGAGGGCACGCGGCCGGCGCGGGCCGCGTCAAAAACGGATTGCGCCTGCGCGTGCGTGCACGGTTCAGCCAGCGCCGATTCGAGGCCGTGATCAGAGACGCGGCCGCCGATGGCGTGGAAATCGTCGTGGCGTTTTTTCAGCGCGCCGAGGAAATCGTCGAACGTGCGCACGCCGTTAGCCGCGAAGGAACCGCCGGCCGCGCCCGCGAGTTTCTCCATGTAGGCGTTGAACACCGCGGGCGTGCCCACAGCGAAGGCTTTGTCGGGTCGGAAAGTCGGATACACGCGGGTCTTCAAGCCGCTAGCGCGGATTTTCTGGTGCAGCTCGAGCGAGTCAGCGGGATCATCGGTCGTGCAGACGACGGCGACCTTGGAGTTGGTCAGGAAATCGTGGACGCGCATCGTGGCCAACTGCGGGTTTGCGCGCTCCCAGATGGAGTCAGCGCTGGCGGGGTTGATGATGTCGGTGATGCCGAAATAGCGCGCGAGCTCGAGGTGCGACCAATGGTAAAGCGGATTACGGAGCGTGTGCGGCATGGTCGCGCACCAGGCGTCGAATTTCTCGCGCGGGGTGGCGTTGCCGGTGATGAGTCGCTCGGAGACGCCGTTGGTGCGGAGCGCACGCCATTTGTAGTGATCGCCCCCGAGCCAGATTTCGGCGAGATCGGCGAAGCGGTGGTTGTGGGCAATCTGCGCGGGCGGCAGGTGACAGTGGTAATCGTAGATCGGCTCGTTCTTCGCAAACGTGTGGTAGAGCTCGCGAGCAACCGGGGTGGAAAGCAGGAAATCGTCGTGGATGAATGCAGCCATGGGGAGAGGAATCTAAGAGTTGTGGGTCCGGGACGTTCGCGGGGCGACTTAGGCTTTGGCAATATCGTTAAGCATCGCGGCGAGGCTGGTGTAGCCGGCCAGGCGAGTTTCGGCGGCGGTGCAGGTCGCAGCGGAGGCGAGACCGGTGTTGCGCGCGAGGAACACGATGTAAGCGGCGATGTTTTTTGCGAAGTTGAGGCGACCTTCGTCACTGATCGTGTAGAAACGCGCCCGTTGGCGGTAGCCGGCGGGCGTGTGATCGCCGAGCGCGGCTTTCTCCGCGCGGCCGTCAGCGGCGAGCACGTGGAGGAAATTATATTCAAACCAGAACATATGTTCCGGACTCGGCGTGAGCGCCTCAAGCGCGGTGCGTGTAACCTCCGGACGGGAGAAAACCTCGGTACCGTGGCCTGATTTTGCGAGGGCATCGGCGATGAAGACCCGGGCCATTTTCTGCTCGGTGGCGTCGGTGCTATAGGCACCCAGCAGCGCGAGCTCGAGGGTGAAGCGGTACCAATCGCGCCAGAGGGCTTGGTCGGCAGGATTTTTTGAAGCGAAGAGTCCGCGGCCCATTTCGTAGGTGTAGCGGCCGCTGGTCTTGATCTCGAGTCGGCCGCCGGTGACGGCGCCCATGACTTGATAATTTTCGGCGGATTTGCCGGAGCCCGAGTGGAAACCGATGCTCGCGCCAAAGTTAGCGCAGACGGCCCATTGTTTTTCAATGAGCGTGCGCAGCGCGGCGTTGTCCGGGTACGGCATGTTCTTCTGAAAACCAAACGCGGGGGCGACAAAATGGATTTTCATCCCGAGAGCTTCGCAGAGTGCGAGCATGATGGCGGTCGTCTCGGGCGCGGTGAGGCCGGGCAATTCATCGATCGAGAGTTCGCGCAGATAAGCGCGGCCGACCTCAGTCGTGAAAGCCTGCGCGCGGGCCGCGGCGTATTTGCCGTCGCGGACTTTCATCTTTTGCAACGACGGCCAGACGTAGGCGAGGAGCTTGGCGAAATCCGTTTCATTGAGCGTGAGGCCGGCTTGGGCAACGCGGGCTTTGACCGTGGCGATGAGCGCGGCGGGGACGTGCGCGGCGCACCACGCGGCGGCATCGTCGGCGACCTTCGTCTGCGCGAGCTCCGGCGATAGATCGAAGGTGATGTAGCTGGCCAGCACGCAGCCGGTGACAAGGGCGTCTTCGCGGCTGTCGAATTTACCGCCGATGGGCTGGTGGTCGGCATTGAACGACCAAGCGATGCCACGGGTATGGAAACCCGTTTTAAGTTTCGAAAGCACGCAGCCGTGGCTCATGCCTTCGACGCTTTGACCTTGGTGGCCTTCGGGGACGTTGGTGCCGATAAAGGGAAACGGCACGGTGTCGAGTTTGCCGGCGAGCATCACGTCGGTATCGTAAACGAGTTCGCGCGGAATGGAGTTCTGATTGGCCGTGACGCCGATGCCGAGCTGCGCCATCGCCCACTCAACCGCGGGCCAGTGCAACGTCGTGAAACGCGCACCGATGCCGAGCGTGCTGCGGCCGAGTTGCTCCGTGGCGCCCGGGAAAATCGTCGAAGCGGGATGGTGCGCTTGGATCAGGTTTTTCAGGCGCAGCAAATTCGCGAAGGTCGCCGGGAAAATGGCCGCGCCTTCTTTTAGCGGCGCGCCGTCGGCGAGCGTGTTAACCGCGGCGGCACCCGTGCGGGCATCGAGGCGCCACGCGCAGTCGCCCGTCGCCACCTCTTCAAGCAACACCCACTTGCCGGCGGCCGTTTCGAAGCGGCTGTGCGACCACCCATGGATCGGCTGCGCGCTTTGGATCGCGCTCCGCAACGCCGGCCAGTCCAAACAGAAATCGGGCGACACGCACGGGTTAGTCGCGATGCGTAGATTATTTTGCAGGAGGAACGTGTTGATGGCAGACATGAAAATTTAAGCTGATGTTGAAAAGTGAACCGCGCTGCGAAAAACCCGCGGGAGGCGGTCCACGTGAACGCTGAACTTAAAGTTTCGCAGATTTCCGCTGGGCTGACAACACTCGGATTCGTGTCCGCGCTGGTTGATCGCGGACCTACCACTTGTCGGCGGTATCGCGGATCAACTGCTGCAAAATCGGGAAACGCAGTTCGCCGTAGTTCATCGCGTAACGCAGTTTGCCTTCACGAAAAACCCAAGTGGTCGGCAGCCATGTGACTGGCAGGCCGAGAAACTGCGTCATGCGCTCTTCGTCCGTGCGCGCGGCGTTGGGATGGAGCAGGAGCTCGAAGTTGGACTGTGCGCCGACGCCGTTTTTGGTGAGAAGCTCGCGGCCGATTTCGTTGTGCCAGCTCGTGATGAAGATGAATTTCACCTCGGCGTTGGTATCGATAAACGTGCTCCACCCATTTTTTGCGAGCTCAGCGCCGCAGTTCGAGCACCAGGGCGCCCAGAAATGCACGACGGTGATGCCGGGGGACTTAATCGCCTCGGCGACGTGTGTTTCGATTGGCAGCAGTTCCGTCGCCCGGGCTGAAAAAGCGAGAGTTACTAAAAAAAATAGAGAAAGAGAAAATTTCACCGCACGACGGATACTCAACTGCACGCGGAGTGCAATTATCCGTTGTATCATTTTCGGGATTGCGCGCGCTCCCCTGGACTCTGTGCTGAACCTCTTTTTCATGGATCTGCCCAACGCCGAACACGTGCTCCGCCTCACGCAGGAGCTGAACCTCAAAGTCCATCAAGTCGCCGCCACCGCGCAGCTCTTTAAAGAAGGTGCCACCGTACCCTTCATCGCCCGTTACCGTAAAGAAGCCACCGGCGAACTCGACGAGGTCCAGATCACCACGATCCGCGACCGCCTCGAACAAATGGCCCAGGTCGACGAGCGCCGCGCATCCATCCTCGCCTCGCTGAAAGAGCGTAATCTTCTCACGCCCGCCCTCGAAAAAGCCATCAACGCTGCCGATACGGTCACCACGCTCGAAGACATTTACCTGCCGTTCCGGCCAAAAAAGCGCACCCGCGCCACCATCGCTAAAGAAAAGGGCCTCGAGCCGCTCGCCGATCTACTTTTCGCCCAAGACGACGCCACCGATCCCCTCGCCGCCGCCCAAGTCTACGTGGGCCGCGAGTACACCGCCGACGACGGTAAAAACCTCAAGTCTACCATCGCCACCACCGACGAGGCCCTCGCCGGCGCCCGCGACATCATCGCCGAACGCGTCAGCGACGACAAAGACGCCCGTGGCCGCCTCCGCGTCATTTACCAGCGCGACGCCGTCGTCTCCTCCAAAGTCCTCCTCGGCAAAGACACCACCGTCGAAGCCGCCAAATTCAAAGACTACTTCGAGTGGAGCGAGCCACTCATTAAAGCCCCCTCGCACCGCGTCCTCGCGATGCGCCGCGGTGAAAAAGAAATGTTTCTGATGATGCGCGTGCAGTTGCCCGACGAAGCCACGGCGCCCGCCGAGGTCGAGCCGCTCTTCGCCAAAACCAAAAACGCCGCATCCGCCCAAGTCCGCCTCGCCGTTCAAGACGCCTGCAAACGCCTCTTGTGTCCCGCGATGGAAACCGAGATGCGCCTCGAGTCCAAAAAACGCGCCGACGAGGCCGGCATCAAGGTCTTCGCCTCCAACCTCCGCGAGCTCCTCCTCGCCGCCCCACTCGGCCAACGCGCCGTTCTAGCCATCGACCCCGGCATCCGCACCGGCTGCAAAGTCGTCCTCCTCGATCGCCAGGGTAAACTCCTCCACAACGACGTCGTTTTCCCCGATCGCATGGAAGCCGACGCCAAGGAAAAGCTCCTCGGCTTCGTTACATTTTTTAAAGTCGAAGCGGTCGCCATCGGCAACGGCACGGGGGGCCGCGAAACCGAATCCTTCGTGCGCACGCTCGGTCTGCCGGCCTCGATTCCGATCGTCATGGTCAACGAATCCGGCGCTTCCATCTACTCCGCCAGCGACGTCGCCCGCGAAGAATTCCCCGACCACGATCTCACCGTCCGCGGCGCCGTCTCTATTGGCCGCCGCCTCATGGACCCGCTCGCCGAGCTCGTGAAGCTCGACCCGAAATCCATCGGCGTCGGCCAGTACCAACACGACGTAGACCAATCCGCCCTCAAACGCTCCCTCGACGACACCGTCGTTAGCTCCGTGAACGGCGTCGGCGTCGAGCTCAACACCGCCTCCAAACAACTCCTCAGCTACGTCTCCGGTCTCAACACCGCCACCGCCGCGGCCATTGTCGCCCACCGCAACGAAAACGGCCCCTTCAAATCCCGGGCCGAACTTAAATCCGTCCCGCGCCTCGGCCCCAAAGCCTTCGAGCAAGCCGCCGGCTTCCTGCGCATCCGCGACGCCGCCCACCCGCTCGACGCGAGCGCCGTCCATCCCGAGCGTTACAGCGTGGTTGAGAAAATGGCCGCCGACCTCGGGGTCACGGTCCCCGACCTCGTCCGCGACGGCCTCATCCGCTCCAAAATCAAACTCGAATCCTACGTCACCACCGACGTCGGCCTGCCCACCCTCACCGACATCGTCGCCGAACTCGCCAAACCCGGCCGTGACCCGCGCGAAAAGTTTGAAACCTTCGCCTTCGAGGCCAGCGTTCACAAACCCGAAGACCTCAAGCCCGGCATGAAACTCCCCGGCATCGTGACCAACGTCACCGCCTTCGGGGCCTTCGTCGACATCGGCGTCCACCAAGACGGCCTCGTCCACGTCAGCCAACTCGCCGACAGTTTCGTCAAAGAACCGGCCGCCGTCGTAAAGCCCGGCCAGAAAGTCACCGTCACTGTCACCGAGGTCGACCTACCCCGCCAACGCATCGCGCTCTCGATGCGCAGCAACCCCACGCTGGGTCCGAAAACTCTCAATAACGGCAGCCCCGGCGGCCCACGCTCGCCCGGCTCCGGCCCGCGCCCCGGCGGCAACGCGGCCCCCGCCGCGCCCCGCGCCGCCGCCCCGGTTAATAACGACTGGTTCGCCGCCGCCCTGAACAAAAAACGCTGATCATTAGTTGACCTCCTCCCGGCCCTAAAGAGCCGGGATTCCCTTAAGCAGCCCGCCTGCGAAGCAGGCGGGCGCGTTGAGGAGTGGTTCCCGCTTCACCGGAGCCTGAAGCTCCTCCACGGACAGTGGCGGCAAGTCCTGCCGACATTATATTCT
>CAMDRP010000132.1 GCA_945906965.1 Opitutus sp. GAS368 | reverse complement strand
GAAGCCAACGGATTGATGAGCGGCAGCAACGCGATGATTGTGCCGAGGATAAGTTCCCAAAAGTGACTCACATTTTGCATGAGTCGAAGCTACAGCCTCGATTCGCCGCTGGCAACGGCGCGACTCGCTCGCCTGCTTAAGTTTCGATTTACCAGGTGTCGACCGGGCCTTTTGGCACCGGAATCGACTCGCGGGCGAAAACTTCGGCATCGCCCGGCTCGCGCATAAACGACGCGACCATCGGCGCCGGTGAGTATTTAGGCAGCGACTCCCCGTGCTCGTCGCAAAACGGAGCCCGCCAAGCCAAGTACTCGGCCAGGGTCGCGTCGAAATCCGCCCGCGATGTGATGGAGACGATGCGCTGCTTAAACATTTTTGAAGGCCCGAATCGTTTTGCGTACCACGGCGCCACTTTGCGGAAAAGTCGCGCGCCGTGCTCTTCTCCGTAAAATTCCACGTAACGCTCAAAGTGTCGCCGCAATACTCGGATCCGTTCCGCAAACGTCGCTTCCGGTAAAAGCTCACCGGTGCGCAACAGATGCTCCGTGCGGCGAAAAATCCACGGATCGTAAAACGCCCCGCGCCCGATGCTCACACCCGCGCAGCCCGTCTCGGCGAACATATGCAACGCGGCCTCAGGGGTAGTGACATCACCGTTACCAATGACGGGGATTATTTTTACCGCCTGCACGACGCTGCGAATCCCGGCCAGATTGACCGTGCCGGAAAAACCCTGCGCGCGCGTGCGACCGTGCACAAAAATCGCCGCTACCCCCACATCCTCAAGCACGCGCGCGAGGTCGGGGGCGGTGAGATTTTCGTCATCCCAGCCCAGTCGCATCTTGGCGGTCACGGGAATTTTTACCGCTGCGATCATTCCGCGCACGAGCGCGGCGGTCTTATCGAGCTCGGTCATCATCGCGGAACCGCCGCCGATGTTGACCACTTTTTTCACGGGGCAACCCATGTTGATGTCCACGGATTGTACGCCGAGTTCCTGGCAGATGATAGCCGCGTCGCGCATCTCCTCGGGTACGCTGCCAAAAAGCTGGATCGCGAGCGGACGATCCTCGGCGCACGAGGCGACGAGTTTGAGTGCGAGGGGATTGCGTTCAATGAGTGAGCGCGCGTTGACCAGATCGGTTGTGGCCCAACCTAGTCCACCGAGTTCACGCACGGTGAGCCGCATGGGCAGGTTGGTATAACCTGCGAGCGGGGAGAGAAACAAATTGGAGGAGAGCTCGTGGGGCCCGATGCGCATCACGCTGTCTTCATTGGTGATTCTTTTGGTGCCCGCAATCCCCAAGCCCGTGTTACCAATTAGGCGGCACTTTGGTTTTGAATTAACCTTTAGAGGTGAGGGTCGGTGTTGCCGGCCGGTGACTGCAGGCGATCGGGATTCGATTGCTCTTAGCGGGCTGCGAGGGCGCTTTTCATCCGCTGGAGTGCTTCAGCTAGGGTTGCGCGCGGGCAGCCAAAGTTGAGTCGGACATAGTGCCCTTTGGGCGCACCAAAATAGGTGCCTTCGCTAAGACCCACGCCGTGGGTCTCAAAATGAGCGACCGGATCTTCGAGGTGGAGCGCCTCGAGGTTTAGCCAAGCGAGATAGGTGGCTTCGATGGGCGCTTCGATACGGATGCCGGGGAGTTCGCGGGCGAGGTAATCGAGGAGAAAATCGCGGTTGCCGCGCAGGTAGGTGAGCAGTGCCTGACGCCAGGCTTCGCTGTCGCGGTAGGCGGCTTCGCAGGCGGTGAAGCCGAGGGCGGTGACTTCCGCGACGACACCGGCGGTGGCGCGAATGAATTGGGCGCGCAGGGCGGGGTCGCTAATGATCGCGAAGGAGGTGCCAAGGCCGGGGACGTTGTAGGTTTTGCTGGGCGCCATCAGGGTCACGGTGCGCGCGGAAATTTCCGATGAGAGCGAGGCGACGGGCAGGTGGCGCAGCGTAGGCTCGAGGATGAGGTCGCAGTGAATCTCATCGGAGCAGAGCACGAGGTGGTGTTGGGCGCAAAATTCCCCGAGGCGAATGAGTTCCTCGCGGCGCCACACGCGGGCGAGGGGGTTGTGGGGATTGCAGAGATAAAAGAGTTTGGTGCGTGGGGTGACGGCGCGTTCGAGGGCGGCCCAGTCGATTTCCCATTGGCCGTCGCGGAGCACGAAGGCGGCTTGGGTGGAGAGGCGCGCGGAGTTTTTCGGCGCGGATATGAAAGGTGGATAAACAGGGGTCAGGGTGAGGACTTCTTCGCCCGCTTGCGCGAAGGCTTGGGCGGTGATGTTGAGGCCGCAGACCAGGCCGGGGAGCCAGACAATCCAAGTGGGGTCAATTTTCCACGCGTAGTTGCGCTGGAGGGCGTCGACGACGGCATCGACCGTGGATTTGACGGGGCGGGCGTAACCGAAAATACCGTGGGCGACGCGGTCGTGGAGTGCGGCGATGATCGCAGGGGAGGACTTAAAATCCAGGTCGGCGACCCAGAGCGGCAAGATGTCACGTCCGGCGTATTTCTGCCATTTTTGGGAATCGGTGCCGAGGCGGGCGGGGACGGTGTCGAAATCGAAGTGCATGGGAAAGGGCGATCGGTACAGAACCACGCTTTGGGTAGCGTGGCACGGATTTTCTTACACGCGCAACGGTGCGTGGTACTGGCGGACAGGTTTACCCTTGGGCGCGTGAAAAAAAACAGGTGGCCAGCCGCGCTAACAAGTGCGCGGCTTAGGCAGACGGCACGGTTTAGAAATCGATGGTGGTGGAGAAGCGAAAGCTGCGCGGGGCGCCCCAAGAGCCGGTCGAGAGCGTGGCAGAGGTGTAGTAGTCGACGTTTTCGAAGTTATCGAGATTGAGGGCGAAGGTGGTGGGGTAATTGAGGATTTTGGTGCGGTAGCCGCCGAGGAAGCTGATGAGCGTGTAGCCGGGGGACCAGAGTTCTTGGACGGGTGAGCCTTGGATCGGGGTGCCGTTGCCACGGAAGGTACGGTCGCGCCAGTTGGCGCCGCCGCCCACGTAGATGCCTTTGAGTGGGCCGCGCGGGAATTCGTAACGGGTGAAGACGTTGAATTTGCGCTTGGTGTAGCCGGCGTTGGGGACGCCCTCGGGGTAGGTGAGGAGTAACGCGTCGAGCAGCGGGGTGGCTTTGTTGAGGGCGCGGGCTTCGCGTTGGAAGCTTTTGAGGAGCGGGAGGCGGTCTTCGGTGACGAGGTTGTTGGTGGCGGCGTTAAAAGAGAGGCGCCAGGTGCGCGTGAGGTTGGCGATGAGTTCGAATTCGTAGCCGCTGGTGGTGAGTTTTTGGTAATCGGTACCGGCGCCGTTGAACGTGGTGGGAAAAATCGCGCTGACTTCGTCGCGAATGGCGACGGCGGGCGCAGGAGAAATACGGGCGTTGGGCTGGTAGTTGTCGTAGCGGGTGAGGTTTGCCTCGAGGCGACCGCCAAACAGGGTGAAGCGGGCGGACATGTCGGAGCCTTCGCCGGTGGGGATGGATTGTTTGGAGCCGACGGTGAACAAATCACTCCCTTCGCCGAGGGAGATGCGGAAAGATTGGGCGCGGTTGTAGGAGACGGCGAAGGTGTCGTTGAGGCGGTAGACGATTCCATAGTTGGAGCCGTTGAGTTTGTAGTGCACGAAGGCGGGGTTGGGGGCGAAGGCGCCGGGGATGAAGTCGTTGACCCAGGTGTTAGCGATCGGACGGGGAGCGCCGACGGTGGTCTTCATGTTGAAGGCGTCTTGGCGGAAGCCGAGGAGCGTGAAGAGGTGGTTGTTAAAATAGCTGCCGGAGGCGCCGACGCCGAGGGAGGGAGTGTAGAAGCGGCGGGAGATTTGGTTACCGGCGGCGCCGACGGCGTTGGAGAAGTCGGGGAACCAAGCGGAGACGCCAGGGATGGGACCGAGGCCGCCGGTGAGATTGCCGCTGTCGCCGTCGCGCAAGTAATAGCGGCGGATGAAGCGGTTATTGGTAAACGTGGCGCGGTTGGCGGTGAAGGCTGCTTGGGTGCCGGCGTTGTTGATGGTGCCGACGAAGTTGGCGTTGGCGGGGTCGACGTATTCGCCCCACTTCGGTTTCATGGCGCCGGGGTTGTCTTGGTGTTGTTGGGCGTTGAAGACGAACTGCTGCTGCATCCAAGAAAGTTTCAGGTCGTAGACGGCGGAGATGCGCATATCGCGCACGATGTTGCCTCCGATGTTTCGGGTGCGGAAATATTCGCTGTAGAGTTGGTTGTAGTACGGATTGATGGCGCCGCTGGGGAGGTTGGGCGAAAGGTCGCGGTAGATCGTGCGGCTAGCGGCGGAGCTCCACGTGTCGAGTTTCTGCTGGTAAAAATTACCCGAGAGCAGGAGGTGGAGGTTATCGCCGATGTGGTGTTCGGCATCGAGGGTGACAGAGTCGTAGTAATTTTTGGCGGTGCTATTGGGGCCGTTAAGTTGGAGGGTTTTCGGGACGACGTTGGAGTCGATGGCGGTGAGGTTGCTGCCAGCGCTGCGGCGCATGGTGTTGGCGCGGAAGAGGGAGCCGTTGGCGGGCACGTAGACGTAGCCAGCGGTGTTGGTGAGCGTGGTGACGGTGCTGAACGTGTAGGCGTCGATGAAGAGGCCTTGGGAATTTACGCCGGTGCTCTTGGCGTGCTCGGCCATGAGGCTGATGGTGGTTTTGCGGAACGGACGGTAGGTGAGCGCGCCGTACATGCCGCGGAAATCGCGGCGGACGTGGTGCACCCAGGAGTCGTTGTTCTGTTGGACGGCGGCGATGCGGAGGGCGAGTTTGTCGTTGAGGCGGCGGTTGAGGTCGAGTTCGGCGCGCAGGAGGTTGTTGCTGCCGACCATGAGTTTTACGCGGGTGAGGTTTTTGGTGAAGAGGCCGCGTTTGGTGATCTGGTTGCTGGCGCCGCCGAGGTCGGCTTCGCCGTAGAGAAAGGCGTTGGGGCCGCGGAGGATTTCGACGCGTTCGGTGGCGTAGGATTCCATCGGGGAATACCAGATCCAGCCGTTGCGCACGGCGTAGTTGTTCACGATGCCACGAAAGATGCCTTTGTTGGGCAGCGCGGGGTCCGGGTTAGCTTCGCCGGTGACGAACCATTTGGACATTTCGTCGAGGTTGGTCGCGCCGATGTCCTCGATGAACTGCGCGTTGATGATGGAGATGGAGTTGGCGACGTTTTTGAGATTTTGCACGGTGCGCATGCCGGAGGTCGTCTGCATGGATTCGTAGCCGAGGTCTTGTTGTTCGGAGACGGTGAATGTGGACAGGGTAATCGCCTCGGTTTTTTTGGCGGCGGTATCGGCGGCCTCAGTGGTGCTGGCGCGGGCGGGGGCGGTTTGGGCTTGGGCCGAGACGGTGATGATCACGCCAAGGGCTAGGTTGAGCCAGAGGCGAAGCGCACGGTGGGCTGTATAATTTCGGGCAGTGATCATGGTATAAAAGTGAAAAAGGGGACGGGTTGCGGGACTCAGGCTGCTTGGTGCCGGTGAGGATGATGAAAAAAGCAGAGGGAGCGAGTTGTGAGTACTTTGAAGCGTGCTGAAATGCAGCGTCCAATGATTTTTGGTCCGGATGCTTTTAAAGGTCGGCTTGTGGTGGAGGCTTCCTTTTCGGTGTGATTAGCCCACGATGGGAAATGTGGCGTTACGATGATCACAAACGATAATCTCAACCTTTCCGGGCCGGTGCTGTTTTTCGACGGCGAGTGTGCGTTGTGTTATCGTGTCGTACTTTGGCTGTTGCGGCGGGACGGGCGCGGGGTGTTGCGGTTTGCACCGTTGCAGGGCGTGGCGGCGCAGACGTATTTGCGGGCCCACGGATTGCCGACAGAAGATTTCGACTCGCTCGTTTATGTGCCGGATTGGGCGGGGAGGGAGCGTAGAGAATTTTTATTGCGCACCGATGGAGCGCTGGCGGCGGCGCGCGCGGTGGGCGGATGGGGTGCGATGGTGGCATGGGCCCGGGTTTTACCGCGGGCTTGGCGCGACGGGGTTTACCGTTTGATCGCGCGGTCGCGTTATCGTATCTGGGGCGAGAGGAAACCTCGCCCGTTCGCGCGGCCAGAGTGGGCGGCGCGGTTTTTACGCTGAGGCCCCTAGCGGCGCTATTACGCGGAGCCTTCTGGTTTCTGCGGAATCAAGACCGACATCAGGATTGAAGTCGTGAGCACCCCGCCGATGACGCCGAGCGAGGTGCCGGTGCTGATGTGCAACCAGTGTTCGGCGAGCATTTTCACGCCGATGAAAACCAGGATCAAAGCGAGGCCGATTTTGAGGTAGCGGAATAGGCCCATAATGCCACTGAGGGCGAAATACAGAGAGCGCAGGCCAAGGATGGCGAAGATGTTCGAGGTAAGGGCGACAAAACTATCTTTGGTGATTGCGAGTACGGCGGGCAGGGAATCGAGCGCGAAGATCAGGTCCGTAGTTTCGATCACGATGAGCACGATGAACAAAGGCGTCGCCATGCGCCGGCCCTCGTGACGGGTAAAAAAGCGTCCCTGATCGTTGTGGGGAGCGACGGGATAAAATTTACGGAAGAGTTTGACCGCAAAATTATTCTCGGGGTCGACCTC
>CAMDRP010000131.1 GCA_945906965.1 Opitutus sp. GAS368 | reverse complement strand
TGCGGCAAGATCCCGACATCATCATGGTGGGCGAAATTCGCGATCTCGAGACCGCGCAGATTTCTATCCAAGCCTCGCTCACGGGCCACCTCGTCCTCTCAACGCTGCACACCAACGATGCCCCTGGCGCCGTCACCCGGCTCATTGATATGGGCGTGGAGCCGTTTCTGATCGCTTCGAGTTTGGAAGCGGTGCTGGCACAGCGCCTCGTGCGGCGCATCTGCCCGCATTGTAAGAGCGCCTATGAACCCCCCGATTCCCTGCTCGGTCCGCTGGGGATCAGTCGCGCCAGTGTCGGTGACCGGCAATTTTTCTCCGGCCATGGCTGCGGGGTGTGTAACCAGACCGGCTACAAGGGTCGACTCGGTATCTACGAATGGTTGCGCATGAGTGAAGCGGTGCGCGATTTGGTTGTCCAACGCGCGCCAACCTTGCAGATCCGCCAACAAGCCATCGCCGAGGGCATGCGTACGCTGCGTGACGACGGCTTGCGCGCCATTTTCGACGGACACACCACTATTGAGGAAGTCGTAAAATACACGTGAGCACCGCCCCCAAACTCGCCACCCGTGCCGCGGCTCCTTTGCCCGGTGCGCCCACTACAAAATCTCCCGCTCAAGGGGTCGCGCTGCGCTCCGCGGTCACCAAGAAATCGCGGCGTCGCGTTTTTGGTACTGTGCTCAACAGCAAGGGCCTCACTGTTTTCACGCGTCAACTAGCGACGCTGGTCAAAGCGGGTATGCCCATTTTGCGCAGCCTTGAAGTCCTCTCGCGGCAGGAAAAAAGGGTCGGTTTTAAAATCGTTCTTGAGGAGATCGCGGACACGATCCGCTCGGGTGGTAATTTTTCCGAAGGCCTCGCCGCGCATCCGAAAATTTTCGACCGGCTCTATGTGAACATGGTGCGTGCCGGTGAGGCGGGCGGCGTGTTGAGCACGGTTTTGGAGCGTTTATCGGTCTTCAACGAGAAGTCGGAGCGCATTAAGGGCAAAGTGAAAGCCGCGATGATTTATCCCATCATCATCTCAAGCGTGGCGGTCACAATTGTCTCGGTCCTGATGGTGTTTGTGGTGCCGAAGTTTCAGGAGATTTTCACCGGCATGTTGAAAGGTCAGCCCTTGCCGCTGCTCACGCAAATTTTGCTGACCGTGAGTTATTTCATGCGCGACCATTTCCTGCTGACCGGCGGGGTTTTGATCGGACTTTATTTTGCTTTTCGATTGTTCAAGCGCACGCGTGTGGGCGCCCGCACGATCGATTGGCTGCTGATTCATATGCCGGTGTTTGGCGACCTCGTGCTTAAGGCGACGATTGCGCGTTTCACGCGTACATTTGGTACGCTCCTCGCCAGCGGTGTGCCGATGTTGCAAGCGATCGTGATCACACGCGACACGAGCGGAAACGTGCACGTGGCCGATGCGCTGAATAGCGTGCATGACCGCGTCAAAGAGGGCGAAAACGTCGCCAAGCCGCTCGAAGGCACCGCGATCTTCCCTGGTATGGTCACGAGTATGATCGAAGTTGGCGAAGAAACCGGTGCGCTCCCCGAGATGTTGACGCGCATCGCCGATAGCTACGACGAAGAAGTCGACAACGCCGTCGCTGGCATTACCTCCGTCATTGAACCGATCATGATTGTTTTCATGGCGGTCATGGTAGGCACGATCGTCATCGCTCTGTTCCTGCCGCTGGTGAGCATCATCCAGAACCTGCAATAACGACCCTTGCGCTACGGCGCGACAGGCTTGGTCAATAATTGTGAACTTAAGCCGGGCAGGCGTTCGGAAAATTCGTCGTCGGCATTGGCCTGACGCAAGGCGCGCTGGACCATGCCCATTTTGGCGTCGAGGTTGTCGATCATGGAAACAAAGACCGCTTCTGGCGCCGCCGCGTAAACGGCCGCGCCCCATTCCGGTTCGCCTTGGTGACTTAGCACGATGTGTTCAAGGCGCTCGAGGCGCTCGGGATCGAGCTTAGATTTTAGGCCGGCCTTGCGGACCAGTTGGTAGCCGAGGACAACGTGGCCTTGGAGAATGCCGCGCCGACTGCGTTTGGTGGCGAGCGTGCCTTCGTATTCGATGGTTTTGCCGGTGTCGTGGAGGAGAATGCCCGCCAGAGCCAGATCGGCGTCGACTTCGGGATAAATTGGCAGCAACGCGCGGCAGGCCCGCGCCATGTGCGTCGTGTGTTCGAGCAAGCCGTGGCGGTAGGCGTGGTGCATCGAGACGGCCGCCGGCGACCAACGAAATTGATCACCGATTTCATCGAAGACCGCCTGCACCGTCGCGCGCAATTCTGGGTGGCTGATGCTGGAGATGAAACCTTGGAATTCCGTCCAGAGGGCGGCGCCATTTTCCGGTGCCACCTCGACGAGGTTTTCTAACATCGCTGGATCGCTGAGTTCGCTCTCAGGCACAATGGTGAGCCGTGCGAGTTTCGGCGAAAGGCGGCCTTGATAATAATCGATTTTTCCTTCGACGCGGATGACGGAGCCTTCGCCGCCGGCCCGCAAGGCATCGAAGCCGGGGTTGTCGCCAAAAATGGTGCAGCTAAAGGAGCCCGAACGGTCGCCGAGATCGACGCTGAGAAACGCGTTGCCGTTGGAGGCGGTCTTGGTGGCGAGTTTTTTTACGACCAGCATCGCCGCAAAAGCGCCGCGGCCGCCGGCGTCCATTTGTTTAAGTTCGCGAACCGAGGAGAAGGGAAGGGCGTCGTCAGCCATGAGATTTTACAAGTTGAGTGTAAGTTTTGAAAAAAGGATGCCGCACGTCGCGGAGGAGGGCGTAGAACACGCTTTCGCTGGGCAAGACGTGGGCGCCGGCGTGGCGGAGCGCGGCGAGACACGCGGTGGCGTCGTCGGGTCGGCGGGCGCCGACGGCGTCGCTGAGAAGGGTCACCTGCAAGCCGGCGTGGAGGGCGTCGAGCGCAGTTTGGTAAATGCAGATCGGAGTTTCCAGTCCGCACAACAAGAGGTGTTCAGCGGGCGCGACGGCGTCGCGGATGGCGTCATCGGCGAGCGCTGAAAATGTGTCTTTGCCCAAGGCGACGGCGCCCGGTGCGGCGGCGAGCAGTTCGGGCGCGGTGCGGCCGAGCTTGGCGGGCACTTGCTCGGTAAACACGACGCGCAGACCAAGCCCGTGAGCGGCGGCGACGGCGAATCCACAGCGACGTTGCATGCGCGGACCCTCATGGATGGCGCGGACAAACACGGGTTGCACGTCGATGCAAAGTAGCGCGGTGGCGGCGAGTGGGTCGGCGGACGCAGCGGGGTTCATGTGAAGTAGCGTTGGCGGGCTTTAACCTGAACGAAACGCTTTTCGGGCAAAATGAACGCCGTGAGATGTCCGCCCATGACACAGGCGGTATCTAGGCCGAGGGACCATTTCAGTTTATAAATTTCGGGTCGCGGCGTGTGACCGTAGATGACGTAGGGCGGCCCGTTCCACAGTTCGGCCCAAAATGGCGCGTCGGGAGCATCGGCGCGCTTGCGGGGTTGGCCGTCGCGATCGATGACTTGGATACGGGTGACGACCTCGGCGGGTTGGCGTTGCCACGGTTGGTCGGGGAGGAATCCGCCATGCACAAATACGAGGTTTAAGGCGGGTTCCTCGTAGGTGAGGAGCATTTTTTCGAGATACGTCCAATCGTCTGGACGCAGCTGATCGAAGGTTTCCAGATCGTGTTCCTTCGTGTATTTAAGGTCACGAGTGCGGCGGTAATTGAGCAGGCGGAGTTCATGGTTACCGAGGAGCGAGATTGCGCGGTGGGCGCGGGCGTGTTCGATCACGCGATGGCTGTCGGGCCCACGGTTCACGAGATCACCCAAGAGAATGAGCCGATCGTCAGGCTTGAGCTCAAGGAGCGAAAGGAGTTCGGCAAATTCCTCGTGGCAGCCGTGGATGTCGCCGATGGCGATGAGGCGTCCGTTCATGCGGTGTAAAAGTGCTAGCGTCCGCCCTTCCTCAGAGTAAACACTAAAGGCTATGGAATTGAATTTGCAGCCGCTCGCCACCGCTTGCTTTGTCTCGGGGCAGACCTTTGCCGCGGGTGAGCCCGTCGCCAGTTACCTCGTGCGCAACGCTAATCTAGAGATCGTGCGGCACGATCTGTTGGCGAGCCAGAAGGAGGCGTTTGCGCCGGCGGGCTTCGTCGCCTGCAGTTGGGTGCATCCCTATAAGCCGCGCGTCGCTGGGGAAAACACTGAGCGCACCTTGAAGCTCAACGCCGAGACGCTTTTTTTGGCGTTGGCGGATCCGGCGACCGAGGTAAATGCCGAAAACACGCGTCTCGTCCAGTTTCTTGCCTTCATGTTGGAGCGTAAAAAAATCCTGCGGCCTAAGGGCCGCAACGCCGACGGCGAAAAAAACGTCTACGAACACGCGAAGACCAAGCAACTTTATCAGGTCCCGAAGGGTGAATTAACGCCCGAATTCTTTGTGCAAGTGCAGGCGCAACTGAGCGTACTCGTGGGCGAGCCTAAGCCGAGAGCGGCTTCGGCCCCAGCCTTTGTTGCTGCGCCCGAGTCCGCGTCCACGCCCGCGCCCTCGGCTTAACGTTTTCGCCCAAGGCGACGGTTGCCATTGCGTCCGACGCGGAACTTTGGAGCGTCGAGGGCGTATGACCTTAATTCCACCCGTCACTCCCGCGCCCGCAGTCGCCACCGTGCCTGCGCTCAAGCTCAAGGCCAACGTGAAGCCACGCGTGGTGCAGGGTCACCCGTGGGTGTTTACCAACGAGATCGAGGCGTTGATCGGCGCCGAGCACGACGGCACCGCGATCGAGTGTCGCGACCGGACGGGACGTTTCATCGGCACGGGCATTTACAACAGTAAGTCGCAGATCGTTTGGCGCCGTTTGAGCCGCAATCGCATCACGCTTGATTCGGCTTGGATTCGCAGTGCGCTCGAGCGCGCGCTCGCCCGCCGCGCTCCCGGCACCGCCCGCCGTCTCGTGTGGTCGGAGTCGGATGAATTGCCTGGCTTGGTCGTGGATCAATTTGGCGATGCGCTCGTCGTGCAGATTCAAACGCTCGCGCTCGATCGGATGACCCCGGTGATCAGCGACCTGCTGGCGGAATTGCTCAAGCCGGCGGAGATTATTTTCCGCAACGACGCGAATATCCGCCGCCTTGAAGGTTTGCCGTTGGAGACGCACACGCGCTCCGGTCAACCGTGGGCGCCGCGTTGGGTGAACATCGAGGGCGTCGAGTATTGGCTCGATTTAGAATCAGGCCAAAAAACCGGTTTCTACCTCGACCAGCGCGCGCAGCATCCGCTCGTGGCGAAGTTTTGCGCCGGCAAGCGCGTCCTTGATGCGTTCTGTAATCAAGGGCCCTTCGCCTTGCATGCGGCGCGCGCGGGCGCGGCTTACGTGCTCGGGCTCGACAGTTCCGAAGAGGCGATTGCGGCGGCGCGGGCTAATGCCGAGCACAACGGCGTAAAAGCCGAGTTTGTCGCGGCCAATGTTTTCGACTGGTTCAACGATGAGGCTCGTTCAACCGAGACTCCGTGGGATGTGATCGTGCTCGATCCGCCGCCCTTCGCCAAATCGAAGAGCGCGTTGCCTGGGGCGTTGCGCGGCTACAAGGAGCTCAACCTCCGCGCCCTCAAGGCGCTCGCGCCTGGTGGCGTGTTGGCGACTTATACGTGTTCGCACCACATGCAGGATGCGGAATTGCGCTCCGTACTCGCTGAAGCGGCCGCCGATGCCCGCCGTCGCGTGCAGGTGCTGGAATTTTGTCATCAACCGTCGGATCATCCGGTGTTGCTGACGATGCCGGAGAGCGAATACCTGCGCGGCTACATTGTGCGCGTCGAGTGACGCGCCGGGGTTTTTAGCGCAACGCGCTTTCCAGCTCGCGGCGCAGCGAGCGGATTTGTTCGAGCTCTTTGCGGAGCTCGTCTTTTTGCTCTTTGGTTTTCGCGTAGGCGATGGCTTCGAGAATGTCGCGTTCGGATTCCATCAGGCTGACGCGTTCCTTAGCGACGGACTCGCGCTGTTTGGTGGATTCGCCGCCGAAAATTTTGAAGGCTTTGCCGGGTTCGTTTAACGCGCGGTCGAGATCGGTAGATTTAGTCTTTTGTTTCTCGCGGGCGATGTCGCGTTCTTGCTCGAAGACCTCGCGTTCGATTTCGGTGACGCGGCCACGGCGGACTTCGATCTTGGGTAACACATCGGCGGTTTCGCTTTTCGATTTGGCGAGGTCGTTGGGGTTTTCGGCTTTCGTGTCGGCGGGCGCGGCCGCCGTAGCGGCGGTACCATGGGCGGACAACGCGGCGGGCAGATTGGTACGCGGCGCGGCTGTATCGGTGCTGGGTTTGGCGACGACTTTGGCTTTGAGGTGTTCGGCGCGGCGGGCGCGGATCATGGCCTCGGTCACGGCGGGGCCCGGGGCTTGCACCGGCGCGTCGGCCGTTGTGTTTGTGGTCGCGGCGGCGGTCTTTGGCGCGGGGGCGATTGAGCTGGATTCAGCGGCGCGGGCGCCACTGGCGAAAGCGGCGGTAAGCAGCGTGATTCGAAGGAGGTGCGCGTTCATGTGAGAGAAAACTTTATCCGGTTCGGCTTGGGCGTCGAGGGGATAGAGCGTGGACGGCGGGTGGGGTGCTGGGTTCCGCGCCAAAAAAAGACCGGGCCTGCGGGGCCCGGTCTTTTTTTGCAAGGGCTCGAACTTAGAGCGTGCCGCCGTAGATCGCGCTGGCGCCGAGCTCTTCTTCGATGCGGAGGAGCTGG
>CAMDRP010000130.1 GCA_945906965.1 Opitutus sp. GAS368 | reverse complement strand
CGGATGAGCTTGCCGTCGAACCAGATTTCGCCGCCGCCGTATTCGGGACGTTGGATGCACACCATGTCCCAATGGACTTGGGATTTGTTGCCGTTGCCGACGCCATCGTAGGCCTGACCCGGCGTGAAGTGGAAGGAGCCGGCGATCTTCTCGTCGAAGAGGATGTCGCGCATCGGCTCAAGGATGTGTGGGTTGAAACCGATCGCGAATTCGCCGATATAGCGCGCGCCGGCGTCGCTGTTGAGAATTTCGTTGAGACGTTTCGTGTTGTTGGCCGTGGCCTCGACGATGCGGCCTTTTTTGAAAACGAGGCGGATGTTATCAAAGGAGGCACCGAGATAAACTGTCGGCGCGTTGTACTGAATGACGCCCTCGACCGAATCTTTGACCGGGCAGGAAAATACTTCGCCATCCGGGATGTTGCGTAGACCGCCACAAGCTTGGGCGCCGATACCCTTGATCGAAAACGTGAGGTCAGTGCCCGGGCCTTTGAGGTGCACGCGGTCGGTCTTCGCCATCAGATCGGCGAGGACTTTCATACCAGGTACGAGCGTGGCGTAGTTAAGATTACAGACCTTGAAGTAAAAATCCTCAAACGCCTCCGTACTCATGCCCGCTTGTTGAGCCATGGCGGCAGTCGGCCAACGCAGGACGACCCACTTGGTCTTGCCCACGCGGTGGTCGAGCACGGGCTTCATCAACCGCGAGATGAGCTGGGTGTTGACTGAGGGTACATCAGAGTTTTCGAAAATGTTTTCCGAGCCGCGCAACGCGATGTAGGCGTCCATCTTTTGCATACGAGCCAGTTCCACCTCCGCGTGCGGGGCGTATTGATCTTCGGCGGCGCCGAGCGCCAGTTCGCGCGAGATGCGAGCACGGTGCAGCTGCACATAGGGATGGGCGCCACGTGCCCGCGTGGCCCGCACGAGAGCGATGACCATCGCGTCTGGCACGTCGAAGGCGTCGATGAGCACGCGTTCGCCCGGTTTCAAGGCGGTAGAAAAACCAGTCAGGCCAGCGGCGAGTTGCGTGTAGCGTGGGTCGATGATCATGGAAAGTAAGCTGCATCTAACCCCACGCCGGCCGACACCTGCAAGCGAAAGCTCGACGCACCGCTTGCTCAGCCATTAGCGCGAGCCGCTCTGCGGGAAGCAGATCCGGCCCACCGCTTCGTCAAAGTCGGCGGCGCCGCGGATGATATCAATTTCCAGCCGCAGGTAAAACAACGGCAGCGGGCAAAGCCGTGTCTCGGCGATGCGGACCGCGTCTTTTTCCGTCGTGATGAGGCATTCGGCGCCTTCGCGCTGCGCCGCCGCAAAGAGCTCCGCTAAATCTTCCTCCTCGTAGCGGTAGTGATCCAAGAAGCGTTCGCGCCCCATCACCAACGCGCCGAGATCGCGGAGGAATTTCTCAAAACTTTCGGGCGTGGCGATGCCGCTGAACGCAAACACGCGCCGGCCCTTGAGCCACGCAAGCGGCTCACGCGCGTCCACGGCCGTGACGGGCACGCCGAAACGCTGGAGATACTGCGGCCGGTGCGCGCACTCGATGATGTCGACGTTGGGATTGTGCTCGCGGATGAGCGCTTCGAGGTCGTTGTCGCGTTCGCCGTTGGATTTGGTGAGGAAAACGTAGCTCGCGCGACTGAGATGTTTGATGGGCTCGCGGAGGACGCCACGGGGCAACATATGGCCGTTGCCGAAGGGATTCGTTTTATCGACGAGCAACAGATTCAAGCGGCCCTTGAGCGGCAGGTATTGAAAACCGTCGTCGAGGATGAGGGTGTCGCAGCCGAATTTCTTGATGGCGTAGGCGCCAGCTTTGACGCGGTTTTTGTCCACTAGGACGACCACGCCGGGGAGATTTTTTGCGAGCATGTAGGGCTCGTCGCCGGCGGTTTCTGAATCCAGTAGCACGCGTGCGCCGTCGCTGACGATGCGGGGTGGCGGCTCGGCGGTGTGCGTGAGTGAAAACCACCATTTCTGCCAGAACGGTGGGGCCTTGCTTTTGTAACCACGACTCAGGATCGCGACTTTGCGACCGCGGTCGTGCAGCGCCCGCGCAAATTTTTCCACGACGGGCGTCTTGCCCGTGCCTCCGACCGTGAGGTTGCCCACCACGACCACGAGGCAGCCCAAGGGATGGTCGTGCAACACGCGGTGACGATAAAGCCAGAGCCGCAGCTGAACAATTCCGCTAAACAACCACGAAAGCGCCTGCAAAAACGCCCCATACACCGTCGCCCCCGCGTCCGCTCGGCGACCCAGCACGATATCCACCGTGTAGAGCTCGAACGCCCGGAACTTTTTTTTCAACCAGGAGAACGACATGGGTTTTGCGGACGGGACATGTTGGGTTTAATAACCGCGATGAAGGTTGACGGCCTCCGAAGCGTAAACTGTTTTCTCACCGGCTACGCGCCCACCCTTATGAGCTACAAACTCTTCATCCCTGGCCCCATCGCCGTCTCTGAAAAAACGCTCCGCGCCATGGCGCAGCCGATGATTGGTCATCGCAGCACCGATTTCGTCGCGCTCTACAATTCCATCCAGCCCGAGCTGCAAGCCCTCGCCTGCACCCAAGATCCCGTTTACATCTCCACTAGCTCCGCTTGGGGCGTGATGGAAGGCGCCCTGCGCAACGTCTGCCAGAAGAAGGTGCTCAACTGCATGAACGGCGCCTTCTCCGACAAATGGTACGACGTAGCGGTCCGCTGCGGCAAAGCCGCCACCGCCCTCAAATTCGAATGGGGCCAACCCGTCGATCCCGAGGCCGTCCGCCGCGAACTCGCCACCGGTGCGTACGATGCGATCACGTTGATCCACAACGAAACCTCCTGCGGCTGCATGAGCGACCTGCCCGCGATCATGGCCGTGCTCCGTGAATTTCCCGACGTCATCTCCATCATCGACACCGTCAGCTCATTTAGTGTGGTGCCCATCAAGAAAGATGAGCTCGGTATCGACGTGCTCATCACCGGCTCACAAAAAGCCCTCGCGCTCCCGCCCGGCCTTTCGCTCGTGTCCGTCTCGAAACGCGCCCTCGAGCGTGCCGCCAAGGCCACCGACCGCGGTTATTATTTCGATTTCATCGAATTCCAGAAAAACCACGAAAACGGCATGACCCCCAGCACTCCGGTCATCCCGCTGATCTACGCGCTGAAGTCCAAACTTGACGACATCAAGGCCGAGGGCCTCACCGCGCGCTACGCCCGCCACGCCCGGCTCAACGCCACCGTCCGCGCCTTCGTCCTCGCGAAGGGTTTTAAGCTTTTCCCCAAAGAAGGCTACGGCTCCGTCTCGCTCAACTGCTTCGCCAACACGCTCAACCTCGACCTCGGCGCGCTAAATAAAATTCTCAAATCTAAACACCAGCTCGTGATCGACGGCGGCTACGGAAAATTGAAGGGCAAAACCTTCCGCATTTCCAACATGGGCGACGAGACCGATGAAACCATCGCCGCCATGCTGAAATCGCTCGAATCGGCCCTCGCCGAAACCCCGAAAGCTGCGGCCTGATTTTTTCGCGACTCTCGATTCAAAAAAGGCCGGTTTTTAACCGGCCTTTTTTATGTCTCTGAGTAGGCCTCCAAAAAACTAAGCCTTGAAATTACCGCGCGCGCCCCGTAACCGCTCGCGACTTAAATGAAGACACTCATCATCGCGGAAAAGCCGTCTGTGGCGGCCGATCTCGCCCGTTCCCTTGGCAAAGTCCCGAAATCCGGCGACCACTACGAAAATGATGAATACGTGATTTCTTCGGCCGTCGGCCATCTCGTGGAACTCGAGATGCCCGAAGACATTGATAAAAAGAAATACGGCTTCTGGCGCCTGGAGATGTTGCCGATCATCCCGGAAAAATTCGGCCTTAAACCCATCGAAGCCTCCAAAGAGCGCTTCTCGCATCTTAAAAAGCTGCTCGCCCGCAAAGACATCGAACTGATCATCAACGCCTGCGACGCCGGCCGCGAGGGCGAACTGATCTACACTTATATCTACCAGCTAACGAAGTGCAAAATCCCCTTCAAGCGTGCGTGGATGCAGACGATGACGACCGAGGGCATTAACACCGCCTTCAAAAACCTCCGCGAATCCTCTCAGATGGCAGGCCTCGCCGACGCCGCCCGCTGCCGCTCCGAGAGCGACTGGCTCATCGGCATCAATGGCACCCGCGCGCTCACCAAGCGCATGTTTGGCTCCCGCGCCGGCAACGTCGCCTCCGTCGGCCGCGTGCAGACCCCCACCCTCGCGATCATCTTCGCCCGCGAACTGGAAATCAGGAATTTCAAGCCCCGCGCATTCTGGCGCGTGACCGCCCAATTCACCGTCGCCAAGGGCACCTACGAAGGCGTCTACCAACGCGCCAATTTCAAAAAAGCCGCTGACGACGAACACGACCGCATCGACCGCATCTGGGAAAAAGCCCTCGGTGAAGCTGTCCTCGCCGCCTGCGCGGATGGCACGCTCGCCCAGGTCACCGAAGAGAAAAAGGGTGCCACGCAAGCCTCCCCGCGCCTTTACGATCTGACCACGTTGCAACGCGAGGCCAACGGCCGCTTCGGCCTCCCCGCCCGGCGCACCCTCCAGATCGCCCAAGCCCTTTACGAGCGCCACAAGGTCATCACCTACCCCCGCACTGATTCTCGAGCGCTACCCGAGGATTATATTCCCACCTGCCGCGAGACCCTCAAAAATCTCCAGGGCGACCTTGGCACCCACGCCGCGCACCTCCTCGAATCCGGCTGGCTGCGCCCCAACCAGCGCATCTTCAACAACGCCCAGATTTCCGATCACTTTGCGATCATCCCGACCACCACCGAGCCCAAGAATCTCGATGAGATGGAAGCCAAGGTGTACGACATGATCGCCCGCCGTTTCGTCGCCGCGTTTTATCCCGCCGCCGAGTTCGACGTCACCACGCGTATCAGCACCGTCGCCCCGGGCCACGATTTCAAAACCGAGGGTAAGGTCCTCACCGCCCCCGGCTGGCTCGCGGTCTATAATAAGAACACCGTCGACGAAGATTCCCCCGATTCCAAAGCCCTCCCCGCGCTCTCGCCGGGTGACAAGGCCCAGGCCCGCACGCACGAGGCTAAACTCCACGCCGAATCCACCCGCCCGCCGCCCCGCTACACGGAAGCCACGTTGCTCTCCGCCATGGAGGGCGCCGGCAAACTCGTCGACGACGAAGACATGGCCGAAGCCATGAAGGAACGCGGCCTCGGCACCCCAGCCACCCGCGCCGACACCGTCGAAGGGCTCATCAACCAGAAATACATGGAGCGCAACCAGCGCGAACTCGTCCCCACGCCCAAGGCCGAATCCCTCCTCCAGTTTCTTACTGCCGTCAAAGCCGACGCCCTCACTAAGCCCGACATGACCGGCGAGTGGGAATACAAACTGCGCCAAATGGAGCACGGCAAATACCCGCGCGACAAATTCATGGCCGAGATCGTCGAAGTCGTGAAAGGCGTCGTCGACCGCACGAAAAACTTCGAAGAAGACGACTCCGCCGCCCGCACCACCGACATCATTTCTCCCACCGACGGCAAACCTATGCTCGAAACCCTCCGCGGCTACAAATCGCAGGACGGAATCCTCATGGTCTACAAGGTCGTCACCGGCCGCAAACTCGAGGAAGTCGAAGTCAAAGAACTCGTCACAAACGGTGAAATCGGGCCACTAGACGGCTTCGTCTCCCCGCGCACGGGCAACCGTTTCCCCGCCAAACTCGTGCTCGCCGACGATCCCAAACACGAGGGCAAACGCCGCGTCGATCTCGACTTCGGCAACAAGTTCGAACTCTCCGAGCTGACGCCGTTCTGGACCGATCCCGCCACCGGCGCCGAGCTCTGCGAAGCTCCCACCAGCTACGTGCTCCGCGAGAAAAGCGGCGATACCTTCGAACAGAAATTTAGCGTCGGCCGTCTGATGTGCCAAAAGCCCATCACCCGCGAGATCGCCATCCAACTCGTCTCCCAGCCCAAGACCGATCTGATCATCGGCTTCACCTCGAAAAAGGGCCGCCCCTTCGACGCCTTCCTCACCCGCGTTGGCCCGAAATTCTCCTGGGAATTCCCCCCGCGCAAACCGCGCGTCGGCAAGGATGGAAAAACCATCGAGCGCAAAGCCAAGGTCCCCGTCGATTTCTCGAAAGCGCAGACGCTCATCCACAGCAAACTCCACGACGGCCAGCTCATGCTCACCGCCGAGGCGTTCTACGTCACCAAGCCCCAAGCCGACGGCTCGCCTCGCGTGGTGTTCGAACTCAAGCGCATCCTCTGCGGCAAAGAACTTTCCGTCGAAGAAATCGAACGCCTCGTCACCGATGGCCGCACCGGCCTCATCGACGAACTCGTGTCCAAACGCGGCTCGAATTTCAGCGCCTATCTCGTCCTCTCCAAGGACAAGAAAAAAGCCGAATTCGAGTTCCCGCCACGTTGAGCGACCGCGGCCCCGCGCCGCGCCGGATCATCCCTCGATTTCCCCTCGCCCCGGACCGCCCGGCGTGCCTGCATCGACGCGTCCGGTAACCTTACCCCCGCCCCGACGTCTTACCCTCACTCGTGAAATCTTCCAAAACCTATCTGCTCGTCATCCTCGCCTGCACCACCATCGGCGGAGCCGCTTACGCTTGGAAACAATATCAAGAACTCATCCAACTGCGTGCCGCCGCCCTCGGCACCGATGAGCGGTCCGATCTCCAAAAACGTCTTTGGGCCGCTGAGAAACGCGCCAAAGACCTCGCCGACCAACTCGCCGCCGCCCGCACTCGCGGCGAAGAAGCCAGCGACGAAAATGCCAACCCCGATAACGCCAATCGTGGCAATCGCAGCAATCTCGGGCCCATGGGCCCCGGCGGACGCGGTGGCGACTTCATGGCCGCCCTGCAGAAACCCGAGATCCAGCGCCTCCTCGCTACCCAGCAGAAAGCTCAACTCGACGCCCGCTACGCCTCGCTTTTTAAGAACCTCAATCTCACCCCGGCCCAGCTCGAGAAATTCAAAAAT
>CAMDRP010000129.1 GCA_945906965.1 Opitutus sp. GAS368 | reverse complement strand
GTCTTCTGCGAAACTTCCAACATCTTCCGAACGGTTTCCAGTGGAACTGTTTTAGGGGCTTCAGTGGGATCAACGAAGATTGGAATATTTTTGGCAGGATTTCCACGACCCCACCCTTCGGCATTACACCAGTTGAAGAAGCCGCCGATTTTCACCTTCCAGTTCCGTTTCGTAGCATAACTGCCCTTGTGAGCACCGATGAACTTCTCAACGTGCTCCTTTGTGACGGACTGATACTGAAGCTCACCCCATAGCGATTTGATAGTTTTTCCCGTGTGCTCAATCTCGGTTATGGTCACAGGACGGATACGCTTGAACTTCCCCTCTTTTTTGTAAGCGATCCACATATCCACGAGGTCGGAGATTGTCTTTCGTTCATCTTCGTCCTTCTCCGATTTATTCTGAAGTCGGTATAGTGCTTTTTCCAATACAGATTTGAGCGTCACTTGGTATGGATTGAACGCATCGCGAAAATACAGAAAGAGTGACCGCTCTTCATCAGTCAGCGTTGTCCCCTTCACCAACGAGTCCGAGATTTCGCGAGCACGATCCAACGCATCATCTCGCGAACTGAACCATTCTTGACGCCCTCCCCCAAAGCCTTGTCGGCGCGAGTCACAAACGTAGCGCGTCACCCCATTTTTCACGACCTCACGCACACGGGGAAAGCTCTTGCGATGGACTTCGTTTTTCATCGGAAGACCCATCTTTCTCGCTTGGTAGATAATCGCAAGATAAACCGCATTTCGCGTTTTCTACCAACTTCTACCAAAAATATGAAGTATTCGGCACCATATGAGCCGTTTTCACTTTTATGAAATGTCCTCAATACGCTTCATAAGTATCTGATAAATATATACTTTAGAGTGTTTTTTCGCTTGGGTCATTTTTTGGATATTACGTTTAGAAAACCGCTGCTCTATCCAGCTGAGCTACCACCGCAAAATGTTATAATAATTTACTTAAGAGCGATTTAAAATTACTAAGAAATCTGCTTAGGTAATTCTTAGATGTAACCCTAAATTTGGCCCAAATCTTAATCTAGAAAAAATACGTTTGATATCACGTTTTTTCTCCTTTGTGGAAGTTGAGACGCGTCAGTTAGTAATAAAGTCATGCCCTGTTGAAATCTGGTCAATTCCGAACCGTGTTTTCTTTTTAGATCCCCCTCTTTCACTTGGAAATTCGGCCCAAAGCGAATGAATGACCTCATGAGTGGACGCTCAATCAACACCTCGACTTGGTCGGCGGGCAACGGTCATGGGCATGGCGGAAATATTGAGGTTTAGGCTCGGATGCGTACTAGCGCGGACACCAAGGGTCGATTCCGCAAAGGGGGCAGGCAAAAATATGCGCTCAAAACCAGAGGAGGGATTTTACAGATGAAATCGTTAAGAGATCATGGAAGCAATCCAAGTAGACGAAATTTAGGTCAAATCGATTGATTTTACCATTGCGACCTATTAAAACCTGAGTTAATATCGAACTATGAATAGAAGAGAGGCAGTGGAGCGCTTTCATCTGATGTTCCTCCGGCATTTTGCGGCGGTGATTAGTCCCGGCACGATCTGTTTAAAGGGCGGGGTGAATCTTCGCCTCTACCACAACAGTCCGCGTCTTTCCGAAGACATTGATTTCGACGCGCGCGTAGTGGGGGTCGATATTTTGAAGAAGAACGTTAACAAGATACTAGCCGGACGGCCCCTGCTGACGGAACTGGCGTCGGTGGGTATCACGCTGAGTGAAATCAAGCCGGCCAAACAAACCGAGACCGCGCAGCGCTGGAAATTCCATGTCATCTACGAAGGCAATCCTCTGCCGACCCGCCTGGAATTTTCCCGACGGAAAGATGAACCGTTTGAAAACAACCTAACTGAGCCCCCGTCCGCGGCTCTGCTTGCTGCGCAGCAAGTGATCCCGTTTGTCTTCAACCACTACACTCCTGCGGCGGCCTACCGGCAAAAGATTAACGCGTTAGCGACGCGGACCCATGTACAGGCGCGAGATGTCTTCGATTTGCATCATCTCTCGCACTACGCCGAGGCCGGGCGCGAGGCTCCACCGAAACTAGTGGAGCAGGGGATCAATCAACTCAGCCTGATCAGCTTCGACATGTTTCATGACCAAGTGATACCGTTCCTACCGAACGATCTGGCGAGGTACTACGGCACGCCGGAAGCGTGGAAGGCGATGTCAGAAAAAGTGGGGCACGATTTGATGTCGGCGCTACCGCCCGCCTCGTCATGACCACTTTAGAATTCTATCAGAAACTAGCGGACCAAACACGGGTAACGACGCGCACCGCCTCGCAGCTCACCGGCCTTAGCATTCCGGCGAGTTCTATGGCCCTACGACGGTTGGCGAGGGAGGGATTGAGCACGTCGCTAAAGAAAGGCTGGTGGCTGATTGGGAGCAGCTCCGCCAAGCCCGGGGCGTTGGTCACCGCGGCGGCCGATCCGTATGTCGCGTATCTTTCCGGCGCGTCGGCGTTGCGCTTGCACGAGCGGATTCAGCAACTACCCCAGCAACCGTTCGCCGTGACGTTGGGTCGCCCCGGAGAGGTTAAGATGAGATACGGGAGCGTTACCTTGCATCGTATCAAGCCGGAGCTTTTTGGGGGCTATGCTTATGATGTCCGGGCGGACGGTTTCGTAGCCTCGCCTGAAAAAGCGGTATTTGATCTGGCTTATCTCGCCGCTATGAACCGGAGCCGCGTCAGCGGGAGTTTGCCCGAGACGAATTTGCAGGGTCTACGCTGGAGTGAAGTCCAGAAATGGCTGCGGCGGATTCCCACGCCCCGCGTGCGGGCCGCGGTCGAGGACGCTTTGAAAACCATTCGCAAACAGCACGCGAACATAACCGACTAGTTTTCACAATTCTGGCGGGCACGATGGCGGTGATATTATTAATTAAAAATCTGAATGTGCCCCTAGGGACGAGTCGGTCTATTATGCAACGCGCGGATTTCGATGGGTTGCTCACGGAGAGGGACCGGACCGAGCTTGGTTAAAGATGGACCCAGTGAAACTCTCCTTTAAAATATTCTCCGCTCGTTTTGCTTAAAAAACTCTTAATGAATAAAGCATGACTCAACGCATCCTTTTCACCGGTGGCTCGGGCAAAGCCGGGCGCCATGTCCTACCATGGCTCGCGCAGCGCGGTTATCAGATACTCAATTTTGATCGCGTAGCCTCCGAACATCCTCACATCCCAACGCTATTGGGCGACATCACCGACGGTAGCCAGGTCTTCAATGCGATGACCTCGCACTTCGGTTTTGACGGCTATGAACGTGGTCACCCGCCGGGGCCAGTGGATGCCGTGGTGCATTTTGCCGCCGTCCCCCGCGTATTGCTCCAGCCCGATGACGAGACCTTTCGCGTCAACGTCATGGGGACTTATCATGTCATCGAAGCCGCGATGAAACTCGGGATTCGCAAAGTCATCATCGCCTCGAGCGAGACCACTTACGGCGTGTGCTTCGCCGAAGGCGACAAAGACTACCACGCCTTTCCCCTCGAGGAAAATTACGACAGCGACCCGATGGACAGCTACGGCCTCTCCAAGGTCCTTAACGAGAAAACGGCGCGCGCCTTTGCTGCTCGATTCCAGGCCGATCTCTATGCCCTGCGCATTGGCAACGTAATCGAGCCCCACGAGTATCACCGCTTTCCGAGCTTCATCGCTCAACCCCCATTGCGAAAACGCAATGCGTGGAGCTACATCGACGCCCGTGATCTCGCCCAGATCGTCCATCTCTGCCTGCAAAAAAACGGTCTTGGTTTTCAGGTTTTTAACGCCGTGAACGACACGATTACCGCCGATGGACCAACCGCCGAATTTCTCAAAAAATGGTGCCCAAAAACGCCTCACGCGCGACCCTTGACGGGCGATGAAGCGCCTCTCTCCAACCGCAAGATCCGTGAGGTCCTCAGCTTCAAAGAAGCGCATAACTGGCGCGACGAAGTGCGAGCACTAGAGTCGAAAAATTCGGCTACCACCAAATCCGCGCATTGAAAAATTCTGATATTTTCCGCTTCTTGGGATGAACTGAGACGCAGCCGCAATCTCCGTTGCTATGGGTTTCTAGCTGCGGAAATCTAAGCCCCATGAGGCGTCACCTAGTTTTTGCCCTTGGAGTCTTTTTTGCATCTGCATTTTTTAGCAAAGCGGCTACGCCAACGGCGGCTCCCGAAATCGCGCTGCAAGTTTCCGCATTACTGCCGGAGACGTTGGCAACCGGCGTCACGGCCGGCCGGTTGTTTATTTATTTTGCCCCGACGGCACAGTCCGAGCCGCGCTTTCAATCTAACACCAGCCTCTTCGGCCTCGATACGCACGGCGTGAAGGCCGGCCAAAGCCTGCTCGTGCCGCTGACGACTGCCGGCGCTCCCGAGCAAACCCTCCGCGACCTCGCCCCCGGCGACTATTACGTGCAGGCCGTATTCAACGTGCTCACAGAGTTTAACCGCGCCGACGGCCACGTGATTTGGGCGCATATGGATCAGTGGGAAGGACAGAATTTCGCACGCTCACCGGGCAATCTCTTCAGCACACCGCAGAAAATTCACATCGGGCCCGAAGCGCCTACGTCGATCGTCCTTCCGCTGGAAAATATCATTCCTCCGATCGAAGTGCCCGCCGACACGGCTTGGGTGAAACGCATTAAATTCCAAAGTCCTTTGCTCAGCAAATTCTGGGGCCACCCGATGTACCTCGGCGCCACGATTCTTTTACCTAAAGATTACGACCAACACCCGGACGTACATTATCCGGTCGTTTACATTCAAAATCATTTCAGCATCGCAGCACCGTTTGGATTTAACCCCGCGGTCACGAGCGAAGGCTCAACCGGCTCGAGCCGCAAACGCGCCCCGAGCGGCGATACAGGCCAAATTGATAAAGGCGCGGGATTTTCCGAAGCGTGGCAATCCGCCGATTTTCCGCGGATGATTCTCGTCACGTTTCAACATCCCACGCCCTATTTCGACGATTCTTACGGCGTCAATTCGCCCAATTGCGGACCCTACGGTGACGCGATTTTACAGGAATTGATGCCGGCGCTGGAGGCGCGGTTTCGCATGATCAAAGCCGAATACGCACGCGTACTTACCGGTAGCTCCACAGGGGGCTGGGGCTCCTTGGCGTTGCAGCTTTATTATCCGGAGGTCTTCGGCGGCGCGTGGGCGTTTTCGCCGGATCCCGTGGATTTCCGGCTCTATTACGGTGGCGTAAATATTTACGCCGAAGAAAACGCCTTTGTGAAAAAAACCACGCCTGGCCTTGAAGGTGGCGCGACGATGAATCGCCGTAGTAGCCAACGCGCCGCAGTGCTCGGCACGCAGGAAGGTCGTTTCGAATGGTGGAAACACACCTCCGTTGGTCCCGACGGCTATCCCCTGCCCGTCTGGGATTTACATACAGGAAAAATCGATCGCTCCGTCGTCGAGGCGATGCGAACCAACAACTTCGATCTTCGCGAATACCTGTCCCGCCGGTGGCCGCAGATCGGCTCGAAACTTGCAGGAAAACTCCACGTCTACGCGGCGGCGGTGGATAGTTTTTATTCCAACTTCGCCGTGCGCTTGCTCGACGAGTTCATGCAAACCACGCAAAATCCCCACGATACCGGCTCGTTTCACTATGGGCCACCGTCCTCGCGTCATGGTTGGCAGCCGATGACCAACGTCGAATTGCTCCGCGAAATCGACCGACACATCGCCGCGCGGGCTCCGGCCAGTGCCAAACCGGCGACGTGGCATTATTGAGCGCACGGCCAACCCCAGAGTTCTTTTTCTTGGACCGAAAACAGGCGCTTGACTTGCCTAAGTCGAATTCTACGGTTCGAACTCTTTCCCGTTTCCACGGGGTGGTAGCTCAGCTGGTTAGAGCGTCTGCCTGTCACGCAGAAGGTCGCGGGTTCGAGTCCCGTCCATCCCGCCAGTTTCAAAACCCGTTAGCCTTAAGTGGTTAACGGGTTTTTTGTTGGTCCAAAAATACCCAACTTACAACGCCACTGACAACAGGTGCGCCATTGTAGGGATCGTTCGGGAGCGGTTTCTGCGGGCCGGGGTCGAGTGCGCCGCCTTCAAACCTCAATTGTAGCCTCTCCGGCGCCGGCAAGGACACTACGCCTGCGGCGTTCCTCCTTGCCGGTGCCTCCGATGCGAAGCGGCAGAATACCAAAGTAAAATTTAGCGTAATACCAAAGTAGTTTTTGACATGATAACAAAGTATTCCACTTTGGAGCAATGCCGACCAATCCCCAACGGGACCTCGCAGACGCCCTGCGCCGGGCGCAGGGCGCGGCGCCCGCCCATATCCTCCGCACGGCGCAAATTACCCGGCGGGAACGCGCGCTTTTGCGGCAACGAGGGTTTCTCGTAGAGATCATCAAGGGTTGGTATGCCCTGACCACCCCGCAGGCACGGCCGGGTGACAGCACGTTCTGGCATCTCCATTTCTGGGCCTTCCTCTCGGCCTATTTGCAGCAACGCTACGGTCAGGGCTACTGCCTTTCGCCGGAGCATTCTCTCGACCTCTGGACGGCGAGCACGCAGATCCCGAAACAGTTGATTGTGATGACGGCCCGCGGTGGTGTTTTTACCCTCAAGCTGCCCAACAACAGTTCCATTCTGCTTTATCCCAACCGCAAGAGTCTGCCCGTGACGACGGAGACTAAGCAAGGCGTACAAGTCATGCCGCTGGCGCTCGCGCTGATTCGCACGACTCCGAGTTATTTTACCTTATCCCCCACCAGTGCGGAACTCGCGCTACGCATGGTGCGGGTCGAGGAGCTTGCCCGAGTCTTGCTGGCCGCTGAGGTGAATGTCTCCGCGGCCGGCCGTATGGTCGGTGGCTTGCGGCATCTCGGCTTGCCGGAATCAGCCACCCGCTTGGAAGCAGACCTTCTCGCCGCCGGGATCGCGATTAAACCGCAGAATCCGTTTGCAGAACCGGCCCGGCTGCCGGTTGGGGCAGTCTTGCCGTCTCCCTACGCGGGACGGATCGGAGCGATGTGGTCGCGAATGCGGTCTGACGTGCTGGCGCATTTTCCCTCTCCGCCGCGCTCCATGCCGGATCAATTCCGCTATCTGCGACGCGTGAATGAAATCTACACGCA
>CAMDRP010000128.1 GCA_945906965.1 Opitutus sp. GAS368 | reverse complement strand
AGATCGGTGATCGCGGGACAGGAGGCGACGGTTTCCTCGAGTTGGAGCGAGGAATTGTAAAAGACGTTGGGAATACCGGTGGCGGCGTAGATGCGTTCGAGCGCGGCGCGGGTGTGAGCGAGGCGCTTGAGGCCGGGCTGGGTGCGGGCGTCGCGGTAAGCGTGAATCGGGAAGACAAGGCGACCGGCGTCGTTGACGAGGGCGAAGTCCACGCCCCAGACGTCGACGCCGACGGAGGCGATTTTCGCGCCGCGGGGGAGGGCGGCGACAGCTTTGCGCAGGCCGGTCTGCGCTTCGTGCCAGAGTGTGCCGATGTCCCAATAATCGTGGCCGGCGAGCGTGCGAAAGGTGTTGGGGAAGCGGTGAACTTCTTTGAGCGTGAGACGGTTTTTGGACCAAGCACCGAGGATGACGCGGCCGCTGGTGGCGCCGAAATCGACGGCGGCGGTGTAGATCGTGGGCATGGCGAAAAGGCGCGAAGGTTTAGACGAGCTGGAGGGTTTTCTCGGCTTGGTCGCTGTGGGCTTGGAAGAACGCGGCGTTTTCCGGGAGTTTAATGTCCACGTCGAAGGTTGGGATCATCTCTTTGAGGCGCGCTTGGCCGGCGGGCGAGTTAACCAAGTCGGGGAAACATTTCTTAATCACCTCGAGCACAATGTGGACGCACACGGAGGCCCCAGGCGAAGCGCCAAGGAGCGCGGAGATCGTGCGCTCAGAATCGGTGATGACCTCGGTACCGTAGTGGACGATGCCGGCCTCGCCGTCGGTTTTCTTGATCGCTTGGACGCGGATGCCGGCGTCGATGAGCTTCCAGTCGGAGGCTTGGGCGGCGGGATAAAAAATGTGCAGCACCGCCATGCGGTCGGCCATGCTTTGGGTGCCCTGTTGGACGAGGTAGCGCACGAGCGGAAGATTGCTCGCGCCGATTTTGAGCAGCGTGGTGAGATTGTGGAGACGAACGGAGCCAGGGAGGTCCCAGATGCTGCCTTTGCGATGAAGGAATTTGGTCGTCCACGCGGCGAAGGGACCGAAGAGGAGTGTTTTTTTGCCGTCGAGGATGCGGGAATCGAGGTGCGGTACGGCCATCGTGGGCGCGGCGTCGAGGGCTTGGCCGTAGACCTTGGCTTGGTGGCGGGCGACGATGGCGGGGTTTTCACAGACGAGCCATTGGCCGCCGATGGGGAACCCGCCGAGGCCGCGCGCTTCAGGGATGCCGGATTTTTGCAGGAGATGCAGGCTGCCGCCACCGGCGCCGACGAAGACGAACTTGGCGCGGTTGTGGCGCGTGCTGCCGGTGCCGAGATCACGGATGCTCACGTCCCAGCCGCCGGCAACTTTTTTGAGATCGGTGACGCGGTGGTGGCTCGCGATGCCGCAACCGGGTTGGCGCGAGAGCCAGGCGAAGAGTTTGCCGGCGATGTTGCCGAAATTTACGTCGGTGCCTGAGTCCATCTTGGTCGCGGCAATGGGCACCTCTGCACGCTGCTCAGTGAGCAACGGAGCCCAGCGGCCGATGATCGCACGATCGGTCGTGTACTCCATTGACCGAAAAAAGTGGTGCGCCGCGAGGCCGACGTGGCGAGCCTTGAGATAATCCACCTGATCCTGCCCGTGGACAAAGCTGAGGTGTTGAACCGGGTTGATGAACTCCTTGGGCTGATCGATCATGCCTTGAGCGACGGCGTAGCTCCAAAACTGCTTCGAGTATTCAAACTGCTCAAAAATTTTGATCGCGTTGCTGACGTTGACCGAGCCGTCAGGTTCGCGGTTGGGCGTGTAACTGAGCTCGCAGATGCCGGCGTGGCCGGTGCCGGCGTTGTTCCAACCGTTGGAGCTTTCCTGCGCGAGATCTTCGGTCACTTCGTAGACTTGGATCGTAAGGCTAGGATCGAGGCGTTTGAGTAGGGCGGCGAGATTGGCGGACATGATGCCGCTGCCTATCAAAACAACGTCAGGGTTCTCGATGTGCGTAGAGTATTTCATGAAAAAGAGGTGCTCGAAACTTAGTTGGCGTCCGAGGCGAGTGGCCAGTGCATACTCGCAAATAACGGCTCGCTGGTGAAACAGACTCCGCCATCGTCGGCGCAACCCAATTACCCTATGGCATCTCAATCTGGCCCTAAGTCGCACGAACCGTTTATCCTACCCTCGGTCGTCATGCGCGAGTTTACGGCGCGCGCGGTGATCACCGGCGTCATCCTTGGCACGATATTCGGCGCGTCTTCGCTGTATCTCGTTTTGAAAGTCGGCATCACCGTGAGCGCATCGATCCCCGTCGCGGTGATCTCGCTAGCGTTGTTTCGCATGATGTCGAAGTTCGGCGTGCGCGATTCGACGATCTTGGAAAATAACATCACGCAGACAGCCGGCTCGGCGGGTGAGTCGATCGCGTTTGGCGTCGGTGTGACGATGCCGGCGATTTTGATTCTCGGGTTCGATCTCGAACTCACACGCGTCATGTTGGTCGCCGTGCTTGGTGGCCTGCTCGGTATTCTCATGATGATCCCGCTCCGCCGCGCGTTGATCGTCAAAGAACATGGTGTGTTGAAATATCCCGAAGGCACCGCCTGCGCCGCCGTGCTCAAAGCCGGCGCCAACGCCGAAGATCGCGCGCTCGCTTCGCCTTCCGCCCAAGCCGAAATGAAGGCCGCCAAGGCAGCGGGGCTCGGACAATCGCCCGGTGCGAAAATCATCTTCACGGGCTTCGGGCTAGGGCTACTCTACAAGACGCTCAATATCGCCTTCAAAGGCTGGAAGGACGCGCCTGAAAAAGTCTTCGGCGCGCCGCTCAAGGCGGGTTCCGTGAGTATGGAAATTTCGCCGGAGTTGCTCGGCGTCGGCTACATCATCGGGCCACGCGTGGCCTCGATCACGATGGCGGGCGGCGTGCTCGCTTATCTCGTGCTGATTCCCTTGATCAAATTTTTCGGCGATCACCTTAGCGCCCCGCTGGCGCCAGGCACGCAGCTGATTTCGGAAATGTCGCCGCACGCGATACGCAGCGCCTACGTACTCTACATCGGCGCTGGCGCGGTAGCGGCGGGTGGTATCATCAGTCTCTTTCGCGCTATGCCTACGATTCTTCACGGCGTGAAGGGCGGACTCCACGACATCGGCCTGCTCAAGCGCGAGGGCGCCGAGGCCGAAACGGTCAGCGCTCTGCGCACGGACCGCGATCTCTCGATGAAATTTGTCGGCGTCGGCTGCGTGTTGTTGCTCGCTGGCATCATGCTCGCGCCGTCGTTGCACATGAATTTCCTCGGCGCGCTCATGATTTTGACGTTCGGATTTCTCTTTGTGACAGTGTCATCGCGCATCACGGGCGAAGTCGGTTCGACGTCGAATCCCATTTCCGGCATGACCGTGGCGACTTTGTTGCTCACGTGCTTGGTGTTTCTCCTCGTGGGCTGGACGGGCGGCACCTACTACGTGACCGCGTTGTCCGTGGGCGCGATCGTTTGCATCGCTTCCTCCAACGGTGGCACGACGTCGCAGGATTTGAAAACTGGGTTCCTCCTTGGTGCCACGCCGAAGCTCATGCAGATCGCGATTCTGCTCGGCGCGTTGGGCTCGGCGATTTTCCTAGGTCCGATTTTGATGACGTTGAATAACACCGCGACGGTCTATGTGCCCGCGGCGAAAGTTGCTCCCGCGGGTCTCATCACCGATGTGGCGAAACTAGAAAAACGTGAGCCGCTCCGCGGCCCGCAGGCGCGCGAGGATGCGGCGACGTATCACGTGTGGCAAAAAACCGATACTGCTGGTGGTCCCGCAGGTCGCTATCTGGTGAACGACGCCGGCAAAGCCGTGTGGCTCGTCGATCCCGGCATCAATGGTCAGTTTACCGAGCGGCCCGATGGCTCGACGGTGCGAAAATTCGACGCGCCAAAAGCCACGCTCGTTTCTTACATCATCAAGGGCATCCTCGATCGGAAATTGCCGTGGGCGCTCGTGCTGCTCGGCGTCATGATCGCGGTCACTTTGGAGTTATGCGGCGTGCCTTCGCTGGTGTTTGCGGTCGGTGTTTATCTACCGATTTCTTCGTCGGCGCCGCTTTTCGTCGGCGGTGCGATCCGCTGGCTGGTGGACCGCGCGATGCGGAAGAAGGCCGGCTATGCCCAGATGAGCGAAGAGCAATTCGTCGCCGAGACGGACAAGAGCCCGGGCGTGTTACTGGCTTCGGGCTACATCGCGGGCGGTGCGATTGCGGGTATCGTGATCGCGTTCCTCGCTGGCGTGCTAAGCGACACGGATGCGAAGTTGCAGAAATGGGCGGAGACGAGCAATCCGTTCTTCGCTGGTTCTAATGCTGATTTGTTGTCGCTGGTGCCCTTCGCGTTGCTTATCGGATTTCTTTATCTGGTGGCGCGGGAGAAATTGCTGCGAGTTCCGGCACCGCGCTCGGAGTGATGCGGCATTTTGCGTAAATAAATGGCTTCGCGGGCTCGGCGGAGGCCGAAAATTCTGTAAGGTTGGCCGGTACCCCATGAAATCTCCTGCTGTCGTTTCAGTTTCCACTTTTTTAATTTTCGCTTTGGGCGGAGCGCTCTTCGCGAACGAAAGCGTTTTGACGAACGCGCAGACGCTGGCCCCGGCGGAAAATTTTCCGCGTTTTATCGTGCCCGGACAGGAGCCAGCGATGCATGCGCTCAATGCGATGCACCGACTGCATTATCCACCAGTGTGGCTTGATTATCCGCACCGCGACCCAGCGGCTGGGCTTTGCACGTTGTGGGATGAGTGGCTCTCGGGCGCGTGTTTGTGGGCGGATACGGCCGGAATTTTGGTCTGTGATGGAAAAGTCACGATTACGCAGCGACTGAAGAATTCGTTTAATCACAAGATCATCGACGCCGAGGGCTACGTTGCCACGCACCAGCACGAGGGCATTGGGCATATCTTAGGTTGGCCGTTTCCGTATTGGATCGGCAGTCCTGGTGCGGCGGGGGTGCATTTTTCGGCGGAAGGGACTAAGTCGGCCGTGTTGACCAAGGGAGCGCCGGTGGCGACTAAAGCCGAGGGCTGGACGCTCGTCGGCGCCGAAGATCGCGGCATCAACGAGACGGGTTGGCAGCTCGCCTTGTCGAGTGCGCAGGCTTCGGCCACGGTGGTGCTGGGCGTGATTGATCCGCGCGTGTCACCTTTCATGCAACTGCGCTGGTCGGCAAAAAACCTCGGTACCGCGCAACCCTCGCTTGAGTGGGAAACAGAAGAGCAGTCAGGTTTTACGGCCGCGCGCCGGATTCCGATACCGTTGCCGGCCGGTCCGGCGGGAACCGTCGCCATCGAGATGTTGCCGCTATATCGACATCCTCTTTGGCAGGGTAAAATCACGCGGCTACGTTTGAATTTCGACAATGCCGCACCCGGCGCCGAGGTCGTGGTGCAGGCCCTGTTTTCGCAGTACGACACACGGCATAATATCAACAATTTCGATTACATCCGCGGCGCGATCGATGTGTTTTTGTGGACGGGTGACCTCGAGTTTATGCGGGCTGAGTTGCCGCGTCTGCGCCGAGCGTTGCGGTTTGCGCAGTCGGAATTTCGTACCCGTGAAAACAACTGCGTACTCACGACTTGGGTCGGTCACGAAGGGACTTCCGGACTCGTGCTTAAAGCCGATGGCTCTAAAACCATTCTGCATGGCACGGGCGTAGGTAATAACTACTGGGATCTTTTACCCTTCGGCCACAAAGACAGCTACGCGACGATTCGCTATTACGATACGCTGGTGCGAATGGCGGCGTTGGAACGCGATATCGCTCGCCATCCTGAATGGAAATTTTCGAATGAAATCGAGCGCTTTGATCCGGCGGATCTAGAGGCACACGCGGCCGCCGTAAAAGCGGAGGGCAACCGGATTTTCTGGAGCGACGAGACGGGGCGTTTCGTCGCGGGGCCGGATGCAAACGGCGAACGTCATGACTACGGATTCACGTTTCTTAATACAGATGCGATTCACTACGGTTTTGCGACCGACGCGCACGCCCGGACGATTTTAGATTGGCTCGACGGTAAACGCATGGTGGCGGGCGATACCTCGACTGGAGCGGATATTTATCGTTTTCGTTTTGGCCCGCGCAGCACGACGCGGCGCAACGTCGAGTACTACTTCTGGGGTTGGTCGAGGCCCGAAACGATTCCCTTTGGCGGACAAGTGCAGGACGGCGGGGCGGTGTTGGGTTGGTCGTTTATGGATTTGAGCGCACGGCTGAAAGTCGCTGGACCCGATGTGGCTTGGGCGCGCTTGCGAGAAATCACGACGTGGTTCGACGACGTTCAGGCCGGTGGCGGCTACCGCGCGTACTACAAAAAACAAGGCGCCGCGCTCCAAGGCGACGGTGCGGCTGGTGGCCTCGGGCTCGATCGGGAATTTTTTGAATCGTTACTCGTGCCGCAGATTATGTTGCGCGGATTTCTGGGCTTCGCGCCCACGGTGGACGGATGCGTCATCGATCCCAAGCTGCCCAAAGATTTTCCTTCGCTCACGATCGACCGGATTCGCGTCAAAGGCCTTGTGCTCGCGGTGAGCGCGAGCGCTGAGGAGATCGTTGTACGCAAAATTTCCGGCGAGACCAACGGGCTCTTCACGCTCGCGGCGCCCGGATTTAAATCGGTGCCGCCAATTGACTGGGCGCGTACGACGGAAGTGCGGCTCACGCGCTAACGCCCATCGCGCGCTTCGGCAGGTGAAGCGCGCGATAGTTATCTTTTTATAATCCGGCGATGGCCCAGCCCTTGCGGTAGGTGCGGCGGACGTGGGCGTTGGCGGCTTTTTCGTTTTCGAATTGCAGCTTAGCAGCGTTCCATTGGAGTGTTGTCTGCGGGAAGCGCACGGCGACGCTGCCGAGGAGAACGGCTTCCGTGAGTGGGCCGGAGTAATCAAACGACGCGAGCGGTTTGCCGGGGCCTCCGACGATGGCTTCGGCCCAATCGCTCCAATGGTGCGTGCCGGCGATCTCGGGAATTTTGTAGTCGGCGAACTTTACCTCGGGGAAAAGTTTCGGCGTGGCGATGTGCGGGACGAGGAGCACGCCCTCGGTGCCGATGATGATTGAGCCTTGATCGGGTTCGGCCTGGCGCTTCGTTTTACCGGCGCGGCCGGTGTCGTCGACGGTGGTCATCGTCGTGGCGTTCTTGGTG